>DASQNG010000020.1:0-5912 GCA_035645095.1 Gaiellaceae bacterium | reverse complement strand
GTGGGTGACGGGGGGGACGGGGTCCTGCCACAGCTGCGGCTCCGGCACCCACGGGCCGAGGTAGCGCGACACGGGTCCCATATCCCGGTGGAGCAGCTTGTACCAGGCCTTCGCGAACGCCTCGGCGAGCTCCTCCGGATGCTCGTGGAAGCGCTTCGAGATCGGCCCGTAGATCGGGTCGAGGCGCAGCGCCAGGTCGGTCGTCAGCATCATCGGCGCGTGCCGCCTGGAAGGATCGTGCGCGTCCGGCACCGTGCCCTGCGCCTCGGGGTTCGTGGGCGTCCACTGCTTCGCGCCCGCCGGGCTCGTCGTCAGCTCCCAGTCGAAGGCGAACAGGTTCTCCAGGAAGCCGTTGTCCCACCGGGTCGGCTCGTTCGTCCAGGCGCCCTCGAGCCCGCTCGTGAGCGTGTGCACCCCGTTGCCGCCGTCCACGGAGTTCTTCCAGCCGAAACCCTGCTGCTCGATCGGGGCGGCCTCCGGCTCCGGGCCGATGTGCTCGGGCCCGACGGCGCCGTGGGACTTGCCGAACGTGTGGCCGCCGACGATCAGCGCGACCGTCTCCTCGTCGCTCATCGCCATCCGGCCGAACGTGTCCCGGATGTCGCGCGCGGCCGCCAGCGGATCCGGGTGGCCGCTCGGGCCCTCCGGGTTGACGTAGATCAAACCCATCTGCACGGCGCCGAACGGCGCGGCCAGTTCGCGCTCGCCGCTGTAACGCTCGTCGCCCAGCCATGTGTCCTCCGGCCCCCAGAAGATCTCGTCCGGCTCCCAGATGTCCTTCCGGCCGAAGCCGAACCCGAACGTCTGGAAGCCCATCGACTCCATCGCGACGTTGCCCGCGTAGACGAGGAGATCTGCCCAGGAGAGCTTGCGGCCGTACTTCTGCTTGACCGGCCACAGCAGCCGGCGCGCCTTGTCCAGGCTCGCGTTGTCGGGCCAACTGTTGAGCGGCGCGAAGCGCTGGGCGCCGCTGCCGCCACCGCCCCGGCCGTCGGCGACGCGATACGTGCCGGCGGCGTGCCAGGACATGCGGATGAAGAGCGGGCCGTAGTGGCCGTAGTCGGCCGGCCACCAGTCCTGCGACGTCGTCATCACCTCGACGAGGTCGCGCTTCAGCGCGTCCAGGTCGAGGGTCGCGAACTCCGCCGCGTACTCGAAGTCCTCGCCCATCGGGTCCGAGAGGGGCGAGTGCCGGTGGAGCACCCCGAGGTCGAGCTGGTTCGGCCACCAGTCCTGGTTCGTCCGGGGCCGGGTCGTCTTCGGCGTCGGGCTCGGGATTGCCGGGTTCTCGCTCTCGCTGACGCTCTCGGTCACGCTGCTCGCTCTCCTCTCCTGGCTCGTGTGGTCGTTCGGGTGCGGCCGCTCCGGGCGCAGGCGCCCGTGCCCTCCGTGTGCTCGACGGCCGGGGTCGGCGCGCGGCAGCAGAGGCGACGGATCACGTGCCGGTGGATGTCGCTGCCGGGGTCGACGCGCATGGACCCGACTCTAGAACACCGATGCCGGACGGCCACCGCGAGCGTCCCGCCGGCGCGGTCCGCGCTTCGAGCGCTAGCGCGACTCCCGCAGCCGCTCCAGGCCGTCCAGGATCAGGTCGAGGCCGAGTTCGAAGCCGCCGCTACGGGTCTCCGCCGGCTCGAGGTGCTGCTCGACGTGCTCGACGAGGTGCTCGTACTGTCCCGCCGGCAGGCCGCGCAGGAAGCCGCGGGCCAGCTCTTCGAGGCTTTGGTCGCCGCCGTGCGCGCCCAGGTGCTGCGAGGTGATGCCCTGGAGGTAGGCCTCGAGGATGTGGTAGGCGTGGTAGGTGAGATCGCCGGAGAAGCCGGCCTCGCGGAGCGTCCGCAGCAGCCACTCCGCGCGCCGCAGCCCGGCGGGGCCGCCGCTCTGCCGGGACATCATCAACCGGGCGAGCCAGGGGTGGCGCAGGAAGACCTCCTTGGCCGAGATCGAGCCGCGGCGGAGCGACGCCTTCCAGTCCGGCTCCTCGGGGAGCTCGATCTCGGCGGTCGCGCGGTCGATGATCCCGGCGAGGATCTCGTCCTTGTTCGTGACGTGGTTGTAGAGCGACATCGCCTCGACACCCAGCTCCTTCGCGAGTCGCCGCATGCTGAGCGCGTCGACGCCTTGCTCGTCGGCGAACGCGACGGCGGCGGTGAGCACCCGTTCTTTCGTGAGCGGCAGGCGCCGCTCGTGCGCGTCCGCTGGCTGGGCGGCCTCGCTCATCGCTGTGGATCCTAACGTACGAAGTAAGTAGACCCTCGGCCGGGATTGACATCGCTTACGGTGTACGTGTAGTGTACGCCGTACACTTACGCCGTAGACGAAAGGGAGGGACGATGGTGACGACCGAGACCGACGAGCAGACGCCACTGACCGGCCGCGCCGACACGAGCCGAACCATGCGCGCGGTCGTCCGCGAGCGGTACGGGTTCGACGGGCTCGCCGTGCGCGATGTGCCGAGGCCGGAGCTCCAGGAGGGCGGCGTGCTGGTGCGGGTGCGCGCGACGTCCGTGAACGCGGCGGAGTGGTACGCGGCCTCCGGCGGGATGTTCATCCGCCTGATGGGCCGAAGCGGCCTTCGGACGCCGAAGGACCCGCGGCTCGGCGCCGACTTCGCTGGCATCGTGGAGGAGGTCGCCGCCGACGTCGACGATCTGGAGGTCGGGGACGAGGTCTTCGGCGGCACCGTCGGCGCCTACGCGGAGTACGTGTTCGCGAAGAAGGCCGTCGT
This sequence comes from Gaiellaceae bacterium, assembly GCA_035645095.1. Classification (GTDB taxonomy): domain Bacteria; phylum Actinomycetota; class Thermoleophilia; order Gaiellales; family Gaiellaceae; genus Gaiellasilicea. Next base: position 3,184 of record DASQNG010000020.1, on the reverse strand, counting down.
GCGGAAGCCCCCGAACGCGACCTTCGAGGAGGCCGGCGCAGTCGGGATCGCGGGCGTAACGGCGCTGCAGGGGCTGCGCGACCACGGCGAGCTCCAGTCCGGCCAGCGCGTGCTCGTCAACGGGGCGACCGGAGGCGTCGGCACGTTCGCCGTGCAGATCGCAAAGGCTCTCGGCGGCGAGGTCACCGCCGTGTGCAGCAGCGCGAAGGTCGACCTCGTCGCCTCGCTCGGCGCCGACCGGGTGCTCGACTACACGCGCCAGGACTTCACGCGCAGCGGTGAGCGCTACGACCTGATCCTCGACGTCGCCGGCAGCCAGCCCTGGCGTGCGCTGCAGCGTGTGCTCGAGCCGAACGGCCGCTTCGTGTCGGTCGGCGCCGGCAGCGTCTCCCACAACTCCGTGCTCGGGCCGCTCCCGAAGATCGCAGGGCTCGCGGTGGCGGGGCGGCTGCGGGGCGGCGGCAGGTCACGGTTCTTCATCGCCAAGTTCACGAAGGAGGACATGCGCTTCCTCGCAGACCTCATGGCCGACGGGAGGCTGAAGCCGGTCGTCGAGCAGACGTACGACCTGGCCCAGGTCCGGCAGGCGCTCGACCACCTCGGGCGGGGACACGCGCGCGGGAAGATCGTGCTCACCGTCTGACTGCGGCCGGGGCCGCTGCACCCGCCTCGGCACACGCGGTGGGGGCGGGTGACCCTGCAGGCCACCCGCCCCGGACGGCTCAGGCGTGCGCGCCCGCGCGCGCCCCGGCCGGCGCGTACTCGGCGGCCTCGTCGGGGAGCGGCTGCCAGCGCGCCCACTCCTCGTCCTCGAGCGTCGCGATCCTCCGTGCCAGCGGCGCGAACGCCGCCACGAGGAGCGCGCAGCCGACGATCGTCCCGCTGCGGCCGTCGAAGAAGAACATCGTCCCGAGCCACACGACGAGCAGCAGCGGCGAGAGCAGCGTCACGACCCGCCGCAGCACGAGCCCGACCGCGAGCGCGAGCGTCCCCAGAACGAAGCCGCCGAACCAGAGCACGCCGAACACCACGGTCGCGAAGGTGAGCTCCTCGGTACGGTCGTAGAGCGCGCCCATCTGGGCCGCATCGGCGGCCGGGGCGACCATCGCGATCTCGGTGACGGCGATGGCGAGGACGAGCCCGCCGATCATCACGGCCGAGAGGCCGAACGCGATCGCGCCGACGCGACCGAGGCTGCCGCGGCTACCGCGCAGGAGCCTGGCGACGCCGAGCAGCCCCGGCAGCAGCACGAGAGCGCCGAGGGCGAAGAAGCCCGCCCAGGCGGCGTGCTGGCCCTGGTTCGCGGCGACGCCGGAGAGGTACGTGGCGGTGTCGTCGCTCCACGACGGCTGGAGGACGAACGAGACGAGGTAGAGCAGGGGGCCGGCGATCAGGCCGAATGCGGCGAGCCGGCGGCTGGAGCGGGGTGAGTCGAGCATCGGGTTCCTCTCTTTCGGATCGGGGGTCGAAGTGCCCGGCCCGCGCCGCGGACGAGCCAGCCGGCCGCGGCGAGGACGAGCAGGGCGAGGACGAGCGCCGTCAGGAAGACGACGCGCCTCATGCGGTGACGTGCGCGGTCGCCCCTACCTCCGGGGCGTAGGTCGGCTCGTAGCCAAGCAGCCGGCCGAGCGGCGCACCCAGGGCGAGACCCGCCCGCTGCAGCCACGCCGGCGGGAACGGCAGCCGCACCTCCTCGAAGTGATGCTCGGCGATGACCGCCAGCCGGAACGGGTTCGGCAGCCCCTTGGCGTTCGTGCGGCCGTCGGCGGCGAGCGCGAACATCGTCTCGAGCAGCTGCTCGAAGGCGAGTGCGGGGCGGACCTCGCAGACGAAGAGCGCCTCGTCCTCGCCGGCGTTCCAGAACGCGTGCGGAGTGCCCGCGGGCACCGTCAGCCGCTCGCCGGGGCCGGCGACGCTGCGGGTGCGGCCGAGGCGGAAGCCGACGCTGCCGCGCAGCACCTGGAAGCGCTCCTCCTGGTGCGGGTGGACGTGCGCCGCGGCCACGAAGCCGCCGGGCCGCACCGCCACCTCGATCACGACGGATTCGCCGTCGGTGTCGCGGGACGTCCGGTGGAAGGTGATCCGCTCGCCGGTCACCGGGTTCTCGATCGTGTCTCCTGCTCGGAGCATCTGCGCCTCCTGGGGCGGGGGGTTGACGCCACCGACGATCGGCGCTTCCGCTTACGACCGCCTTACGGCAGGCTTACGGGGTGGGCGGGGAGGGGGCAGCGGCGCTCGAGTTCCGGCTGCTCGGGCCGCTCGAGGTGCGCAGGGACGGAGAGGCGCTGCCGCTGCCCGGCCCGCGGCAGGCGGCGCTGCTGGCGCTCCTTCTGCTGCACCCGAACGAGGTGGTGCCGCGCGCGCGGCTCGTCGACGGCCTCTGGGGCGAGCGGCCGCCGGCGAGCGTCGCGAACGCGCTGCAGGTGGCGGCGCACGCGCTCCGCAAGCTGCTCGGGCGGGAGCGGCTCGAGACGCGCGGCGACGGCTACCTGCTGCGCGTCGCCGCCGGTGAGGTCGACCTGCAGCGGGCCGAGGCCCTCCTCCGCCGCGCCCGGGACGAGCAGGAGCCGGCCGCCGCCGCCGCGCTGCTCGCGGAGGCGCTCGCGCTCTGGCGCGGACCTCCGCTCAGCGGCCTGCGGGAGGTGCCGTTCGCCCGGACCGAGGCGCCGCGGCTCGACGAGCTGCGGCTCGTCGTGCTCGAGCGGCGCCTCGCGGCGCAGCTGGACGCGGGGGCGGGAGAGGAGCTCGTGCCGGAGCTGCAGGCGCTCGTGGCCGAGCAGCCCTACCGCGAGCGGCTGCACCGCCACCTGATGCTCGCCCTCTACCGTGCCGGTCGTCAGGCGGAGGCGCTCGCCGCGTTCCGGTCGGCCCGTCGTCTGCTCGTCGACGACCTCGGCGTCGAGCCCGGCCCCGAGCTCCGGGAGCTCGAGCGCCGCCTGCTGCGGCACGACCCGACGCTGCTGCCGCCCGCTCCGTCCGGCGCGGCGAGCCTGCCGGCGCCGGCGACCCGCCTGATCGGCCGGGAGCTCGAGATCGCCGCGGTGACCTCGCTCATTCGGGGCGGCGCGCGCCTGCTCACGCTCACCGGGCCGGGCGGCACCGGCAAGACGCGGCTCGGGCTCGCCGCCGCCCAGGCGCTGGCGGAGTCGTTCCCGGACGGCGTCTGGTTCGTGCCGCTCGCGCC
>DASQNG010000019.1:0-36987 GCA_035645095.1 Gaiellaceae bacterium | reverse complement strand
TCGGCGACTCGATCGCGCGCTACCGCAACTACCCGCGCATCGTCGGGGAGACGGGCGGCAAGGACTTCATCCTCGCGCACACGACCGCCGATGTGGACGAGGTGGCGACGGCGATCGTCCGCGGCGGCTTCGAGTACCAGGGTCAGAAGTGCTCCGCGTGCTCGCGCGTATACGCACCGCGGAGCATGTGGCCGGCGCTGCGAGAGCGGCTGGCCGAGCAGGTGACGGAGCTGACGATGGGGGACGTGAGCGACTTCGGGAACTTCATGGGCGCCGTGATCGACGGCGGTTCGCTGCGGACGCAGCGGGAGGCGATCGAGGAGGCGCGCGGCGCCGGCGCGGAGATCGTGGCGGGAGGTGACGTGGACGACAGCGACGGTTACTTCGTCCGCCCGACGGTGATCGCCACCGACGACCCCGGCTTCCGGACGATGCGGGAGGAGCTCTTCGGGCCGGTCGTCACCACGTACGTCTACGACGACAGCCGCTGGGACGACACCCTGCGGCTGGTCGACGAGACGTCCCCGTACGGGCTCACGGGCTCCGTCTTCGCCGACGACCGGATGGCGATCGAGCAGGCACACGAGGCGCTGCGCTACACGGCAGGCAACTTCTACGTCAACGACAAGCCCACCGGCGCCGTCGTCGGCCAGCAGCCGTTCGGCGGTGCGCGCGCCTCGGGGACGAACGACAAGGCCGGGTCGATGTGGAACCTGATCCGGTGGGTCAGCCCGCGCACGGTGAAGGAGACGTTCCTGCCGGCGACGGACTACCGCTACCCGTCGCTCGCGAGCGACGGCGACGGCACCGCGGCGCCCGACGCCGGTCGCTGAGCCGGTCTAGCCTGGTCGCGTGGGCCAGGTCCTCCACGCGCTCCGGGTGTTCGCGGAGCAGCTCGCGGCCGTGGAGTTCGGCGCACTCGGGCTCGCCGTCCTCGTCCACCTGCTGAAGACGTACTGCACGAGCCGCGCGTGGCGGAACTCGATCGCCGCCGCGTATCCCGAGGAGCCCGTGCCGCAGCGCTCGATCTACGGTGCCTACGTGGCCGGTGTCGGCGTGAATGCGCTCCTGCCGGCGCGCGGCGGCGACGCGGTGCGGCTCTACCTCGTGCACCGGAGCGTGGCCGGGGCGACGTACACGACGCTCGCCGCGACCCTGTTCGTGCTCTCGCTCTTCGATCTGGCGATGGGCGGCCTGATCTTCGCGTATGCCCTGACGCTCGGCGTGTTGCCGAGCGTCGGCGCCCTCGGCAGCCTCCCCGGCTTCGACTTCCGCTGGATCGGCCGCAGCCCCGAGCTGGCCGTGGCACTCGCGTTCGCGCTCACGATCTTCGCCGTCTTCGGCGGGATGTGGCTGCGCTTCCGGGTGCACGACCTGAAGGCGCGGCTCGCGCAGGGCATCGTCGTCCTCAACGACCGACGGCGCTACCTGCGGAGCGTCGCCGCGTGGCAGGCCGGCGACTGGCTGCTCCGGTTCGTGGCGATCTGGTTCTTCCTCGACGCCTTCGGCATCGAGCAGTCGATCCGCAACGTGCTGCTCGTCCAGGTCACGCAGAGCCTCGCGACGCTCGTGCCGGTCTCCCCCGGCGGCATCGGGACGGAGCAGGCGTTCCTCGTCTACGTCTTCTCCGGCGTCGAGCGGGCGCGGCTGCTCGCGTTCTCGGTCGGCATGAAGGTGACGCTGATCGCCGTCAACGTCGCCGTCGGCTTCACCGCCATCTTCCTCATGCTCGGGCACGTGCGCTGGCGGGAGACGGCCGGGCGCCGGCCGGCGGCCGGAGGCTGAACCGCGGCCGGGCGCCGCCTTCGTCAGGCCCGAGCCCGCGCGGTCGCGCGGGACGCTCGGGCGCCGCCAGGCCCGAGTGGGCTGAGCAGCACGAGCGCCGCGGCGAGGGCCGGGAGCGCCAGGACGACGCCGGCCACGCGAACGCCGGCGACCGAGGCGAGCGCGCCGTCGAGCAGGCTCGCGAGCGGCCGGAGGCCGAGGAACGCCACCGTCCAGAGCGCCATGATCCGGCCGCGCTGGCTCTCGTCCACGCCCAGCTGGAGCCGGGTCGTGGCCGCCGTGTTCGAGGCGAGGTAGCCGAAGCCGGCGACATAGAGGAAGACGAACCCGAGCGGCAGCCACGGCGAGAGCGCGAACGCGCCGATCCCCAGGCCGAGCATGACGAGCGTCGCCGCGATCGTGCGCCTCGTGCCGGCAGTGCGGCCGGCGACGACCAGGGCGGCGGTGACGGCACCGGCGCCGAACGCGCCGATCACGAACCCCGCATGCGTGTCCGGCCGCCCGAACTCCTCCGCGAACGCCGGCGCAAGGGTGTTCACCGGGTCGGAGGCGTAGCCGACGACGGCGACGATCAGGAGGTAACCGAGCAGGCGCGGGTCCCGGCGGAGGAGCTCGAGGCTCTCGCGCAGCTTGGGCGCCACCGCGCGCTCCTGCGGGCGCGGATGGATCACGAGCAGGGCCGCAGCGAGCACGAGATACGAGAGCGAGTTGATCGCGAACGACGCCGGGATGCCGAGGGTCGCGACACAGAGCGCGGCGAGCATCGGGCCGAGCGCACGCGCGACGTTGAACGTCATCGAGTTCAGCGCGACGGCGGTCTGGAGGTCGCGGCGCGGCACGAGCGAGGCGACGAGCGCCAGCTGCGCCGGCGACGCGAGCGCGCTCGTGACGCCGAGGGCGAGGGTGAACCCGATCACGACCCACGCATTCGCGAGTCCGAGGAACGCCAGCAGCGCGAGCCCGGCCGACAACAGGACTGCCGCAAGCTGGACGACGAGCAGCAGCCGCCGGCGGTCGAAGCGGTCGGCCGCGGCACCCGCCCACGGCGAGAGGACGACGATCGCACCGAACTGCGAGAAGGCGAGCACGCCGAGCAGGAACTCGGACCCCGTGAGGCGGTAGACGAGGAGTGCCGCGGCGAGGCTGTGGAACCACGTCCCGCTCGCCGACAACGCGTTGCCGACGAAGTAGGGGCCGAAGTCCCGCCGTCTCAGCACCTGCCACGCCGCCCGTGGCCCGGTCGCGGCCCTCGCCTCCCGCTCCTCCCCCATGCCGCGCTTCTACCGCAGGCGCCGCACCGCCCGCGGCGGCAGCCGTGTGCGCGCGACGGCCGACACCGTCTCAGAGACGCAGCCTCGGTGCGCTACCACCTCCGGGGATACGGCTGTGCGCCAGCTCGGTGTCGAAAGCGCGCACCATTGTCGTTCCGTCCGAGCGACGTCTCCGGCCCCGCCGCGGCTGGTCTCAGAGACCAACTCGGCGCGCGCTACCACGTCACGTGCGCCGTCATCGAGCCGACTTCGTGCCGCTAGAGGCTTACGGCGGGCCAGGGGGGGCGTCCTGCGGCAGGTCAGCCGCGGCCGGTCTTGTGCAGCTGCGCGTAGATCTGCCGCGCGGTCTTCGCGGGCAGGCCGGGTACGCCCTCGAGCTCCTCCTGCGAGGCGGCGACGACGCTCTCCGCCGAGCCGAAGTGCCTGAGCAGCGCGCGGCGGCGCGCCGGCCCCACCCCCTCGAGCGTGTCGAAGAGGGAGCCGCGCGCCCGCACCGCACGCCGCTGCCGGTGGAAGCCGAGCGCGAAGCGGTGCGCCTCGTCGCGGACCCGCTGGAGCAGCTGGAGGCCGGCGTTGTGCCGGTCGAGCACGACGGGCTCCGCCTGGCCCGGGACGAACACCTCCTCGATCCGCTTCGCGAGCGCGATCACGGCCACGCGCGGCAGGTCGTACGCCTGCATCGCAGCCAGCGCCGCCGCCAGCTGCCCCTTGCCCCCGTCGATCACGACGAGGTTCGGTGCGCCGGCGAAGCCGTCGTCGTGCTCCTCCCCGGTCTGGCCGAGACGGGCGAAGCGCCGCGCGACCACCTCGGCCATGGACGCAAAGTCGTCCTGCCCCTCCACCCCGCGCACCGCGAACTTCCGGTAGTGCGCCTTCTTCGGCAGCGCGTCCTGGAAGACGACCATCGAGCCCACCACTTCCTGGCCCTGGATGTTCGAGATGTCGAAGCACTCGATCCGCAGCGGCAGCGACTCGAGGTTCAGCGCCTCTCGCAGCTCCTCGAGCGCCTCCACCCGCCGCAGGCGCTTCTGCTCGCTCTGCGCCGCATCCGACTCCAGCGCGAGGGCGGCATTCTGCGCCGCGAGCTCCGCGAGGCGACGCTTCTCGCCCCGCATCGGCACGCGCACCTCCACCCGCGCACCGCGCCGCTCGGAGAGGAACTGCTCGAGCGCTTCCGTCCCGGTCGCCTCGGCCGGCACGACGAGCTGCGGCGGGATCGACGGCGAGGTGCCGTAGTACTCCAGGCAGAAGGCTTCCAGCACCGTCGTCACGTCCTGCCCCTCGACGTTCTCGAGGTGGAAGGCGTAGCGGTCGATCATCCTGCCGCCGCGGAGCGGGAACACCTGCACCGCCGCGCGGTCGCCGGCGGCCGCGACGCCGATCACGTCCACGCTGCCGATCTCGCGGCGGTCGGCCCCCTGTCGCTCGGCGAGGCCCTGGATCGCGAACAGCCGGTTGCGGTAGCGGGCCGCGTCCTCGTACCGCTCCTCGGTCGCCGCCTGCCGCATGCGGGCCTCGAGCGCGCGGACGATCGGCCTCGTGTTGCCGGAGAGGAACTCGATCACCTCGTCGATCAGCTCCCGGTAGAGCTCGGGTGTGATGTACCCGACGCAGGGCGCGTGGCAGCGCTCGATGTGGTAGTCGAGGCAGGGGATCCCCGAGTGCCGACCCGGCTTCGGGCCCTCGCACGGGCGAAACTGGAAGACGCGGTTCAGCACGTCGAGGGTCTCGCGCACCTTCTTCGCGTTCGCGTACGGCCCGAAGTAGACGACGCCACGCCGATGGCGCTCCCGAGTGAACATGACGCGCGGGTACTCGTCCTCGACGGTCACCGCGATGTACGGGAACGACTTGTCGTCGCGCAGCCTGACGTTGAACGGCGGCCGGTGGCGCTTGACGAGGTTCTGCTCCAGGTGGAGCGCCTCCACCTCGCTGCCGGTGACGATCACCTCGACGTCGTCGATCCGGCCCACGAGCCGCGGAATGCTGGTGCGGGTGTCGCCGCGGCCGGACTGGAAATAGGAGCGCACCCGAGGCCGCAGGGACTTCGCCTTGCCGACATAAAGCACCTCCCCCCGCGCGTCGCGGAAGAGGTAGACGCCGGGCTTCGTTGGGATTTTGTTCAGCTTCTCCCGCACCGGCGACATCGACGGCTAGCGTATCGGCGGTGAATCGGGGTCTCCTCGCAGCCGTCGCTGTCGTCGCGGCTCTTTTCGTCGCGCCTGCCGCACACGCGGGCGGCCCGGCGATGTCCCTCGGCGCCGCCGAGGACGTCGTCCGCTCCGTGAGCCCCACGGAGGCGAAGGCGAACATGACCTTGTTCCGCTTGGCGGGCTTCCGTGCGGTGCGGATCACGAGCATCTGGGCTCCGGGGGAGACCGCGCCGACGACGGCCGAGCTCGACGTCCTCCGTAACGTCGCCGCGGCGGCGAACGTGAGCGGCGTGAGGATCTACCTCTCGGTCTACCACGCGGGATCGCGGACGACGCCGCTGACGCCGGAGGCGCGCGGCGAGCTGGCCGACTACGCCGCGTCAATCGCCCGCTCGCTCCCGTCGATTCGCGACGTGATCCTGGGCAACGAGCCGAACCTGAACCGCTTCTGGCTGCCGCAGTTCAACCCGGACGGCAGCGGCGCGTCGGCTCCCGCCTACCTCGAGCTGCTCGCGACGGCGTACGACCGGTTGAAGGCGGTGACGCCGGCGCTGAAGGTCTACGGCGGCGCGCTCGCGCCGCGCGGCGTCGACCGGCCGGGGACCGGGCGGGACACGATCTCGCCCACCCGCTTCCTGCGCGAGCTCGGCGCTGCCTACCGCGTGAGCGGGCGCACGCTGCCGGTGATGGACGCCTTCGCGTTCCACCCGTACGCGGACAACTCCAGCAAGTCGCCGGATACCCGCCCGGCAGACCCCGACCACCTCGGGCTGATCGACTACGAGAGGCTCGTCGGGCTTCTCGCCGAGGCGTTCGACGGCACGGCACAGCCGGGCTCCACGCTGCCGATCCTCTACGACGAGTTCGGCGTCGAGACGATCGTCCCGTCCGAGAAGGCCTCTGCGTACACGGGCACCGAGCCCACGACGACGCGCCCCGTGGACGAGCCGACGCAGGCGGCGTTCTACCGGCGCGCGCTGCAGCTGGCGTACTGCCAACCCAACGTCGTCGGGATGCTGCTCTTCCACTCCCACGACGAGCCGGCCCTCGCGGCGTGGCAGTCGGGCGTGTACTACGCAGACGGGACGCCGAAGACGAGCCTGTCGGCCGTCCGCGAGGCGCTCGCGGCGACACGCGGCGGCTCCATCGCCCGCTGCGGCCCGCCGCTCGTCGTGAAGCCGACCGTGTCGTTCGCGCCGCGCATGGTCTCGATGGCCCTTCGCTGCGACCTGGACTGCGTCTACCGAGCCCGGCTCGTCCGGCTTCCCGGGACGGCGACGACCGCGGCGGCGAGCGGCCGCGGCAAGGCGGAGACGCCGCTCAGGGTGTCGCTGAAGCGGAAGGTCCGGCCTGGGCGGTACCGCCTCGAGGTCTCGCTCGTCCACCCGGTCAACCCGGGGCCGAGCGTCCTGCGCCGTAGCGCGCCGTTCCGCCTCCCGTGAGGCGCCGGCGCGCGCCGCTCTGCGCGGTGCTCGTCGCCCTTTCCCTCGCCGGCTGCGGCGGCGACGAGCGCGCGGCACAAGCGCCCCGCACGACGCCGCAGCCGCCGGATGCTCGTATCGATACGACACAAAGTCCTCCGGCCGGCGGCACGACGGCGGCGGCAGCTCCCCCGGAGGCCGAGCCGCTGCCGGGAGCAAGTGTTGCTGCAACACAAAGGCCGGAATCGCCGCCCACGCCGCCGGCCGGCACGCCGAAGGCGTCGGCGCCGGCGCCGCTCGCCCGGTTCGTCGTCGGTGCCGTCGACGACCAGGCGCGGCACGGCGGGCCGATGCTCGACCAGCTCCCGGCGGCGGGGTTCGACGCGCTCGGGATCACAAGCTACTGGGAGCCGGGTCACGCAGCGCCCACGCCGTCCGAGCTGCACGTCCTGCGCCGGACGGCGTCACGCGCCGACGAGCGCGGCCTGCGCGTCTTCCTCGCCGTCTTCCACCGCGGCTCCTCGACGACGCCGGTGACGCCGCAGGCGCAGCGCGACTTCGCCTCGTACGTGGCGGCGATCGTGCGCGACGTCCCGCTGATCCGCGACGTGATCGTCGGCAACGAGCCCAACATCAACCGCTTCTGGCTCCCGCAATTCGACGCCTCCGGACGAAACGTGGCTGCGCCGACGTACCTGGCGCTCCTCGCCCGCACATACGACGCCGCCAAGGCAGCCGACCCGGCGGTGCGGATCTGGGGCGGCGCCCTCGCGCCGCGCGGGATCGACCGGCCGAACACCGGCCGCGACACCCACTCCGCCGAGACTTTCCTGCGCGACCTCGGCGCCGCATACCGGGCGAGCGGCCGGCCGTCACCGCCCCTCGACGGCTTCGCGTTCCATCCCTACCCGGAGGCGTCGAACGTCCCGCCGGACCTGCCTCACCCGCGGTCGCGCACGATCGGCCTCGCCGACCACGGGAGGCTGCGGCGGCTGCTCCGGGAGGCGTTCGGCGGGCGGCTCCCGATCCTCTACAGCGAGTTCGGCGTCGAGACGGAGGTGCCGGCGGCGAAGCGGCCGCTGTACCGGGGGACGGAGCCCGGCAAGGTCGTCGACCCGGCGACGCAGGCCGACTACTACCGGCGGGCGCTCGAGCTCGCCGCGTGCCAGGAGGACGTCGTCGGGATGCTGCTCTTCCACTCGCAGGACGAGCCGTACCTGCACGGGTTCCAGTCGGGCGTGCACTACATCGACGGCACGCGGAAGCCGAGCTTCGAGCCGGTGCGGCGCGCGATCCTGCGGGCGCGCGCAGGCTGCTGAACACCTCTTCGGAGGTCTTCGCGCTGCTCAGCCCGGTGGCCGCCGAAACACCCTCGCGTACGATGGCTCCGTGAGCGCGGAGCAGCAGAGCGGCCAGTACGTCGCCTACACCTTCTATCGCGTCGATCCCGCGTGGCGGCGGCTGCCGGTCGAGGAACGGGCCGCGGCCAAGGACGCCTTCGCGGAGGTCGTGGAGGCGTGGTCGGAGCGGCTCGAGCTCCGAGCGTACTCCACCGCCGGGGTGCGGCCGGACTGCGACTTCTTCCTTTGGAAGATCACCGAGCGGTACGAGGACCTCGGCGTGCTCGGCGCCGCGCTGAACGCGACGCCGCTCGCCGGCTGGCTCGACACGCCGTACTCCTACCTCGCGACGACGAAGCCGTCCCAGTACACGTCGGCCAGGCGCGCGCGGAAGATCGTGCCCCGCGGGCACCCGTACCTCGTCGTGTACCCGTTCGTGAAGGTGCGGCCGTGGTACGCGCTGGCGCCGGAGGAGCGTCAGCGTGCGATGGACGAGCACATCGCGATCGGCGCCCGCTTCGCGTCGATCCAGAACCACACGACGTACTCGTTCGGGATCGACGACCAGGAGTTCATGACGGCCTTCGAGTGCGAGGAACCGTCCGACTTCATGCACCTGATGCTGACGCTGCGCGAGAGCGAGGCCTCGCGGTACACGGAGCGCGACACGCCGATCTTCGTCGGCCAGGCGATGCCGGTCCGCGCCGCCCTCGACGCGCTCGACGGCGCGGCCGCGCGCGTCGCGACCTGACGGCCGGTCGGCGTCAGCCGAACTGGTGCTCGCCCCGCCACGTGCGCACCGCCGCGTAGACGCAGGCGCCGAGGACGAGGAAGAACGCGAGCGCGTCGCGCCCGTTCGGCCGCAGGCCGATGTACGCCCCGATGTCGACGACGGCGAGCCCGACGGCGCCGTAGAAGACCCAGCGGCTTCGTTCCGACCAGGTCTCGATGTCGCTGCGGCGCTCACGCCAGAGCAGGAAGAGGAAGAACGCGATCGCGAGGAAGAACGCGATCCGGAGCAGCCCGCCGACCGTCGCGAGCACCTCGTCCAGGGAGAGGACGACCACGACGCCGGCAACGAGCGCGATCAGGAGGAAACCGCGCACTGCCGGGTTCAGGTCTGCGAAGAACGCGCGCAGCCGAGTCATGAGCTCCCCGTCATGAAGGCGCGCACCGCGAGGGCGGCGGCGAGCAGCGACGCGCCGGCGAACCACAACAGCCGCCGCGGGCCGCTCTCGGGGGCGTAGAGCCACGGGGCGAGGATCGCGCCGAGCGACAGCGACCCGTAGAGGTAGTGCAGGTCGTCGCCCGTGCGACGGCCGTCCGACAGGAGCAGCAGCCCGAGCCCGACCTGCGCCACGAGCAGTGTCTGCGCCAGCGCAAGCGCGTGCGCGACGACGTGGCCGGCGCCCCGCCGCCGCCAGTACACGAGCCCGCCGACGAGCGCTGCGAAGGCCGGAACGGCGACGACGAGGAAGGCGAGGGGGCCGTGCGCCGAGAGCATCCTCGCGGACATTAGCGACGGCCCTGCTGCCGCTCCGGCCGCGGGCGGGCAGGCCGAGCTGTCTCCTCGCCCTCTAGACGCAACGGGGTGTCGAATCTTCACGCGCGACCCGGCCTCACGCGCTCCCGGTAGGCTCGAACTGCCAGACGGGTGCGACACGAGGAGCTCGCCGTCACGGTCACCGACACGAGACGCGCACGTGCCGACGGCGCGACGGAGGAGGACGAGCCATGGTCGCAGCAGGAGATCCGGCCCCCGATTTCACCCTCACGAGCGCGGGCGGCGAGCCTGTGACGCTGTCGTCGCTCCGCGGCAACCCGGTCGTCGTCTTCTTCTACCCAAAGACGACACGCCCGGTTGCACGGCACAGGCGTGCGGCATCCGCGACGCGTGGGGCGACTTCGAGAGCCGGGGCGTCCTCGTCCTCGGCGTGAGCCCGGACGAGGAGTCGTCGCACGTCCGGTTCAAGGAGAAGTACGGCCTGCCGTTCACCCTGCTCTCCGACCCCGATCATGCGGTCTCCGAGACGTACGGGGTCTGGGGCGAGCGCACGCTGTACGGGAAGACGTACCTGGGCATCGAGCGCTCGACGTTCGTGATCGACGCCGACGGCACCGTGGCACAGGTGATGCGCAGGGTGAAGCCGAAAACGCACGCCGCCGACGTGCTCGCGGCACTGCCCGCGTAGCCGCCGATCCTCGCCTACGTCCTCAGACGCCTGCTGTGGAGCATCCCGGTGCTCCTGCTCAGCATGCTGGTCACGTTCGCGCTCCTCCGCGGCGCGGGCGGCAGCCCGTTCGAGCCGCCGCCGGGCTTCGCGCGCGTGCCGCTGCCCGTCCAGAACGAGCTGAGGCGCTTCTACAACCTCGACGAGCCGTGGCCGGTGGAGTTCCTCACGTACGTCCGCAACGTCGCCACGCTCGACTTCGGCCCCTCTCAGGTCGACCGCTACACCACGGTCGACCAGGTCGTCGAGCAGAGCCTGCCGGTCACCATCCAGCTCGCCCTGCTCGCGCTGCTCTTCGCCGTTCCGGTCGGGATCCTGCTCGGTCTCGTCAGCGCGGCCACGAGTCGGCGCGCCGCGGACGCGGCGGCCTCCTCCTTCGCGACGCTGCTGCTCGTCCTGCCCGTCTTCCTCTTCGCGCAGATCGCGAGCAAGTGGCTCGTGCAGGAGTGGGGCCTCGTCCCGGGCGGGTGGGACGAGTGGCGCGCGAAGGTCGTCCCGGCGCTCGTGCTCGGCCTCGCACCCGCCGGCTACACCGCCCGACTCGTGCGTGCCGCGGCGACCGAGGTGCTGCGCGAGCCGTACGTCGGCACTGCGCGCGCGAAGGGGCTCCGCCGGCCGCGGATCGTGTTCGTCCACGTTCTGCGGAACTCGCTCGTGCCGCTCCTGGCGGCCTCCGTGCCGTTGCTCGCGCTCCTCGTCACCGGTGCGTTCTTCGTGGAGGGGCCGTTCGGGATCCCCGGCGCGTCGGCGTGGTTCCTCACGGCGGCGCAGACGCGCGACTACCCGATGGTGATGGGCCTCACGGTCGCGCTGACGGCGCTCGTCCTCGTCGCGAGCCTGCTCGCCGACGTCGCCGCCGCCGCGCTCGACCCGCGCGTGCGGGAGCGCCGGACGTGACGCCCCGCGCGTTCCTGCACCGGCCGCAGGCTCTCGTCGGTGCCGTGCTGCTCGTGGCGCTCGTGGCCGCGTGCCTGCTCGTGCCGGTGCTCTCGCCGCACGACCCGTATGCGGTCGACTTCGCGCAGAAGCTGCAGGGCCCGACGGCCGATCACCCGCTCGGGACCGACTTCTTCGGCCGCGACCTGCTCGTGCGGATGGCGCTCGGCGGCCGCGCGTCGCTGCTCGTGGCTGCTGCGGCACTCGCGCTCATCCTCGTCCTCGGGTTCGTCTACGGCTCGGTCGCGGCGCTCGCGCGGCCGCGCCTCGGGGCGCTGCTGCTGCGCGTCCTCGACGCGGTGATCGCGCTGCCGCGCCTGCCGATCCTGATCGTGATCCTCGTCGCCGTCCGCCTCCAGGCGAACGTGCTCACGCTCGTCTTCGCACTGGCCGTGGTGAATTGGATGCTGACGGCGCGGCTCGTCCACGGACAGATCGTCTCGCTGCAGGAGCGGGAGTTCGTCGTCGCTGCGCGCGCCGTCGGCGCCCGCTCCAGCTGGATCGCGGTGCGGCACCTGCTGCCCAACTCGCTCGGCATCCTGCTCGTCGCGGCGTTCCTGGAGCTTCCCGCGCTGATCCTGTCCGAGGCCCTCGTCTCCGTGCTCGGCCTCGGCCTCAACCCGCCGCAGGCGAGCTGGGGGACGATCGCGCAGGACGCGATCGGCCAGGGCCGCACCTACGAGCTCGTGCTGCCGAGCGTCGGGATCGCGCTCTTCGCGATCGCCGCGAACTGGGTCGCGGACGGCCTCCAGGACGTGCTCGACCCGCGCAGCCTGTGACGCCGCGCTAGTCGACGAGCTCGATCCCGGCCGCACGCGCCAGCTGATCGGCGATCGCCAGCACGTCCGGCCACCGCATCCGGACGCCGCCGAGGGAGTCGGCGCCGGTGAGCCCTATGAGCTCGCAGCCGGCGATTTCGCAACGGGAGAACGAGGCTGCGGTGACCGAGGCGCCGGTCAGTGCGCAGCCGTCGAAGAGCACGGAGCTGAGCGTCGCGCCGTGGAAGTCGGCCTCCTCCAGCCGGCAGTCACGGAAGACGACGCGCGCGAGCCGGGCGAAGCGGAAGGACGCGAGGTCGAGGCGCACCCGCTCGAAGACCACGTCCGCCACATCCGCCTCCGCCAGCTCCGCCCCGGTCGCCCGCAGGTCGCGTAGCTCCACGCGCGCGAGGGAGCCGCGGACCGCGCGGAGGTTCGCCCAGCTGCCGCCGTCCACGCGCACGTCGGTGAGCCGCAGCCCCGCCGCCTCCGTCCCGTCGAGGAGGACGCGGCGGAGCGCACTCTCCCTGACGTCGAGGTCGGGCGCTGCGCGGTCGGCGAGGTCGGCGGCCTCGATCAGGGCCCGCTCGAGCACGAGCCCGTGCAGCGCCCCATCGGCCAGGTCGAGCGGCTCGAGCTCGTCCGGCAGCTCCGGCGGGCGCGGAGCGAGCGGCGCCTCGACCGTCACGTGAGGCCCGTGGTTCGCGGGCCTCGCGTGGTCGATGCGGATGAGAGGACTTGAACCTCCACGCCCCAAAGGGCACACGGACCTGAACCGTGCGCGTCTACCAATTCCGCCACATCCGCGCGGGCGCAGTGTAGCCGCCGGCCGGCCGGCGTACACGCGCGCCTGCTGCTGCCCGGAGTGATCCTGTCCGCTCGTCCGCGGGCCGATCCGTTTCGTCGAACCGGGGGGGTTTCGGTCGACGGCGGCGGCGACGGTCTCGACCTGCGAGTGCCCGCGGGGGTTTACGAGAGCCTTACGAGGCTGCACTACGATCGCTGCGTGCGCCGGGGTCGCCTCCTCCTGTTCCTGCTCGTCGTCGCCCTGCCGCTGACGCTCGGCGCCGCGGAGGCACGCACGGAGCCGCGTGCCGAGGCGCTCGTCGAGGTCGTCGTCGCGCTCGACGCCGACCCGCTCGCGGTCGCGCGGCCGGGCCGGACGCTCGCCGCGACGGGCGGCAGAAGACTGGATCTCGGGACGCCGCCGAGCAGCGCGTACCTACGGACGCTCGCGTCGCGGCAGGAGACGGTCGAGGAGCGGATCGAGGCCGCGATCGCCGGTGCGGGAGTCACGCGCCGGTATCGCGTCGTCGCGAACGGGCTCGCCGTGCTCCTCCCTGCCGATCAGGTCGCGCGTCTGGCCGCCGTGCCCGGCGTCGCACGCGTCTACCCCACCGTCCGCTACCGGACGCTGCTCGACCGCGGGCCGCAGCAGATCGGCGCGCCGGCCGTCTGGGGCGGGACGCTCGAGACGGCGGGGCAGGGGATGAAGATCGGGATCGTCGACGAGGGGATCGACCAGACGCACCCCTTCTTCGACCCCGCGGGCTACACGATGCCGCCGGGGTTCCCGAAAGGACAGGTCGCGTACACGACGCCGAAGGTGATCGTCGCCCGCGCCTTCCCGCCGCCGCGCCCCGCCTGGAAGCACGCCGCGAAGCCGTTCGACCCCCAGCACTCCTCGCACGGGACGCACGTCGCCGGGATCGCCGCCGGCAACTTCGGCGCGACGGCGCAGGGGGTCCGCGTCTCCGGCGTCGCGCCGCGTGCGTATCTCGGGAACTACAAGGCGCTGACCGTCCCGACGGACGCGAACGTCGGGCTCGACGGCAACTCGCCACAGCTCGTGGCCGCGATCGAAGCGGCGGTGGCGGACGGGATGGACGTGATCAACCTCTCGCTCGGCCAGCCCGAGATCGAGCCGTCGCGGGACATCGTCGCTCAGGCGCTCGGCGCCGCAACGCACGCCGGCGTCGTCACCGTCGTCTCGGCCGGGAACTCCTACGCGGCGTTCGGCGCCGGCTCGGTCGGGTCCCCGGGTACCGCTCCCGAGGCGATCACCGTCGGCGCGGTCTCGACGTCGCGGAACGCGCCCGCCAACGTCGTCGCCGGCTTCTCGTCCAGCGGCCCGTCCCCCCTCTCGCTGCAGCTGAAGCCCGAGGTGAGCGCGCCCGGCGTGGGGATCCTCTCGGCGGCGCCGCGCTCCTCGTGGACGACGCTCTCCGGCACGAGCATGGCCGCACCGCACGTCGCGGGCGCAGCCGCGCTCCTGAAACAGCGGCACCCGACCTGGACGCCGGCGCAGGTCAAGTCCGCGCTCGTCCAGACCGGCGACCGCGTGTTTGCCGACGACACGCGCAGCCGCGAGACACGGCCGTCGCGCGAGGGCGGCGGCAGCGTCAACCTCGTCCGCGCGGAGAACGCGCTCCTCTTCGCCTCCCCCTCGACGCTGTCCTTCGGGCACGTCGCGCGGACTACCACGCTCACGCGCACCGTGGCCCTGTCGGATGCCGGCGGCGGTGCGGGCGAGTGGGCGGTGGCGGCCGAGCCGCAGTCGGGGCCGGCCCCCGCAACGGCGGCGACCGTCACCGTCCCGGGGACGCTCGAGGTGGCGCTGCGCCTGACGCGCGCGGCCGTCGGCGAGGGCACCGGGTTCGTCGTCCTCTCCCGGGGCGCCGAGCGGCGCCGCATCCCATACTGGTTCCGCATCACCGCGCCGGCGCTCGGCCGTGCGAAGGCGACGCCGCTCCGGCGGCCGGGCACGTACAGGGCGACGACCCGCGGCGGCACGCGGCTCGTCTCGGAGTACCGCTACCCCGAGCGCGTCCTCGGCCTCGGTCTCGCCTCGACGCTCGCCGGGCCGGAGCGGGTCTACCGCGTGACGCTGCGGCGGCCGGCCGTGAACTTCGGCGTGGTGGTGACGTCGCAAGGCCGCGGCGTCGACATCGAGCCCCGGATCGTCCGGGCCGGCGACGAGAACCGCCTCGTCGGCTTCACCGCGCTCCCGCTCAACCTCAACCCGTACCTCCGGATCCTCGACCAGCCGGTGCGCGCGGCGGGCGCCCTGCTGCCGGCAGCCGGTGCCTACGACGTCGTCTTCGACACGCCGGACGTCGCCGCCGCCGGCGCGTTCACCTTCCGTTACTGGCTGAACGACGTGACGCCGCCCGCGCTGGCGCTCGCGACCCGCGCCGTGAAGCGCGGCAACGACCTCGTCGTGCTCGCGCGCGACGCCGGCTCCGGGGTCGACCCCGCGTCGCGGGTCGTCCGCGTCGACGGCCGCGAGCGGCGCGCCCGCCTCGTCGGCGGCCGCATCCTCGTGGACACCGCCGCGCTCCCGCGCGGGCGCCACACGCTCGTCGCGCAGCTCTCCGACTACCAGGAGAGCCGCAACATGGAGAACGTCGCGAAGATCCTGCCGAACACGCGGGTCCTGCGGACGACGTTCACCGTGCGGTAGTCAGGCGAGACCGGGGCTGGGCGAGCCGAGGCGGCCCGCGACGAGGTCGTCGGCGGCCGCCGCGCTGTGGCGGTGGCCTGCGACTGCCGTGAGGAACTCCTCGCGCTCGAGGGCGAGCACGGTGGCATCCGTCCGCGCCGTGACGGTCGCCGTGCGCGGGACGTCTCGCAGGAGCGCGATCTCCCCGAAGCCGTCGCCGGGGCCCATTGCGACCCGCTCGGCACCCACGTGCGCCTCGAGCTCGCCGGCCTCGACGAGGAAGAACCGGTCGCCGTGGTCGCCCTCGGCGAAGACGACGTCGCCGGCTGTGAGGTGACGGGCGTCGAGCCGCCCGGCGAGCTGCTCGATCGTCGTCTGCGGGAGCGGCGCGAAGATCGGATGAGTAGCCACGAGCTCGATCCGGCCCGCCGGCACGCGAGCCTGGAGGTCGAGCAGCGCGAGCCGCGGTACCGAGAGTAGGACCGCGGCAGGCAGGAAGATCCCGATCACGAGCAGCGCCGCCTCGACGCCCACGGTCTCCACGAGCAGCGGCCCGGCCACCGCTCCGACCCCGATCGACCCGAGCAGGATGCTCTCGAGCGCCCCGAACGCGCGCGCCAGCACCTCGTCCGGCACCGCGCGCTGCATCACGGTCAGCGCGGCGACGTCGGTCAACGTGTTCCCGATCCCGACCACCACCATCAGCACGAGCGCGACGGCAGGCTCCTGCCAGAGGACGAGTGCAGCGAGGGGCGCGCCGTAGAGGGCGACGCCGAGGGCGAAGTCGCTGGCGAGCCGCTGCCGCACGGCCAGCGCCAGCGCCAGCGCCCCGCCGATGACGCCGCCGGCGCCGACCGCCGAGTTGAGGAAGCCGAAGCCGGCCTCCCCCATCTCGAGCAGCTCGAGCGAAGCGGACAGCACGAGGACGGTGAACGCGCCGGCGACGATCGTCTGCGCCGCGTACAGGCCGATCACGAGCCGCAGCGCGCGGTGCGAGACGATTGTCCGGAACCCCGCCGACGCCTCGCTGCGGAACCGCGGTCGCTCGCCCTCGACCCGGGCGACCGGGACGTGGCGGATCCCGGCGACCATCAGCGCCGACCAGAGGAAGGTGGCAGCGTTGACGCCGAACACGATTGCCGGGCTCGTGACGACGAGCAGGAGCCCGCCCAGCGCCGGGCCCACGAGTGTGCCGATGCTCTCGACGCTGGACGCGGCGACGTTGGCCGAGCTCAGCTCCGCCGGCGTGCGGGCCAGCGACGGCACGATCGCCGCCTGCGCCGGCCGGAACGCTGTTCCGACGACGCTCGACACGCCGACGGCCGCGAAGACGACGGCGATCGGCCCGTCCCAGTAGATCGCGACCGCTGCGACGACCATCAGCGGCGCGCGGATCAGGTCCGTCAGCAGCATCACGCGCGCGCGCGGGAGCCGGTCCGCGACGATCGCGACGAACGGCGCGGCGAGCGCCGAGGGCAGCAGCCGGATCACGCCGACGACGCCTAC
The DNA here is from genome assembly GCA_035645095.1 of Gaiellaceae bacterium. Lineage (GTDB taxonomy): Bacteria > Actinomycetota > Thermoleophilia > Gaiellales > Gaiellaceae > Gaiellasilicea. The sequence continues at coordinate 20,144 of DASQNG010000019.1, read as the reverse complement.
GGCGATCGCGCCGCCCTCGCCGTAGGCATACACCGCGAGCGCGATCGTGTACGCCCAGCTGCCGATCACCGAGCCGATCCACGCGAGCAGGAGCCGCCGCAGGTCGCGGTTCCGCGTCACGGCGGCGGCGGCCGCACCCGTCTGCGCCGTCTTCTGCAGGAGCGACCGCACGGAGACGAGATTCGCAGCAATCGTTGCGAAATGGAAGCGGGTGAGGGAAGATCTTGGGCATATCCCGCGTCTGGTGGTCGAAGCGCTGGTCACAGGCGCCCGAGGAAAGAGGAGATTCGAATGTCGGAGCAGGAGAAGGGCAGGCACATCAGCGCCACCGAGTCGACGGACGAGCCGGACGTCGAGGCGCACCGCCACAACCGGCACGAGGTCGGCCGGAACGACGCCGACCGGAACGACGCCGACCGTCACGACGACGCGACGCAGCCCGACGAGCGTCACCGCCACGACGACCTGGTCTAGCCACTCCCCGAGAGGCGTGGCCGCGAGCCGGAGGTCCGACGACCGCCGGCTCGCGTGCGTTCGGGGGCGGTACCTCGCCTACGCGGGGCGCAGGAGCTCCGCGAGCGCCTGCAGCAGTCGTGTCGACGCCGGCCGCCGCTCGTCCTCGACGGCCTCGAGTGCCTCCGCGAGCGCAGCCACGGCCGCGGCGTCACCGCCGCCGCCGTCCACGAGCGCCCGCGCGCGCCGGCCGCGGCGGAGGAAGTCGAGCCCGATGGCGGCCTGGGCCGCGAACAGCCCGAGGAGCTCCATCTCGGCGAGGCCGGAGTGGCTGTCCCGGCGCGGGTCGAGCACCTGGAGCACTCCCAGCGCCCGCTCCTCGTACAGCAGCGGTGCAGCCATCAGCGCCTGCGGCACGTAGCCCGTCCGCTCCGCGACGTCGCGCGCGAAGCGAGGGTCGTTCTGGAGGTCGGCGAGGACGAGCGGCTGCCGCGTCACGAGCACCCACCCCGCGATCCCGGTGCCTGACGGGATCCGGGTGCCGACGAGCGCGCCCGCACTCTCCCCGGCGACCGCCTCGAAGACGAGCTCGTCCGTCTCCTCGTCGTGCAGGAAGATCGACGACGCGCCGGCGCCGAAGATCGCGCGCGCCGTCTCGACGATCGACTGCAGCAGCGCACGGTGCTCGTGCTCGGCGGGCAGCAGCCCGGACGCGGCGGCGAAGCGTGGCTCGGTCATCGTCCTCCTCCGACGTTGGCGGCGGTCAGGTACAGCACGCTCTTGAGCTGGTACGGCGCCAGCCGCGGATGCTTCGCGAGGGCGAGCGCGCAGAGCCCCGAGACGTGCGGGGCGGCGAAGCTGTTGCCGGTGCAGCGGAGCGTGCCGCCTCCCGGCCACGCCACGTCGACGTCGACGCCGCGCGCGAAGAACTCGACCGGCGGCGACGGGTTCGCGAGCAGCAGCCGCGGATCCGAGTCCTCGTGGCTGCCGACGGAGACGACGGACGAGAAGCGCCAGGGGTAGCTCGCGACCGGCATGTTGTGCGCCGATGCGACCACGATCGTTCGCCCGAAGTACGCGTCGTCGGCGAGGTCGTGCAGGACGTGGGCGAACTTGCTCTTCGTCGTGGAGAGGCTCATGTTGATCACGTCGAAGCCCTGCGCCACGGCCCACTCGAGCCCGGCGAGCAGGATCTCGCCGCTCCCGGTGTACCCCGCGCCGAGCACGCGGACGCTGTGGAGCGTGCACTCGGGCGCGAGAGATCGCACGATCCCGGCGCACGCGGTGCCGTGGCCGCAGGGATCGCCGTCCTCGTCCTCCACGACCTCGTAGCCGTCGCCGGCCGCGATCACCGCGACCGCCTGCTCGACCTGGCCCACGAGCCGATGCCCGCCTTCGATCCCGCTGTCGAGGATGCAGACACGGACGCCGCGGCCGGTGGAGCCGCCGAACGCCCAGTCCGCGGTGACGCGCTCGGGCCACTCGAGCTCGATCTCGATACGCGTGCGCTCGTGGTCGGGGAGGCTCCAGGCGGGCAGGCCGGGATCGCTCATACGGTCGCCTCCACGCGCCGCAGCGCATCTGCCGAGGCCGCCGCGACGGCGCGCGACCGCTCGAGTCGGTCGTCGCCGGCGACGGTCGAGAGATTGATCCGCACGAGCCCCGCCGCCGCGCGGACGACCGCGTCTGCGAGCACGGCGGCGACGAGGACCTCGCCGCGGACGCGGCCGGCACAGGATCCTGCCGCGTGGGCGGCGAGCTCGACCACGTCGCACGAGGCCTCGGCGATCGCGAGCGGGAGCTCCGCGGCGCGGGCAAGGGCGACGCCGAGCGCGTAGTCGCGCCGCTCGTCGGACGGCCGCCGCGACGGCTCCAGCGCCGCGACGGCCTTCGCGTATGCCTCGGCGTCCGCCTGCGCGAGCGGGACGAGCCGCGCGCGCAGGGCGGCGGCCTGCGCAGCGACACCGGCGGCGCCGGGCCACTCGTCGGAGCCCGCGGCGGCCATCTCGACGAGGCTCGCCCCCTTCGCGGCCGCCAGCGCCGCAGCGGCACCGGCGGCCGGGATCGGGTCGCCCGCGGCGAGGGCGTCCAGGTACGTCCCGAGCGGCAGCGCGAGCAGGTCGGTGGTGCCGCCGTGGCTTCCGTCTAGGGATGGAATCGGCGGCGGATCTCCTGGACGACGGTCGGCTCCGGCTCGACGCCCGCCACCCGGAGCGCCGATTCGAGGTCGTCGAGCAGGGCGGCACGGAAGGCCGCGTCCTCCTCGGCGAGCACGACGATCCGCTCGAGGTCCCGCCGCGTCCGCGGCAGCGCCGCCGCCGCTGCGACGAGCCCCTCGGGCGCCGGGGGCAGCGCGCGCAGGAGCGCCGCCAGGTGGATCTCGTCGTGCCGTTCCATCGTCACGACCTCAAGACTCCACGGCGGCCGGTTTTCTTCCCTCGAGCCGCTCGCGCAACGTGCGCAGGCAGCGCGAGATCCGGCTCGCGATCGTCCCCGCAGGGAGGTCGAGCGCCGCGCCAATGGTGCGGTAGCTCTCGTCGCAGGCGAAGAAGCGGTCGAGGATCTCGCGGCAGTTCGGCGTCAGCTCCCCGAGCGCGTCGCGGACCGCGAGCGCCTCGTCGAGCCGGTCGAGCTCGTTCGCCGCCTCGGCGGCGGCGTCCGCCTCGTCGAGCTGCTCCACCCGGCCGTTGTCGCGCAGGCGGTCGAGGCAGAGCCGGCGCGTCAGCTGGGCGAGCCACGGCCGGAACGCATCGTCGTCGCGCAGCGTGCCGAGCCGGTCGTAGACCCGGACGAACGTCTCCTGGAAGACGTCGTCCGCGTCGTGCTCCGAGAGCCGGTACGCCTGCACCGCGATCGCATAGACGTAGCGGGAGTAGCGCTCGACGAGCTCCGCCCACGCGTCGTCACCGCCCGCGCGGCAGCGCGCGACGAGAGCGGCGTCGTCCTGGCTCGCGCTCGAGCCCTGCTCGTCCCGTGGCGGCGGCACCGGCCTGAGTCTACGGCGCGGCCCGGCGTCGTTCTAGCGGCGGTCCCGCTCCTCGATCGTCGGGAGCTGCGAGAGGTCGCGCTGGACGCTCGCCTCGAACTCGTCCGCGTCGTCCACGATGTCGTCGGATCGCACCACGCGTAGCCCCGCCTTCCGCCGCTGGCGCTCCCGCTCGCGCCGCGCGTCGACGCCCACGAGCCCCTGCAGGCGTCCCCACTCCGTCGCCACGAGGAGGGCAGCGGCGAGCGCCAGCAGAACGACGAACGGCCAGCTCACGCTCCGAGTGTACCCCGCGCCCCGCGGCATCACCCCGCGACGAGGGAGCCGGCCTGCAGCGGTACGAGCTCGAAGCGGTCGACGTCGACGAGCCCCCGATCCGTGAGCTTGAGGCTCGGGATCACGGAGAGCGCGAGGAATGCGAGCGACTGGAACGGCGACTCGACCGGCGATCCCAGGGCGTGCACCGCCTCCACCGTCGCCTCGCTCGCGCGGATCACGTCGCCGAGCGGCCGGTCCGACATCAGACCGGCGATCGGGAGCGGCAGCTCGGCGGTGACACGGTCGGCGTCCACGACGACGAGACCACCGCCGAGCTCGGCGACGCGCGCCACCGCGAGCGCCATCCCCTCGTCGGACATGCCGACGACGACGACGTTGTGCGCGTCGTGCGCGAAGGTCGAGGCGATCGCCCCGCTCCGTAGACCGAACCCGCGGACGAAGCCGAGCCCGGTGCGGCCGGTGCCGAGGTGCCGCTCGATCACGGCGATCTTCGCGAGGTCGCGGCCGGGATCGGCGACGGCGCAGCCGTCGACCACGGTCGGGTTCTCCACGAGCGACTCCGTCACGATCTGTCGAGGCACGAGGCCGATCACCCGGGCTGCGCCGCCTGGCCAGGGGATGCGGAAGTCCTCCGCGACGACCGGCCGCAGCCGCACACTCTGGCGCACCCACTCCGGCACAGGCGTCTGCGGGATCGTCTCGACGGGCCGGCCGTACTTGAGGACGACGGTCGGCACGAAGCGCTCCAGGTCGGGGAAGACGACGAGGTCGGCCTGGTAGCCGGGCGCGACGGCGCCGAGGTGCTCGAGCCCGTGCCAGAGCGCCGGGTGGTGCGACGCCATCGTGAGCGCGTCCGCGGGCTCGACGCCGAGCGCGACGGCGTCACGCACGATCGCGTTCACGTGACCGTCCGCGGCGATGTGCTCCGGCTCGCGGTCGTCGGTGCAGAACGCCATCCGCGAAGGGCCGAACTCCGCGACGAGCGGGATCAGCGCACGCAGGTTCCGTGCGGCCGACGCCTCGCGAATGAGGAGCCAGAGCCCGGCCCGCAGCCGCTCGCGCCCCTCCTCGGCGGTGAACGCCTCGTGGTCGGAGCGGATCCCGGCGGCCGCGTACGCCTGCAGCGCCTTGCCGAGCACCCCCGGTGCGTGGCCGTCGACCCGCTCGGCGCCTTCGACGGCGAGCTTCTCGAGCTCGCGCTCGTCGCCGGCCACGACTCCGGGGAAGTTCATCATCTCGGCGAGGCCGATCACGCGCTTCCGGCGCAGCAGGCTCTGCAGGTCGCCGACGACGAACGGCCGACGGGGCGACTCGAAGCGGGACGCCGGGACGCAGGAGGACGCCGTGAAGTAGACGTCGAGCGGCAGGTCGGCGCAGACGTCGACGAGCCAGTGGACGCCGTCCGTGCCAAGCACGTTCGCGATCTCATGCGGGTCGGCGACGACCGCCGTGGTACCGAGCGGGAGCACGAGCCGCGCGAACTCCGACGGCACGAGCTTCGACGTCTCGAGGTGGACGTGCGCGTCGATCAGCCCGGGCGCGACGAAGGCGCCGTCGACGTCGAGCACGTCGCGCCCCTCGTACCGCCCGAGCCCCGCCACGACGCCGTCGCAGACGGCGACGTCGCAGTCGAGCCACTCGTGCGTGAAGACCGAGAGGACGCGCCCGCCGCGGACGACGAGGTCGGCGGGCTCGTCGCCGCGCGCGACGGCGAGGCGACGTGCGAGATCAGCTGGCGCCGACATCCGTCCCCGGCGCATCGTAGATCCGCAGCGGCAGGCGCGAGAGCGGCTCGCCTCCCTCCTCGGTCACGAGCCAGGTGTCCTGCATGTACAGGCACGTCTCGCCGTCGGCGCCGATCGCGTGCGGGTGCATCGAGAAGACCATGTTCGGCTCGAGCTCCACCTCGACGCCTTCGCCGATCTTCGGGTGCTCGATCATCGTCATCCCGATCGAGTGGCCGGTCACGTGCCCGAGCTGCCAGCCGCGCTCGGTGAAGCCGCGCGAGACCGCCCGGTGGACGTCGTGCGCGGTCGCGCCCGGTCGCATCGCCGTGCGGGCGGCGGCGTGGTACTCCTCGTAGGCCTCGAACATCCGGCGCACCTCGTCGCTCGGCTCGCCGATGGCGCGCGACACCTCGACCCAGTGCATCCCCGGCCCCGCCACCTCGAGCGAGGGCAACACGAAGTCGCCGAGCACGAAGTCGTCGCGCGCGATCGCGAACTCGGCGCCGGTCAGCACCATGTTCATCGTCAGCCGGCCGCAGCCGCGCTCGACGAAGAGGCGCTCGGCCGCGGCCATCACCTCCGCCGCGCTGCGCCCGGGCGCGTAGGCGGCGTGGAACGCCTCGAAGCCGTCCTCGTTGATGCGCACGCTCTCGCGCACCGACCCGAGCTCGAGGTCGCTCTTCACCGCGCGGGAAAGGTCGAACTCGACGTCGAACGGCACGAGCTCCGCGCTCCCGACGAGTGCGGCGTGGTCGCGCACCGTCATCACGTAGTCGAGTCCGTAGACGCCGGCGCGGCGCCAGCCGCGATCGCGCGCGAGCTGCGCGATGTGCGCGCCGGGCAGGTCGACGAACACCTGCTCGAGCTGCGCCGTCCCGTGCCGGCCGACGTAGCGCGCCTCCGTGGGAAAGACGATTTGCGGCTCCCCCTCCGCCGGCAGCACGACGTACGCGTAGCGGTGGACGATCTGGAAGCCGGACAGGTACGTCACCGCCCCCTCGAAACCCGAGTACTCGCTCCCCGACACGATCAAGGCGTCGAGCTCCGCGGCCGCCATCGCCTCTCGGACACGGGCGTGCCGCCGCTCGAGCTCCGCCCCGACCATCACGTCTACTGCTTCCATCCGTGCTCCACTCCCTCGATCAGGGCCACGACGGCCTCGTTGAGCGGCGTCGACACCCCGTGCTCCCGCCCGAAGCGGACGATGCCGCCGTTCAGGTACGCGACCTCCGTCTGCCGCCGCGCCTCCACGTCCTGCAGCATGCTGGCCCTGTGGTCGTACGCCACGCCTGGTTGCGCCGCGTGGTCGATCAGCTCCTCAGGATCGGCGTCGAGCACGATCCCCTGCGCCTCCGCCACGGCCTTGCCCTCGGCGACGAGGGCGCTGACGAAAGCCCGCAGCGGCGGCAGCTCGCAGACGCGCCCGTGCGTGAGCCCGGTGAGCGCTCCGACGGGATTCGTGGAGGCGTTAAAGATCACCTTGCGCCATTGCGCGCCGCGCGCGTCCGCCACGGCGTGCGTCGGCATCCCACCAGCGGTGCAGGCGGCGGCGAGCCGCTCGATCTCCGCCACGGGCGCAGGGCTCGGCTCGAATGGCCCGAACGTGGTGTCGCCGCGCACGTCCCACTGCACGACGCCCGGCTCGAGGATCTTGCCCGCGGGGAACGTCGTCCCGCGGATCACGCGTCCCACGTGCGCCGCGATCGTCTCCTCGTTCCCGACACCGTTCTGCACCGACGCGACGGCGCCGCCGGCGAAGGCGTGCGCGGTGGCCCCGATCGCCGCCTGGGTGTGCATCGCCTTCGTCGCGACGAGTCCGAAGTCGCAGGGCGGCAGCATGGCCGAGTCGGCGGTCGCGCGGATCCCGGTCGCGTGCACCTCGCCGGCGCCGGTCAGGCGCAGCCCGCGCTCGTTGATCGCGTCGATGTGCGCCCGTGCGAGGTCGTACGCCCACACCTCCACGTCGTCCACCTGCGCGAGCGCCGCCGCGAAGAGGCTGCCGACGGCGCCGCAGCCCACGATACACACCCTCATGTCGCTCCTCTCGGTCGCGGTAGCCGCACCTCCCGGCCGCCCGTGAGGCCGGACGGCCGCAGGATCAGGACGAGCGCCATCAGCGTCCCGACGACGACGAGCCGCGACCCCGTCGGCAGGTCGATCGCGACGCCCAGGTCGACCCCCTGCTCGGCCTTCGTCAGCACGGAGTCGAGGCCGCTCACGACGAGAGCGCCGACGACGGCCCCCCAGAGGCTCGTGACCCCACCGACGACGAGCATCGCAAGCGTCAGGAACGTCAGCTCGAGGTAGACCTGCTCGGTCGTGATCGAACCCAGCATGTGGACGAGCAGCCCGCCGGCGAACCCGGCGAGCGCGCCGGAGAGCGTGAACGCCCAGAGCCGCTGCCGGTGCACGTCGATGCCGGCCGCCTGCGCCGCCGCAGGGTCCTCGCGCGCGGCGCGGAGCATGCGCCCGAAGCGGCTGCGGCCGTAGGCGAAGGCGATCGCGAGCACGAGCAGCGCGCCGAGCGTCGCCTGCACCGGGCCTGTCGTCTCGGGGACGAGCGAGAGCGTCGTCGCACCCGGCCCGATCCGCGTCCACTCCCGCAGCACGTTGTGCGTGATCTCGAGCACGGCGAAGGTCGCGATCCCGGCGGCGAGGCCCGAGAGGCGCATCAGCGGCAGCCCGACGACGAACGCGAGCACGCCGCCGACCGCCGCGGCGAGGAGGAGCGAGACGACATTGCCGACGGTCGTGTCGCGTAGGAACGGGAAGAGCCCCGGCAGCACCGACGCCTTCAGCAGCGCCGGCACCGTGAGGACGCCGGCCGTGAACGCCCCGACGGCGACGAAGCTGATCTGGCCGAACGAGAGCACGCCGGAGTTGCCGACGAAGACGTAGATCGAGACGACGATCGCCACCGAGACGAGCGCGCTCAGGAAGTGGATCTCGTTCGACCGGGATGACGCGGCCGCGAGCACGCCGACGGCGACGACGAGCGCGGTCGGCACGAGCAGCTGCACGAGCGGCTCGGCGCGCGCCCTCACACGCGCTCCACGACGACGCTGCGCGAGCGCGTGAAGAGCCCGGCCGGGCGCAGCAGCAGGACGAGGATGACGAGCGCGAAGACGGCGGACGGCAGGAACACCGTGTTCCCGGTGGGGAGTGCTCCGTTGATGACGCCGGTCGCGAAGCCGATCGAGAACCCGCCGAGCGTCGCCGTCCACAGCCGGTCGAGCCCGCCCACAACGACCCCCACGAGGACGACGATCGTCTCCTGGAGCGCGAACGTGGGTGTCACGAGCGGCGACTGGATCGTCATGATCACCGCGACGAGCGCGGCGACGACGCCCGAGAGCAGGACGGCGAACCCGATCACGACGTTCGCGCGCACGCCGAGCAGCCGCGCCGTGCGGAAGTCGGTCGCTGCCGCGCGCATGTGCAGCCCCACCGTCGTGCGCGTGAGCAGGAGGGCGAGCAGGCCGAGCGTCACCGCGGCCGCGGCGATCGCGACGAGCGTCACCCGCCGCACATCGACGCCGGCGACCGACACGGCCTCGTTGAGGCGGCCCAGCGACGCGGCGGGCTCCCCGATCGTGCCGTCGCGGACGTCGAGGATCCGCGCGACGCTCTGGAGCAGGAACGCGATCGCAAAGGTCGTCACGAGCATCACCGCGGGCGACGCCGTCCGCAGCGGGCGGAAGACGGAGCGCTCCATGACGAGCGTGAGCAGGACGACGACCGCGAAGCACGCCGCGATGCTCGCTGCGACGGGCCAGCCGGAGGTGAAGGCGAGCGTGTACGCACCCACCATCACGAGCTGGCCGTAGGCGAAGTTGACGAGCCGCAGGACGCCGAAGACGAGGCCGATCCCGACGGCCATCAGCGCGTAGACGGAGCCCAGGCCGACGGCGTCGACGAGCGTCTGCGCGTCGACCGCGGCGAGCGTCATGCGAGGTACGCCGCGACGAGCTTGTCCGTCTCCTGCACGTCCTCAGGCGTCAGCGTCAGCCGCAGCTCGCCGTTCGCGAGCACATAGGTGCGATCGGAGAACGCGACCGTCCGTTGCGCGCGCTGCTCGACGAGGAGGATCGTGACGCCACGCTCCCTGATGGCGGCGAGCGTCTCGAACACGAGGTCGACGATCGTCGGCGCGAGCCCGAGCGACGGCTCGTCCAAGAGCAGCAGGTCCGGCTGCGCGACGAGCGCGCGGGCGATCGCGAGCTGCTGCTGCTGACCGCCCGAGAGCACGCCCGCCTGCCGGCCCCGGAACTCCGCGAGCACCGGAAAGAGGTCGTACACGTCGTCCAGTGCCTCGTCGCCGCGGCCCCGCGCGGCAGCCCGCCCGAGGCGGATGTTCTCGTCGACCGTGAAGCCGCCGAAGATCCGCCGGCCCTCCGGCACGAGGGCGATCCCGCGCCGCGCGGTGTCCTCGGGGCGGCCTGCACGTAGCGGCTCGCCGCGGAAGCGGATTGCGCCGGCCGCAAGCGGCAGGACGCCCATGATCGCGTGCAGCGTCGTCGACTTCCCCGCCCCGTTCGGGCCGATCAGGCCGACGATCTCGCCGGGCGCGACGTGGAGGTCGAGCCCGCGCACGGCGGCGACGGAGCCGTAGCGCACCTCCGCCCCCTCCAGCTCGAGCAGCGGGGTACTCACGCCGCCTCCACGGGTGCGGCGCTCTCGCCGAGGTAGGCGGCCGTCACGTCGAGGTTCGCCCGGATCTCGGCTGGCGTCCCCTCCGCGAGCGTCGCGCCCTGGTCGAGCACCTGGATCCGGTCGCACACCTCCATCACGAGCGCCATGTTGTGGTCGATCAGGAGAACGCCCGCGCCATGCTCGTCACGCACCGAGCGGACGACGGCGGCGAAGTCCGGCACCTCGGACTCCGGCAGCCCCGCCGCCGGCTCGTCCATCAGCACGAAGCGCGGCTCCGTCGCGAGCGCGCGGGCGACGCCGAGCCGTCGCTCGTCGCCGTGCGCGAGCTCGCCGGCGCCCGCCTCCTGCAGGCGGTCGAGCCCCAGCAGCCCGAGCAGCTCGTCGGCGCGGTGTCGCGCCTCGCGCGGTCCTGCTCCCACGCCGAGCGCGGCGACCTCGACGTTCTCGCGCACCGTCAGCCCGCCGAACGACCGACTGTGCTGGAACGTGCGCGCGACGCCGGCCCGGCCGCGGCGCTGCGGGCTCCAGCCCGTGACGTCGCGACCCTCGAGCTCGACCGAGCCGGACGTCGGGAGGTCGAACCCCGTCAGGACGTTCACGAGCGTCGACTTTCCGGCGCCGTTCGGGCCGATCAGCCCCACGACCTCATGCCGTTGCAGCTCGAGCGTGACGTCGCGCAGCGCCTGGACGCCCGCGAACGCGCGGGAGACGGAGGAGGCCCGGAGCGTCCCGGGCCTCCCCTCCGCGCCGGCGGCGGCGGCCTCCGTCACCCCTTCAGTTCGGGGACGACCTTCGCGGTGACCGGGCCGACGTAGCTGCCCTCGTTGTTGTCGATCTTGATCACGCGGTACTCCCGCCCGAACACCGAGTGGAGCTCGTCCGAGAAGTTGACGTTCCCGGAGATCGTCTCCACCTGCTCGAACTTCTCCATCTCCGCCGCGAGCGCCTCGCCCTCGGTCGAGCCGTCGGCGCGCCTGATCGCCTCAACGACACCGTCGATCGCCGCCGCGCCGGTGATGAAGCCGCCCGTCCCGGGCTGGGAGCCCGAGTCCGTCAGCGCCTGGATCAGCTCCTTGACCTCCGCGCTCGGGTCGTCTCCGAAGACCGACGCGTACGTGACGGCGTAGTAGTTCGTCACGGGCGGGCTCTTCGGCGCCCAGTAAGTGCCGTCGCCCGCCCACGAGTTGAGGATCGGCGTCTCGTTCTTCAGCGAGCGCAGGCCCGAGACGAGCGCGGGCAGCTCGCCGAACGCGGTGGACGTGACGATCACGTCCGCATTCGCGTTGTTCAGCCGGCTCACGGCGGCGTTGACGTTGTTCGCTCCCGTCGCGTAGGTCTCCCGTGTCGCGATCTCGCCGCCGAGCTCCGTGAAGCGCGACTCGAACGCCTCGACGACGTTCTTGAAGTAGACGAGCAGGGTGTTCGTGGCGAGCGCCGCCGTCTTCCAGCCCTGCTCCCACGCGAACTCGGCCATCGCCGAGCCCTCGTCCTGCGCCGCGTTGCCGTAGCTGAACGCGAGCTCGCCTTGCTCGCCGAAGCGCTTCGGGCCCATCTGGTCGGTCCCGATGCACGGCGCGACCGCGAGCTTCCCGTTCGAGATCGCCTCCTGTACCACCGGCGTCGCGAAGTCGACGTCGCAGGTGACGAAGAGGATCTCGGCTCCGCCGTCGAGGAGCGAGGTCGCGCACGACTTCGCCTTCGCCGGGTCGTTGTTCTGCGTGTCGCAGGTGTCGATCCGGAGCTCGCGGCCGTCGACACCGCCGTCCCCGTTCAGCTGCTCGACGCGGATCTTCGCCGCCGCGAGCGCCGGGTTGTCGAACGGGGCCATGTTGCCGCTGGAGTCGAACGCCCAGCCGATCACGATCGGCTCCGTGTTCGCGGGCTCCTCCGCCGCGGTCGTTGCGGCGGTCTCGGCGGCGGTCGTGCCCTCCGCGGCCGTTTCGTCGTCGTCCCCGCCGCAGGCGGCGACCGCCAGCGCGAGCAGCAGCACGAGCAGTGCGGCCAGCGCGCGTGAGCGCTTCTGTGTCATCCCTGTCTCCCTTCGGATCTCCCGGTCTGGTCCCACGATGCCTCCTTCGCCCGGATCAGGCGGTAGAGGGTCGAATGCAGCGGCACCGGCACGCCGAGGCGCCCGGCCTCGCGGACGAGCGCGCCAGTGATGAGCTCGATCTCGGTCGGCCGGCGCGCCTCGACGTCCTCGAGCATGGACGGGTAGTGCGCGCTCCCCCGCCGGGTCGCGTGCACGTTCATCTCCCACGGATCCTCGTGCAGCTCCACCCCCGCGGCGGCGGCGACCGCCTTCCCCTCGTCCGTGAGCGCCCGGACGAGGTGCCCGAGGTCGCCCGGCTCCTCCTCCGCCGCGAAGTGCGCGTCGTGCGGCAGCCCGGTGAGCGCGGCGACCGCGTTAACCGTGGCGTTGAAGATCAGCTTCGACCACTGCGCCGGCCGCAGGTCAGGGAACGCCCGCGCCTTCAGCCCCGCCTCGCGGATCAGCTCCGCGATCCGCTCGACGCGCTCGTGCGGCGTCTCGTCGTAGGGACCGAGCCACGTCTCCGTGTCGAGGATGTACTCGACGTGCGTGTCGTCGTGTCGCGTTCCACTCATGAACGTGACGCCGGAGACGATCGGCCACCCGCCGTGGCGGCGGACGATCTCCTCCGCACCGAGCCCGTTCTGCACCGTGACGATCGTCGCGTCGGGAAACCGCCCCTCGAGCGCGCCGGCCGCTGCGTCGAGCCCCGTCGCCTTCGTCGCGACGATTCCGACGTCGAACGAGGGGAGGCGGTCGGGGTCCTCGCTCGCCCGGACGCGTCCCCGGAAGTCGGAGCGGCCGCTCACGCGGAGCCCGTCCTCCTCGAGCGCCCGTGCGTGCTCGGCGCGGCGCGTCAGCACCCACACGTCGGTCACCCGGCTCAGGTGCGCGGCGTAGAGGCTGCCGATCACGCCGGCGCCGATCACGCAGACGCGCTCGCTCACGCGCTCACGCCGTCACGACCGCCTCGCGCTCGGTCGGTGCGAAGTGCGGCATCACGCCGGAGGCGAAGAGCTCCTGGTTCTTGATCGCCATCCAGTGCGGGGCGCCGCCGGCGTTGACGGTGATCCCGATCTCGGAGATGCCCTCGCAGACCTCCTGCGTGGCCTCGATCCGCTCGATCACGTCCTGCGGCGTGCCGACCCAGATGTAGTCCTCCTCGACGAGCTGCTCGTACGGCACCTCGGCGAGCTGCTCCATGATCCCGGCCGCGTAGAAGCCGTAGCCGGCCTTCATCAGGCCGTCGGTGTCCGGCTTCGGATGGTCGGTGAGGGGCGAGCTGTTGCCCTTGATGAAGCCGACCGTCCACTCGCGCGCCTCGCGGAGCGCGGTCTCGCGGTCCTCGTCGAGGTGGCAGGCGTGGATCCAGACGATGTCCGGGTCGTTCCCGTGCCTCGCGCACTCGCGGCGGTAGAGGTCGAGCTGGTCCTTCAGCGCCGCGTACGGCAGGAGCGGCGGCACGGCGACACCCCAGCCGCGCTCCGCAGCGAGCTCGTAGGTGCGGTCGGAGGTGCCGCCGAGGAAGATCCGGAAGCGTCGGCGCGGGAAGGGGACGATGTGGGAGTCGTCGACGTGGAAGTACTCGCCGTCGTACGAGAACCGCTCGTTCTCGAGCGCCTTGAAAAGGAGCTCGACCGCCTCCTCGTAGCTCGGCCGCGCGTGCTCGTCGAGCGGCACGCCCGCCTTTGGTGGGATCCAGCCGTGGCCGCGGCCGACCCCCCACTCGTACCGGCCCTCCGTGAGGATGTCCGTCACGGCGATCGCAGACGCCAGGACCATCGGATTGTGGTACGGCAGCGCGTGCAGCATCGTCCGGAAGCGGATCTGCCGCGTCCGCTGAGCCGCCGCCGCGAAGAGCGCGGTGGGATTCGCCGAGACCGAGAACTTCGGGAAGAAGAAGTGCTCGATCACGGCGTAGGCGTCGTAGCCGAGCCGGTCGGCGTTCACCATCTGCTCGAGCACCTCCGCGTAGAGCTGCTCCGGCTGCTTGCCCGGGTGGAGCTGGAGCTCCGAGTACAGGCTGAACTGCAAGGCACTCCCCTCTCAGGACGCTGACATGTCTGCGGCGCCGCGAGTATCTCGCTCCTCTGTCATGTCAGTCAAACGGCCTCACACAACGCTTGTGTTGCAGCAACACAAGCTCCGGCCGAGCGACCGTCTGCCGCCGGCGCTCGAGTGCTTGTGTTGAAGCAACACAAGACGCAAACCGATCGCCGATCCGGTGCCCGGCGCGGACAGCTTGTGTTGAAACAACACAAGCGACCACGCGCAACCGGCTGCCACGGCACCTCTGAGGTTGTGTTGAAACACCACAAGCTTCAGCTGCCCGCGAGCCCGCGAAATTCGTCATCGCCCACGAGGCGCCGCTCGCGCGCGCCGAGCGCCTTCACCTCTGCGAGCAGCTCGGGGTATCGCTCCTCGGGGACGTCGAGGCCGAGCTCCTCGACCTTCAGGCGGATCGAGTCGAGCCCCGACTTCTTGCCCAGGACGAGCCGCCGCTCGGCACCGACGAGGGAGGAGGCGTACGGCTCGATCGCCGGCGGGTCGTGGAACTGGCTCGCCACCGCGCCGCTCTCGCGGGTGTAGAGGTTCTCGCCGGTGAGCGGCTTCCACGGCTCGAGCACGTAGCCGGAGCGCTCGCGGACGAGGTCGGCGAGGGCGCGCGCCTGCGTGAGGTCGAACCGCGTGGGGATCCCGTAGAGCGCCTCGAGCGCGAGCGCGACCTCCGGCAGGTTCGCGTTACCTGCGCGCTCGCCCATGCCGTTCACCGTCCCGTGAATCCACGTTGCGCCCGCCTGCACCGCGGCGACGGCAGCCGCAGTAGCGAGCCCGAAGTCGTTGTGGCCGTGCCAGTGCACCGGCACGTCGACCCACTCGAGCGTCTTCCCGACGAGGTACGCGGCGGCCTCCGGCGTCGCGACGCCGATCGTGTCGACAGCGACGACTTCGCGCGCTCCGGCCTCGACCGCCGCCGAGTAGGCGCTGCGGTAGAAGCCGAGGTCGGCGCGGGTCGAGTCGACCCCGAAGAAGGCGACGGAGATGCCGTGCTCCGTCGCGAAGCGGACGGCCGTCGCGATCCGCTCGAGCATCTTCTCGCGCGGGACGCCGAGTGCCTCGAGCTTCAGGTCGGAGATCGGGCTCTCGACGACCGCGTGGCGCACGCCGAGCTCGACGAGCGCCTCCACGTCGGCCGGCACGGCCCGCGCGAAGCCCCAGACCTCCGCCCGCAGGCCGGCGTCCGCGATCAGTCCGATCGCCTCCGCGTCCTCGGCGGAGACGCGCGGGAAGCCCGCCTCGATCCGGTCGACGCCGGCGGCGTCGAGCGCGTGCGCGATCTCGAGCTTGTCCTCCGACGAGAGGACGACGCCAACCGTCTGCTCCCCGTCTCGGAGCGTCGTGTCGTAGAGCCCCACGGTCACGTGCGGTTGCGGCTCGAGCGCGTCGCGGTTGAGGTCGCCGGTCCACAGGTGATCGCGGTCGAGCGTCACGTCACCCGCACCTCACGATGCCGTCCGGGAAGCGGCAGAGCTTCTCGATGCCGTCCGTGGTGACGAGGAAGTTGTCCTCGAGTCGCAAGCCGCCGCCTTCGGGCCAGTAGATGCCAGGTTCGATCGCGAGCACCATGCCCGCCTCGATCGTGCCACCGCCGGCCTGGTGCGCGTAGGGCGGCTCGTGCGCGCGTGCGCCCACGCCGTGACAGATCGGGTGGCTCGGCTGCCCGGGATAGCCTGCGGCGGCGATCCCGTCGCGGATCCGTCGGTCGAGCTCCGCGAGGCTCGCGCCGGGCCGGACGAACGCGAGCGCGTCCTCGTACACCGCGGTCAGCTGCGCCTCCAGCTGGACGTAGCGCCCGTCGAGCTCGCCCGGGACGAGGTTCTTCGTGTGGTCGCACCAGTAGCCGTCGGCGCAGACCCAGATCTCGAACAACGTTGGCTCCCGCTCCCTTACCGGCCGGCTGCCGGTCGCGGTGAAGGTGCGTATCCCGGGCCCCGACCACACGAGCGAGAAGCCGAGCGCGAGCTCGACGCGGTCTTTGAACCCCGTGCCGTGTCCGTGCACCCACCCCTGCCACAGCGCCGCCGATTCGCTCTCGGTGAGGCGCGGGTGCAGGTGAGCAGCCGTGTGCTCCATTGCCCGCGCGGCGATCTCGTTCGCGAGCCGCATCCGCTCGACCTCCTGCTCCGTCTTCAGCGCTCGCGCCTCGTTCAGGAGCGGCGTCGCGTCGGCGGCGTCCGCGAAGGCGTCGAACCACGCCTTCGGGGACGTCGTCGGCTCCCCCACCATTCGGTCCGCTGCCTGGGTACCGAGACTCGCCTCGATCCCGATGCGGCCGTGCTCGCCCGCGACGCGCTGCGCGAGCTCCAGCGCCCGGAGCGACGGCGGACGAGCGTCGCCCGGGTCGTAGCCGGCGAAGAACCGGACATCGGCCGTCCAGGCGGTGCGGGCTGCGTCCTCCTCCGACGCTTCGAGGCAGATGAGGACCGCCTCGCCCTCGCGCGGGAAGACGACCGCGTCGTAGCCCTTCATACCCCAGAAGTTCGTCAGGTAGAGGACGTTGTCGGGAGCGCGGACGACGAGTGCGTCGAGCTCCTGCTCCGCCATCAGCGCGCGCACGCGATCGAGCTTCGCGTCGTCCCGCGGCCAGCTCACGCTTTCGACACGCCCGCGTCACGAACTTGGCGCACGGGCGTCCCGCCGCTCGTGGTAGCGCGCGGACGTGCCGTCTCTGAGACCGGACGCCCGCTCACACGCCCTCGCCCCACGGGCGGACGCGCGGCGGCGGCGGCTCGCCGTGAGCGTCCTGCCACGAGACGACCGGGTTGCGGAGCACACCGATGCGCTCGATCTCCGCCTCGATCACGTCGCCCGGCTTGAGGTACAGCCGTGCGCGCTCCTCGGGCGACTTGAAGCCGGCGACGCCGGACACCGTGCCGGTCGACAGCACGTCACCGGCCGAGTACCCGAGGGCCGAGAAGTTGGACAGGATCTCGGGGATCGTCACACTCATCCGCCCGGAGTGCGACTCCTGCCGCACCTCGCCGTTCACGCGCAGCTGCATGGCAAGGTCGTGCGGGTCCGGGATCTCGTCCGGCGTCACGATCCACGGGCCGAGCGGGCAGAACGTGTCGATCGCCTTGCAGAAGCTGAAGACGCCGGAGCGCATCTCCCCGCGCTGGATGTCACGAGCCGTGATGTCGTTGAAGATCACGTAGCCGCCGATGTAGTCGGCCGCTTCCGCCGCCGAGACCCACTTCCCGGCGCGCTTCAGCACGACCGCCAGCTCGAGCTCGTAGTCGAGCTCCTCCGTCAGGTGCTCCGGGTACACGACGGGCTCCTCCGGCCCCACGATCGCATCGACGTTCTGGAAGAAGTTGATCCACGGCGCGATCTGGTGCGACCAGTCGACGTTCTTCGACTCCTCCTCGTGCTCGCGGAAGTTCCCGGCGGTGTGGAACAGCTTCTTCGGCGCGATCGGCGCCTGCAGCCGCGTCTCCGCGAGCGGCACACGCCCGCCTGCCTCGTCGGCGTCCGCCCCCTGCTCGAAGAACGCCCGCATCGTCGGGACGTCGAGGAGCACGATCTCGTCGTCGTCGACGTACCCGACCCGTCCGCCGTCGATCGTCACCAGCCTCACCGCTCCGCCCTCCGCTTCGCCGCGCGCAGGAGCAGCGTTCGCGTCAGCCCGCTGAACGGCCGGATCACGCGCCAGTAGCGGTCGAAGCTGTGGCGCGCCTCCTCCCCGCGGACGTGCACGCGCGTCTCCGTCGTCAGGATGCCTGCGGCGGCGCGGAAATCGACGACCGCCTGGCAGGCGTCCGGCCGGTCGAAGGCGGCGAACTCTTCCCGAGTGCGGCAGCGTGCCGCCGGGTCGCCGCCCCGGAGCCGCCAGAACTGCCCGGTCAGGCCGACGACGATCCCGCTGCCTGGCTCGTCCTCGAGCACGACGGCCGAGCGCGTCATCGTCGCGAGCGCCGGCGCGCCCGCGCGCAGCCGCCCGAGCCCGCGCAGGACGAAGAGGGCGCGCGCGAGCGGGAGCTCCGCGAACGTGACCCCCCGGAGCGCGCGGTCGATCCGCTCGGGCGACGCGGCGACGCTCACGCGGTGGCGCTCCGAGAACTCGTAGACCGGCAGATACGCGTCGAGCGGTCTCACGCGCACACCGCCTGCGCCACCCGCGCGTACACCTCGGCCGTCCGCACGAGCCCCTCGACCTCGAGGCTCTCGCCCTGCCCCGGCTCCATCAGCCCCGTCGACGCGCCGTAGTTGACGGTCGGGACGCCGTAGGCGGAGAGCGCGGAGGCGTCCGAGAACCAGCGCGGCACGTCGCGGCCCGGCGCGGAGCCGAAGACCTGCTCGTGCGCCCCGTCGATTGCCTCGACGAGGGGATGGCCCTCGTCGATCCGCGCCCCGGGCGCGGTGACGTACACCTCGGCGTCGACGTCCCAGTCGGGATGCGCGGCGCCCAGCTCCCGCGCGAGGTCGAGCACCGCGCGCCGCGCCTCCGCCATCGGCCGCGTCGGCGGCACGCGCACGTCGAGGAAGACGCTCGTCCGCTGCGGCGTCCGCGAGAGCCGCCACTCGAAGCCGCCCCGCACCGCGCCGACCGAGGCGATCGCGGGGACGCCGCCCCACGCGTTCTGCGGGTTCGCGGCCCACCTCTCGCACCAGGAGGCGACCTCCGGCAGCAGCTCCGCCAGCCGCAGGACCGAGTTCGCGCGGCCTTCGCTGAACGCGGTGTGGACGAAGTCGCCGCCGACGCCGATGCGCGCCCAGAGCGACCCGAAGTGGCCGAGCACGACCTTCCCCTCCGTCGGCTCGCCGAGCAGGCACATGTCGGCGACGCCGCCGTGCGTGACGAGGTGGCGCGTCCCCGCGGCATATCCGCGGTACTGCGCCCCCTGCGCCTCGGCGTACTGCGTCTTCTCGATCTCGCCGCACACGGCGGCCACGAGCACGTCGCCGCGAAGCTCGGCTTCGCGCAGCGCGTGCAGCGCCGCGAGGTAACACGCAAGTGCGCCCTTCATGTTCGAGATCCCGAGGCCCCAGATCCGGCCTTCGCGCTCGACGCCGACCGGTTGGAACCCCTCGACCCCCTGCGACCACGGCTCGCGGCCGGAGTACGACGTGTCGAGGTGCCCGTTGAACATGAGCGTCGGCCCGCCGCCGCGGCCGAGACGCGTCGCGAGCACGTTCACACGTCCCTCCTCCACCTGCTGCAGCTGCACCGCGCAGCCGAGACCGCGCAGCTCGGCGCCGATCCACTCCGCGAGAGCCTCCTCCTCGCCGGTGAAGCTCGGGATCGACACCGCGTCGCGCGCCCACGCGACGAGGCGCCGCTCGTCGACCGTCAACGGAAGTGCGGCAGCACGTGCCGGCCGAAGAGACGGATCTGCTCGTGCCGGTCGTCGCCCCAGAGCTCGAGCATCACGTGCGTGCAGCCGGCGTCGCGGTACTCCTCGATCGCGGTGATGCAGTCGTCCGGGGTGCCTGCGATGGGCTTGCACTTGTCGAGGATCGCGTCCGTCACCTCCGCCTTCGCTGCGAGCCTGCCGCCGCGCTCCATCGCCTCCGCGACCGGCCGGATCTCGTCCTGCTCGAGCCCGGCGAGGTCGAGCAGCGTGTCCGCGGAGCCGCGGATGTTCTGCACCTTGTTCGCGAGGTACATCCCGGCGATCTCGCGCGCGCCGCCGCGTCCGGCCTCCCGGTCGGTCGCATGGATCGACGAGACCACGGTGCAGCCGACGTCGATCCCGTCGCCGACGATGCCCCTCGTGTGCCGGACGAACGCTGGCGTCGTGATCGACGGCGTCAGGCAGCCCTCCGCGAGCTCCGCCGCCAGCGCCATCATCTTCGGCGCGGTCGCAGCCACGTAGACAGGCGGCACCTCGCGCGGCGAGTGCGCCTCGTCCTGCAGCCCCGGCACCGAGGCGCTCCACGTGTCGCCGTCGTACTCGAACGGCTCGCCGCCCAGCACCCCACGCACGATCGTGACCGCGTCCCGCATCGGTCCGAG
>DASQNG010000018.1:0-2349 GCA_035645095.1 Gaiellaceae bacterium | reverse complement strand
GCGGGTCTGAGTGAAACGAGGCTGCGCCGTGGCGTGAAAGCGCCCGGCGCAGCCCTCGTAGCTTCTGGAGCCCGGTCTACGAGATCAACCCCCGCCTGAAGCCGACGGCGACTGCGTGCGCCCTCGAGCGCGCGTGGAGCTTCGCCAGCAGGTGCCTCACGTGTGACTTGACCGTTTCTTCCGACAGGAAGAGACGCTGGCCGATCTCCCGGTTCACGAGGCCGTCGGAGACGAGCTGGAGCACTTCGATCTCGCGAAGAGTCGGCTCCTGCTCGAGCTCGCGCAGCGGAGCCGAGAACGGGAGCACGTTGGCGGTGGCGCTGTTGCCTCGCCTGGCGGCCGCCGCATCGAAGCGACGGCTGTGGTGCACGTAGCGGTTGAGGATCTCCTTGCGCTGAGTTGCGTCCACGGCTCCGATATCGGCGGTCTGCCCGCCGGCCTTTAGCCCTGAAGACACCGTTCACGCCCGCAGCGGCTCGGACCCGCCCTTCCCACGCGGCGGGCGCTAAACGGGCGGCGGCTCGTACGCCGCCGGCCGGCGCGGGTCGTTCACGACCTCCGGTTCCCGCTCGCGCGGCTGGATCGCACCGGCCTTGATCTCCTCGGCCCAGTGGCACTTCACGAGGTGGTTGTCCAGCGGCCGCAGGGCCGGCTCCTCGTCGCGGCAGCGCGTCGGCTGCACGTACGGGCAGCGTGTGTGGAAGCGGCACGCGACGGGCGGGTTGGCCGGGCTCGGCAGGTCGCCCTGGAGCAGGATCGATTCGCGCGCACGCTCGACGGCGGGGTCCGGAATCGGAATCGCCGAGAGGAGCGAGATCGTGTACGGGTGGAGCGGGTTGTCGTAGAGGTCGTCGGCCGGCGAGAGCTCCATGATCTGGCCGAGGTACATGACCGCGATGCGATCCGAGATGTGCCGGACGACGGCGAGATCGTGCGCGATGAAGAGGTACGTGAGGTCGAAGTCCTTCTGCAGCGCCTCGAGCAGGTTCACGATCTGCGCCTGGATCGACACGTCGAGCGCCGACACCGGCTCGTCACAGACGACGAAGTCCGGGTTCAGCGCCAGCGCGCGCGCGAGCCCGATCCGCTGCCGTTGGCCGCCCGAGAACTCGTGTGGATAGCGGCTCGCAGCGTCCGCCGGGAGGCCGACGATCTCCAGCAGCTCGCGCACGCGCCTCGACGCTTCGCGTCCGCGCGAGATGCCGTGCACGCGCAGCGGCTCGCCGACCATCCGGCCGACCGAGTGGCGCGGGTTGAGCGACGCGTACGGGTCCTGGAAGATCATCTGCATCCGCCGACGTAGCGGCCGCAGCTCGCTCTCCGAGAGGTGGCTGATGTCCTGGCCGTCGAACACGATCCGCCCGCTCGTTGGCTCGTAGAGCCGCAGGAGCGCGCGGCCGACCGTCGACTTGCCGCATCCCGACTCGCCGACAAGGCCGAGCGTCTCGCCGCGGTGGATGTCGATCGAGAAGCCGTCCACCGCCTTGACGTCGCCGACGTGGCGGTCGAGCACGATCCCGCTCCTGATCGGAAACCAGACCCGCAAGTCCTCGACCTGGACGAGCGCGTCCGGGCGGAAGCCGTTGCCGCCTTCGCTCACGCCGCCCCGCCGAGCCGAGACCGCTGCCACTCGTCCTCGGGCACCGGGTTGAAGCAGCGCACGTGGTGCCCCGATCCCACTGGCTCGAGCGGCGGCACCTCCTGCCGCGACTCCTCCACCTCGAAGCGGCAGCGGGGCGCGAACGGGCACTCGGCAGGCGGGCTGAGCATGTTCCGCGGCGACCCCGGGATCGGCTGCAGCGCCTGCCGGCGCCCTGCGTCGAGACGCGGCACGCTCTGCAGGAGGCCGAGCGTGTACGGATGGCGCGGCTGCGCGAAGAGGCGATCGGCGCTACCCGTCTCGACGAACATCCCCGCGTACATCACGTTGACGCGCTCGCACATGCCGGCGACGACGCCCAGGTCGTGCGTGATCATGATCAACGCGGTGTCGCGTTCGGCGACGAGTTCGCGCAGCAGCTCGAGGATCTGCGCCTGGATCGTCACGTCGAGCGCGGTCGTCGGCTCGTCCGCGATCAGGAGCTTCGGCTCGCACGCGAGCGCCATCGCGATCATCGCGCGCTGACGCATCCCGCCCGAGAACTGGTGCGGGTAGTCCTTCAGCCGAACCTTGGCGCTCGGGATCCCGACCTGGTCGAGCAGCTCCGCCGACCGGCGGTCGGCCGCCTCGCGCTCCATGCCGAAGTGCGTCTCGAGCGCTTCCCGGATCTGCCGGCCGACGGTCAGGACCGGGTTCAGCGACGTCATCGGGTCCTGGAAGATCATCGCGATCTCGCGGCCACGGATGCG
>DASQNG010000017.1:0-46510 GCA_035645095.1 Gaiellaceae bacterium | reverse complement strand
CGACGAGGAGGGCCGGATCGAGCGCTTCCTCGAGAAGCCGTCCTGGGGCCAGGTCTTCTCGGACACGATCAACACCGGCATCTACGTGCTCGAGCCGGAAGTGCTGCGGCACATGCCGACGGACGGGCCGTACGACTTCTCGAAGCAGCTCTTCCCGCTCCTGCTCGAGATGGGCCGCCCGCTCTACGGCCACGTGCTGGACGGCTACTGGCAGGACATCGGCAACCTCGACCAGTACCGGCAGGCGAATTTCGACGCCCTCGACGAACGCGTCCGCCTGAACGTCGAGGGCGTGCGGCTGCGCGGGAACGTCTGGCTCGGAGAGGGGGGGGACGTGGACGACGTCGAGGCCATCGAGGGGCCGTCGTTCATCGGCAACTACTCCCGGATCGCGCGCGGCACCTCGGTAGGGCCCTACACCGTCCTCTCGAACGGCGTCACGCTGCGCGAGCGCGCGCGCACGGCACGCTGCGTCGTCGACGCGGGGACGCACGTCGGGCGCAGCTCCCTGATCGAGGGGGCGATCGTCGGCCGCTCGTGCGACATCCGCGACCACGTCAGGATTCACGAGGGGGCGGCCGTCGGGGACGAGGTCACGATCGGCTCGGAGTCGTCGATCATGCCGCACGTCCGGATCTACCCCTACAAGGAGGTGGAGACGGGCTCGCAGGTGCACGAGAACCTGATCTGGGAGTCGCGCGCGTCCGCCCGCCTCTTCGGCGACGACGGCGTCAGCGGGCTCGTGAACGTCGACGTGCCGCCGGAGACGGCAGTACGGCTGGCGGTGGCGCTCGGGACGGTTCTCAAGCGCGGCGCCCGCGTCGTCGCCAGCCGCGACGCCGCGCCCGCGTGCCGCATGATCAAGCGCGCGGTCATGGCCGGCCTGAGCGCGACCGGCGTCGACGTCGCCGACCTGCGCGTCTCGCCGCCCGCCGTCAGCAGGCACGTGCTGAAGACGCAGGCCTTCGACGCCGGCATCCACGTCGGCGTCAGCCAGGTCGACCCGGAGGCGATCTTCATCCGCTTCTACGAGTCGCCGGGGATCCTCGCATCCCAAGCGTTCCAGAAGGAGATCGAGAAGAACTTCACGCGGCAGGAGTTCCGGCGCGTCGCCGCCGACGGCGTCGGCTCCGTCACGTACCCGGCGCGCGTGCGGGAGAGCTACGCGCACGACCTCGTCCAGTCGCTTCAGGTCGACGCGGTCCGCGCGCGCCGGTTCCGCATCGTCGTCGACTACGGCTGGTCGGCGGCGTCGTTCGTGCTACCGCTCATCGTCGGGCCGCTCGGGGTGGAGGCGCTCTCCGCGCACGGCTTCTTCACCGAGGGCGGCGAACGGGGTTCGCTCGCGCAGGCGATCGGTCAGACAAAGAAGCTCGTCACCGCCGTCGGCGCCGACCTCGGGGCCGTCTTCGACGCGTCGGCGGAGCGCCTGTACCTCGTCGACGACCAGGGCCGGGAGGTGCCGGTCGAGCAGACGCTCCTCCTCTTCCTGCGGCTGATCGGCGAGAGCGGCGTCCGCGGGAAGGTCGCGTTCCCCGTGACCGTCACGAGCCAGGTCGACGTCCTCGCCGACGACCGGCTCGAGGTGGTCAGGACGCCGCATTCGCTCTCGGAGCTGACGCGCGTGGCGGCGGGGGACGGCGTCATCTTCGCCGGCTCCGTCGGCGGCGGGTACGTCTTCCCGCAGTTCCTGCCGGCCTACGACGCGGTCGCGAGCCTCGCGAAGCTGCTCGAGCTGCTCGCACCGCAGCAGCGCCCGCTCTCGGAGCTCGTCGCCGAGCTGCCCTCCCCGACGCTCGTCCACCGGCAGCTCGCGTGCCCGTGGGGAAAGAAGGGTCTCGTCATGCGCGTCCTGAACGAGCGTCTCGCCGGCCGCGACCTCGACCTGCTCGACGGGATCAAGATCCTCGGCGACCGCGGCTGGACGCAGGTGCTGCCCGACCCCGACGAGCCGCTGCTGCACCTCTACGCCGAGGGCGGGACGGCCGAGGCGACCCAGGAGCTCGAGGCGGAGATCCGCGAGCTCGTCGAGGAGGTGATGCAGGGAGACGGGGTCCCGGCGCGAACTCCCGTAAAAGCCTCAAGCTGAGGTTGACCCCTCGGCGGTGCGGCTGCTTTACTGAGTCGACGCCCCGACGACCGGCCGACTGGAGGACGCACGTGGAACCGCTGCCCGACCTCGCCTCGCTCAGCAACGAGGAGCTGAAGGAGCTGATCGAGCGCCTCGAGGCCGAGGAGAACGAGCTCTCCTACAGCCGGCGGCTGCTGCAGGGGCGCATCGACATCCTCCGCGCCGAGCGGACGGCGCGGCTCAAGGGTAGGGGCGTGGGGGAGGTCGACGTCGAACGGCTGACCGAGATCCTCTCGTCGCGCGACCTGCCGACGACGGGCGCTCCCGACGAGGAGCCGTCCAGATGAGCCACGTCTACTGCCAGGAGTGCGGCTTCCAGAACCCCGAGGCGGCGAACTTCTGCTCGAAGTGCGGGACGCGCCTCAGCACGGAGGACCCGACCGAACAGACGATCACCTTCAGTGCGGAGGAGCTCGCGGAGGACCCGGCTGCCGCGCTCGCCGATCCTGCGGCGCAGGGCCCCGCGCTCGTCGTGCGCTCCGGCGGGGGGCGCGCCGGTGAGAGCTTCTTCCCGTCCGGCGAGCGGACACTGATCGGGCGGTCGCCCGACTGCGACGTCTTCCTCGACGACGTGACGGTCTCCCGCCGGCACGCCGAGCTGACGAGCAGCGGCGACCGCTTCACGATCACCGACCTCGGCAGCCTGAACGGGACCTTCGTCAACCGCAGCAGGATCGAGTCCGCGGAGCTCGAGGACGACGACGAGGTCCAGATCGGCAAGTACCGGCTGACGTTCCTCCAGCGCCGATGAGCTCGACCGCGACCGAGCGGCGGTCGGCCGAGCGACCGGAGGGCCGGCTGCACACGATCGGCGCCGTCTGCGCGCAGCTGCGCGAGGCGTTCCCCGACATCTCGATCTCGAAGATCCGGTACCTCGAGGACCAGGGACTCGTGACGCCGAAGCGAACGCGCGGCGGCTACCGGCTCTTCAGCCAGGAGGACGTCGACCGGCTGGAGACGATCCTGCGTCTGCAGCGGGACGAGTTCCTGCCGCTGCGCGTGATCAGGCAGGAGCTCGCGCGCGGTGCGGCGGCGGAGCGGAAGCGCCGGCGACCCTCCACGCTCGGCGAGCCGGAGGGCGAGCTCGAGCTCGCCGAGCTCTGCGAACGCGCCGGCATCGAGCCGGAGCTCGTACGTGCGCTCGAGGAGTTCGGGCTGCTCGTACCGCGAGTCGAGGCGGGAGAGCGGCTCTATCGCGACACCGACGCGGAGATCGCCGCGGCCTGCGGCCGGCTCGCGCGCTACGGGATCGACGCGCGGCATCTGCGGACGTTCCGGAACTCGGCCGGGCGAGAGGCGGCGCTGCTCGAGCAGCTCGTGGCGCCGGCGCTGCGCTCGCGGAACCCCGAACGCCGCAAGGCGGGGCTCGAGGACCTGCAGGCGCTCGCCGAGGCATCGCAGGACCTCTCACGGCTTCTCTTCTGGCGCGAGCTCGGCGGACTCGCCGAGCGGTAGGTTGCCGCGCATGAACGACCCGTCGATCGCGACGCTCGACCTCCGCGACCGTGTGCGCGACGTGCCGGACTTCCCGAAGCCCGGCATCGTCTTCAAGGACATCATGCCGCTCGTCGGCGACCCCGACTATCTCCGTGCGGCCGTCGACCGGCTGGTCGAGCTCGCCCGGCCGCTCCGGCCGGACGTCATCCTCGGCGCGGAGGCGCGCGGCTTCATCTTCGGCGGCGCGCTCGCCTACGAGCTCGGCTGCGGCTTCGTGACCGCCCGAAAGCCGGGGAAGCTGCCGTGGGAGACGGTGGAGGCGACGTACGAGCTCGAGTACGGGACCGACCGCCTCCAGGTTCATGCGGACGCGATCAAGCCCGGGGCGCGCGTGATCGTGCATGACGACGTGCTCGCCACGGGCGGGACGGCGCGGGCAAAGGCCGACCTCGTCGAGATGGTCGGGGCGGAGGTCGTCGGCCTCCTCTTCGTGATCGAGCTCGAGTTCCTGAACGGGCGCGACAAGCTCGCCGACTACACCGTCGAATCGCTCATCCGCTACTGAAGTCCCCTGCAGAGGAGCGCGTTTCGATGTCGTCCGAGCCGCAGCTGACGATTCCCACATGTACGACGCGCTGACCGGCAGGTACACCTTCTCGTGCCCGCGCGGGGCGGCGGCGCGCGTGACACTCTCGGCGTTCCGGCGGCTGGAGCGGCTTCCCGGCGCGGCGCATCCGGCCGTCTACGAAGTTCTCTTCGACTGCCACTGCGGCGACGCGCACCAAGGCCTCGTCTCGCACGACGAGCTCGACTGGGCGCCGGTCGCCGGCGACGCCGGACGCTTCCTGAACCTGATGACGTCGAAGCTGGACGAAACGGGGGCGGAGCTGCGCGACGCCGCCGCCACACGCGTCGGCGCGGGGGAGTGGCCGTGGAGCTTCTACTGCTACCCCGAGGGACGGCCCCGGCCCGTCTTCCCGTCCTCGTTCGTGGCGGTGGCGCCCGGGGCGCAGGCCTACGGCCTCGCGATCCGCTGCCCGGCCTGCCGCGGCCTCTCGGTCAACCTGGTCACGCAGCTCCACGTCGACCTGCCGTTCTGGAACGACGCGTCGGTCGGGGTCGTCGACCACGTCTTCGCCGACGACACCTTCCGCGCCCTCCACGACTTCCGCTCGGAGCTCTACTCCGCGCGGTTCGACGAGCGGCGACTGCAACTGGACTAGGGACGGTTCCGTTCGATCCGTACCGGGAATCACGGACGCGGTGCGTCAAGAGAACGGAGGCTCACGATGATCGGCATCACGAGAGGGCTCTCGACGGCGGTCGGGGCGGGGATCGCCGGGTTCCTGATCTGGCTGGCTTCGACGATCGGTACCGACACGTCCGGCGAGTACTGGCTCACGTACGGCCTCCTCGCGGCGGCCGGCCTGACGATGGCGCTCTCGCAGCTGCTCGGCGGCTGGACGAAGTGGGGGTGGCCGAGCCTCTCGCTCGGCGTGCTCCTGCTCGGTTTCCTCCCGGTGCTCCTCGTGGGCGGCTGGGTGCTGCTCGCCAGGCAGCCGGCGGACTTCTTCAACACGTCGAACTGGTCGCGCGACCTGGGCGTGATGGGCGCGGTCAGCGGCCTCGGCGAGTTCCTCGCGGCGGTCGCGTTCGGGATCGGCCTCACGTTCGGCTTCACGTTCGACACGTCGGGGCCGCGGCGTAACGTCGTCGTGGACGAGCGCGACGAGGCGGACGGTGCGCGGCGGGTCGGACAACCGACGCGGCGCGGGTTCCGCGGCCGTCAGGAGGCGCAGTCGACGGCCGTGGCGCACGACCCGGAGACGGCGCGCCACGGGGCACCCGGCGACCGGGTCGGTGCCTCGAACGAGCGGGCGGAGCGCTCCCGTCCCGCCGGGGAGGTCGTGCACGGCGACGATCCGGACGCGCAACGGCCGGTCGCGGCCGACGCGGAGCGGCGCGACCGGAGGTAGTTCACTCCCGCCAGGTCTCGCGGCGCGAGCGTGGCGGGCGATAGAGCCGCCATGGACGCCGCGCTCGCCGACCCGTCGAAGCGGCGCGCGGACGAGCGCCTGCTCGAGCACTACGCGGCGCTCGGCGGTATCCCCGGCGCCCGCCGGTGCGTGAGCGCCTCGAGGTAGCCTCGGGCCCACGCTCGTGTGCCGGCTGCGGGGCGCGCCCGCGGCCGCACACGAGGGCGGCCGACGCTAGGCGCGCGGGCCCGGCGGGTCCTCGCCGTGCGTCCGCACGAAGAGGAAGATCCCGCCGGCTGCGACGAGGGAGAGGATGAACGCAGTCGCGCCCGAGACGCCGATCGCGAGCATCCCGAGCCACAGGATCAGGAAGAAGACGACCGCCCAGAAGAAGGACTGGACGCCGTGGTCGATGCTCGGCATGCGCAGGTGCACGGCGCGATCCTACGCGACCGAGCCGACCGGCCGACCCCCACCACAGTCCGACGAAAGTTCTCGCAAATACCGCGTCTTCCGCTGCCGCGCGGGTTGCCGCGGGAGCGCGTCGGCCCTATGGTGCCGCTTGCAGGGAGCACGGAGCGCGACTAGGTCGAAGCCGAGCACGAGGGCCGTACGCGGAAGCGGAAAGTCAGCGGGCTCGGTGGACGAAAGCGCCACCGGCTCCCTGAACTTTTTCTCCCTCCCGAGCCCCTGGCGCAGCCGCGTAGGATCGCGCGGATGGGCCGTGCCGTCGTCTATGCCGTCGCCACGGCCACCCTCGTTGCGGCCCTGGTCCTCACGCTGTTCGGCGTTGGGGACGACCCCGGGAAGCTCCCCAACTGGCAGGCGCTCGTCCTCGGGATCGTCCAGGGCGCGACGGAGCTGCTCCCGGTCTCGTCCTCGGGGCACCTCGCGCTCGTCCCGTGGCTCGGCGAATGGGACTACCTCCGCGACAACGCGGCGTTCAACCACACCTTCGACGTCGGGATCCACCTGGGCACGCTCGTCGCCGTCGTCGGCTACTTCCGTCGCGAGATCGTCACGCTCTTCCGGGCCTGGGTGCGGACGCTCGGAACGCGCCGGATCGCGACGCCCGACGAGCGGGTGGCGTGGTTCGTGTTCGTCGCGACGATCCCGGCTGCCGCGATCGGCGCCGTCGGCAACGACTACATCGCGGAGAACCTCGGGCAGCCGTGGCAAGTCGCGATCCTGCTCGCGCTCTTCGCGCTCGTGTTGCTGTGGGCCGACCGCCGTCCCCAGAGCCGCGAGATGAGCGACCTCGGCCTGGGGACCGCGTTCGGAGTGGGGCTCGCGCAGAGCCTCGCGCTCATGCCCGGCGTGTCGCGTTCCGGGATCACGATCTCCGCAGCGCGCTTCCTCGGGCTCGACCGAGACAGCGCGGCGCGCTTCTCGTTCCTGCTTCTCGTGCCCACCACGCTCGGCGCCGTGCTCTACAAGGGCATGACGGACGTCGTACTCGGCGATCCGCCGTCCGACGTGGTAGGGCCGTTCGTCGTCGGCACGCTCGCGGCGACCGGGAGCGGCTTCCTCGCCATCACGGGGCTGCTCGGGTACGTGCGGCGCCACGACTACTCGCTCTTCGTCTGGTACCGCCTCGCAGCCGCCGGCGCCGTGCTCCTCCTGATCGCCACCGGCGCGCGGTCCGCGGGCTTCTAGCGTGGGCTCACGGCCGGGTCTCGTCGCCGTCGGCGGCGCGTTCCTGCTCGCCCGAGTCACGCTCGCGACGGGGAGGCCGACTCGCCCCGGCACGAATGGGTCGACTTGACATAACGCACATTCTCGTGCACGCAGCTGAGGACGACACCCGGAGGCCGCGGGAGACCGAAGGGCGTTTGACCTGCCGGAGGTGGCGGTATGGTGGACGTGCGCTCCGTCCGGTGCGCGCGACCCCCGGGAGTCCGCATATGACGACGGTGGACATCGACCAGCTGCTGCGGAACGACGAGATCCTGCAACTCCTGGACACGGCGGAGCAAACCGGCTCGCTGCGCGCGGCCGAGCTGAACGAGATCGTCGAGACGCACGAGCTCGACGCGCTCGAGCAGGACGCCGTGTTCCGCGAGCTCGACCGTCGCGGCATCGAGCTCGCCGAGGAGCCGGTCGCTGCGGCCGAGGAGCCGCCGGCGCCCGCGCCCGCACCGTCGGCGCCCCAGGAGTCCACGACCGACGCACTGCAGCTCTTCCTGCGCGAGGCAGGGCGCCATCAGCTGCTGACGGCCGCACAGGAGGTCGAGCTCGCGAAGCGGATCGAGCGCGGTGACATGCAGGCGAAGCAGCAGATGATCCAGGCGAACCTGCGCCTCGTCGTCTCGATCGCGAAGAACTACCGCAACCAAGGGCTGCCGTTCCTCGACCTGATCCAGGAGGGCACGCTCGGCCTCATCCGCGCCGTCGAGAAATTCGACTGGCGGCGGGGCTTCAAGTTCTCGACCTACGCCACCTGGTGGATCCGGCAGGCCGTGGCGCGTGCACTCGCTGACAAGGCCCGGACGATCCGGATGCCCGTCCACATCGTCGAGCGGATGCAGAAGATGAACCGGGCCGAGCGCACGCTCTGGACGCAGCTCGGCCGCGAGCCCACGCTCGAGGAGGTCGCCGAGGAGGCGTCCCTGCCGCTCCAGCAGGCGATCGAGGTGAAGGCTGCCGCACGGGCCTCGACCAGCCTCGACCAGCCGATCGGCGAGGCCGACGACGCGGTCTTCGGCGACTTCGTGGCCGGCGACGGCCCGCTTCCGGAGGAAGAGGTCGAGGTCTCGCTGCGCAGCCAGGCGCTGAAGGACGCACTCGACGCGCTCTCCGACCGGGAGCGTCAGGTCGTGATCCTCCGCTACGGGCTCGCCGACGCCGAGCCGAAGACGCTCGAGGAGATCGGCCGGCGGCTCGGCCTCACCCGCGAGCGGGTGCGGCAGATCGAGCTCGACTCGCTGAAGCGGCTCGCGTCACTGCGCGAGATGGAGTCGATCGGGCTCTAGCTAGGCGGCGGCGGGGCGCGCGGCGACGTCGAGCGCGCTCCCGTCGAAGAGGACTGCGGCGGCGGCCGCACCGACGCGCTGGACGGCGACGTCGTACGCGGCCTCCAGGTACGGGGGCCGCGCCTGCCGGTGCCCGTCGGAGGCGACGACCGACGCCAGCCCCCGCTCGAGGAAGTCGAACGCGAGCTCACGGGAGGCGAACCCGTGCCGGCCGAGCAGCGACGACCCGTTCACCTGCAGCAGCCAGCCGCGCGCCGCGAGCTCGTCGGCAAGCGTCGGCCGCGCGAGCACCTCCTCCGCCCGCTCGGGGTGCGCGATCACCGGCACCAGGCCGCAGTCCGCGGCGTGCTCGGCCACGAGCAGCAGCTCGTCGAACCCGGTCCAGAACGGCACCTCGATCAGCACGCGGTCGGTGCCGCCGAGGCGGTAGCGGCCGAGGTCCTCGTCGAGCAGCCGGAGGTGCGGCGTCAGCTCGAAGCCGAGCCGCAGCTCGAGCGCCGCGCGGGGCAGCAACTCGTCGAACGACCGCCTGATCCGCTCCTCCCGCTGGTCCGTCAATGGAAGGTGCGGCCAGACGTGCGGCGTCGCGAAGAGGACGGCCGTGCCACGACGGGCGGCCTCGCGGCAGAGGATCGCGCCTTCGGCGACGGAGCTCGCGCCGTCGTCGCCCGAAGGGCAGACGTGCGAGTGGCAGTCGACGAAGGCGGGTCGCACGCGACCCAGCGTACCCCTACGTCTGCAGGTAGAGCTCGAGCCCCGGCGCGGCCGTCCGAAGCTCCCGGAGCGCGCGTGTCTCGAGCTGGCGCACCCGCTCGCGGGTGATGCCGAGGTCGGTGCCGATCTCCTCGAGCGTCTGGGGCTGGACGCCGCCGAGGCCGAAGCGGTGCGCCAACACGTGCCGCATCCGCGGGTCGAGACCGCGAAGCGCCGCTGTCAGCTCGGTGGAGCGCAACCGGTCGGCAGTCTCGGCCTCCGGCTCGGCCGCCATCGTGTCCCGGATCAGGTCGCCGTACCTGCTCTCGCCATCTCCGACAGGCGTCTCGAGGCTGATCGGGTCCTCGATCAACTCGAGCAGCTCGCGCACACGGTGCGGCGGGAAGCCACTCTCGGCTGCGACCTCCTCCAGCGTCGGGTGGCGGTTCAGTTTCTGCGCCAGCAGCCGGCGCGCGCGCGTGACGCGTCGCACCTGGTCGGCGACGTGCACGGGGAGCCTGATCGTCCGGCCCTGTTCGGCGAGGGCGCGTGAGATCGCCTGCCGGATCCACCACGTCGCGTACGTCGACAGCTTGAACCCGAGTTGGTAGTCGAACTTCTCGACGGCGCGGATCAGGCCGAGGTTCCCCTCCTGGATCAGGTCGAGCAGTGGCACGCTCGCCTTGGCGTAGTGCCGCGTGATCGACATCACGAGCCGCAGGTTCGCCTCGATCAGCCGTTGCTTCGCGGCCTCGTCCCCGAGATCCTTGCGCCGCGCGAGCTCCCGCTCCTCCGCTGCCGTCAGGAGGCGCCCGTCACCGATCTGCCGGACGTACAGCTTGAGAGCATCCTGCGTCGGCTCCGGCGCGAGCGGCCGGCGGGGGCTGGCCTCCTCCCCGGCTTCGGGCAGCTCCGGCTCCGCGAGCGGCGGCACGAGGGCGAGCCGAGGCTCGGCATCGAGGAGCGGCTCGGCGTTCTGAAGCTCCATCCTGCAGCTTTCATCGGCATCCCCCGTCTGAGACTTGAGGTTTGAGGAGAAACGACTACTCTGTGGGAGGAGAGGTACCCGGCCGTCGCCGGCGAAAGATGTAGCCGAACCCCTCGGCCGAGCTGGCCGAGGCCACTGCTAACTTGCTCGGCGGCGTCCCGTCTCACGTTTTACAAAACGCAAATCGAGAGAGGCCACTAGCGTCTCTAGGATGAGTCCCTGAAATGTGTGGTATTGCTGGTTACAGCGTGAGCCCCGAGTCGAGCGTGAATCGCACGCTCGCGGCGCAGGCCCTGCTGGCCGGGATCGCCGAGCGCGGGGCCGACGCGGTCGGGTACGCGTTCCGCGGCGCCGGGCGTGCGGTGACCGTCCACAAGCGCCGCAGCGGCGCGAGCGCACTGCTCGAGGAGTTGAGCGTCCCCTTCGAGGCGACGCAGGCGCTCGTGCACGTGCGTGACTACACGAAGGGGCATCCGACGATCGAGGCGAACAACCACCCGATCCGTCACGGCGCCGTGGTCGGAGTGCACAACGGGATCATCGTCAATGACGAGGCGATCTTCGCGCGCTACGGGTTCGACCGCGCCCACCCACAGATGACGGTCGACTCGGAGGCCATCTTCGCACTCGCGGATCACGCGGCCGGCGATGTGGAGGCGCTCGAGGAGCTGCACGGCGCGATGGCGACGGCATGGCTCGACGAGCGCGTCACCTCGACCGTCTTCCTCGCCCGCAGCGTCGGGCGCCCGCTGTGGATCGGAACCGCGGCGCGCGAGCTCTTCTTCGCGTCGACCCGGGGCGCGCTGGAGGTGCTCCAGGACACGATGCGGTTGACGCTGCGGAAGCGCGAGGTCCCCGAGGGAACGCTGCTCCGGGTGCAGGACGGACGGGTGACGGCGCAGGCGGGCTTCCGCCCCGACCCCTCGTACGTGGAAGAGACCGTCCTCCCAGCCGTGCGCTCGCCCGGCGAGGGCGCGTCGTGCCTGCGGCGGCTCGCCGCCATCGCGCTCGCGGCCTAACGCACGCTGCCGTCGGCGTCGACGGCCGCTCCCTCAGCGACCAGTCGCTCCCGCACGAGGAACTGGAACGCCGCCCACGCCGGCTGCACGTCGATCATCCGGTAGACCTGCCACTCGGTGAGCAGCGAGTCGTCCGCGCGGCGCGCCTCCGCCCAGTCCGCCATCTTCGGCAGCCGCCCCAGCCCCCGAGCGAGCGTCGCCCCCTGCACGACGGCCCGCTCGAGGCGCTCTTCGCCGAGCGGGACGTCGAAGCCCGCCTCCCGGAGCGCTGCAGCCAGCGACCCGAAGGTGTGCCAGAGCAGCGACTTCGACGGCATCGACCTCTTTCGCTCGTCGATGTCACGAGCCGTCGGCGTCCTCCCCAGCTCGTCCCCGAGCGCGCGGAGCTGCCCGAGCAGCTCCTCCCGTGTCGCGAAGCGGCGAGGTACGAGGCCGGCGCGGCGCTTCGCGGCGTTCCAGCTGCCGAAGTGCTCGATCACGGTCTGCGGGTGCACGGTCGTCTCCCCGTCGGCCGCCAACTCGCGCATCGTCGGGGAGCGCCCGAGCCGCTCGGCGCAGTCGGTCAGCTGCCGCAGGATCTCCTCGTCGGAGTAGCGCTTCCGGATCCCGGCCTGGAAGGCGGCGAGGGCGCCGGGATCGATTCGCGCGACGGCGGGGTGACGGCGAGATCTGCGCATGCAAGCAGCCTAGAGCATCAGAGACGACTTGCAACAGCGGCCGAGCATGGAACGTCTGCCCTGCACCTGCCGCGACGGGCCGTTCAGCCGCTACGCTCGCGCCGCATGAGCGCCCGGCTCGCCGTCGAGACCTTCGCCGCACGCGCCGCAGCGCGCCTCTCGCGCCTCGCCGGCGCAGGAGGCGGTACCACGATCCCGGGGAAGCTGCTTTGGAAGCTCGACCCCGGCGCGATCGACGCACTTGCAGCACGGCTCCCCCACGGCGCCGCACTCGTCTCGGCGACGAACGGGAAGACGACGACGACGGCGATGGTCGCGGAGATCCTCGGCCGCGGCAGGCGGCTCGCGTGGAACCGCTCCGGCGCGAACCTTCTTTCAGGCATCGCGTCGACGCTGCTCGCGGTGCGCGAGGCGGACCTCGGGCTGCTCGAGGTCGACGAGGCGGCGCTCCCCGAGGCGGCTCGGCGCGTGCGACCGCGCGTGCTCCTGCTCGGGAACCTCTTCCGCGACCAGCTCGACCGCTACGGCGAGCTGGAGCTTCTCGCCGCGCGTTGGCGCGAGATGGTCGCCGCCCTCCCCGCCTCGACGGTCGTCGTCGCGAACGGGGACGACCCTCAGGTGGGTGACCTCGCCCGGGGCCGCAGCGACGTCGTCGCGTTCGGCCTCGACGACGCGCGGCACGCGCGAGCGTCCCTCCAACACGCTGCCGACTCGCGCTACTGCGTCCGGTGCGGCCGGCCGTACGAGTTCACCGCCGCCTACGTCGGCCATCTCGGCGACTACCGTTGCGCCAGCTGTGGGCACGGCCCACCCGAACGGGAGGTGCTCGCGCGCGCGATCGAGCTGGACGGGCTCGAGGGAGCGTCGTTCGACCTCGTCACCCCAGCAGGCTCGACCCGCGTCCGGCTCGCGCTCCCCGGCCTCTACAACGTCTACAACGCGGTCGGCGCTGCGGCACTCGCGCAGGTGCTCGGCGCCTCGCTCGACGAGATCCGGGAGGGGCTCGCGCGCTTCGGCGCGGCGTTCGGGCGCTTCGAGCGCATCGCGGCCGGCGACAAGTCCCTCCTCGTGCTCCTGATCAAGAACCCCACAGGGGCGAACGAGGTCGTGCGGACGCTCGTCGACGGCGGCGTGCCGCCGGTGCTCCTCGTCGCCCTGAACGACGCGATCGCCGATGGGCAGGACGTGTCGTGGATCTGGGACGTCGATTTCGAGCCGCTGCTGGAGCGCGTCGGGATGGTCGTCGCAACCGGCAGCCGCGCGGCCGAGCTCGCGCTGCGTTGCACCTACGGCGGTCTCGACGAGCAGCAGCTCGAGGTCGAGCCCGACCTCGCCCGCGCCCTCCGCCGTGCGCTGGAGGCAACGGACGCCGGCGGCGAGGCCGCGGTGCTGCCGACCTACACCGCGATGCTCGCGCTCCGCCGCATCGTGAGCGATCAGGGGCTCGTGCGGCCGTACTGGGAGGCGTCATGAGGATCCGCGTCGGCCACCTCTATCCCGACTACCTGAACATCTACGCCGACCGCGGCAACATCGCGGTCCTCGCGCGCCGAGCCGCCCTGCGCGGCCACGAGCTCGACGTCGAGGGCGTCTCCGTGGGCCACACGCTGCGGGCGGGGGCGCACGACCTCCTCTACATCGGCGGCGGCCAGGACCGCGAGCAGGCGCTCGTCGCGCCGGACCTGGTCGCGAAGGGCGAGGCGGTGCGGGAGGCTGCCGCCGGAGGGGCCGCGATCCTCGCCGTCTGCGGCGGCTACCAGCTTCTCGGGCGCGGCTACCGCGGCTTCCACGGCAGCGACATGCCCGGGATCGGGCTCTTCCCGCACGAGACCGTGGCGGGCGAGCGGCGGATGATCGGCGACGTGCTGCTCGAGTGCGACGTCGAAGGGGAGCGGCGGCCGCTGGCCGGGTTCGAGAACCACGCCGGCCGCACGCGGCTCGACCCGGGGGCGGTGCCGCTCGGGCGCGTCGAGGCCGGCTTCGGGAACGACGGTGCCTCCGGCTACGAGGGCTGCCGGGTACACCGCGCCGTCGGCACGTACCTGCACGGCCCGCTCCTGCCGCGGAACCCGTGGCTCGCCGACTGGCTGCTTGCGCAGGCGCTCGCGCACGCGACGCGCGGCGAGCCGCCGGTGCTCGAGCCGCTGCCGGACACGCTGGAGGCCCAGGCCCGAGAGGTGTCAGCGCAACGCGCCCGCGACCGTGGCGGCCGCTACTAGGATTGCCGTCGCGCTCCGCGCCACGTCCTCCTCGGTCGTGCGCCAGCTCGACACGCTGATGCGCATCGCGCCGCGTCCGTGCCACGTCGTTCCGGACAGCCACAGCGTCCCCTCCTCCTGGACCCGCCGGACGACCTCGGCCGTCAGGCGGTCGTCGTCACCGAAGCGGACGAGCACCTGGTTGAGGACGACGTCGTTCAGGATCTCGACGCCGTCGGCCGCGCCGAGCACCTCCGCGAACCGCCGTGCGTGGGCGCAGCAGCGTTCGACGAGCTCGGCGACGCCCTCCCGCCCGAGCGAGCGGAGCGCCGCGTAGACGGGGAACCCCCGGGCGCGGCGCGAGAACTCCGGGTTCCAGTCCATCTGGTCGCGCGCCGCGTCCGGCTCCACCTGCTCGAGGTAGCTGGCGCGGACGGACATCGCCGCGCGATGCGCTTCGGGATGCGCGCAGAACGCGAGCCCGGAGTCGTACGGGACGTTCAGCCACTTGTGCGCGTCCGTGGCCCAGGAGTCGGCGCGCTCGACGCCGGCGACGAGGTGACGGTGGAGCGGCGACGCGGCCGCCCAGAGGCCGAACGCGCCGTCGACGTGCAGCCACGCGCCGGCAGCGGCGGCGGCGTCCGCGGCCGCACCGAGGTCATCGCAGGCGCCGGTGTTCACGTTCCCGGCCTGCACGCACACGATCGTCGGAGCATCGTCCGCCCGCAGCACGTCGGGCAGGAGCTCGACGCGCAGCCGCCCCTGGCCGTCCGAGGGCACCGCGACGATCTGGCTGCTGCCGATCCCGAGGAACCGGAGCGCGCGGTCGACGGTCACGTGCCGCTCCTCCCCCACCACGACACGGATGCACGGCGCGCCCTGCAGCCCGACCTCGAGCACGTCCCAGCCCCGCTGCGCGAGCACGTGGTGGCGGGCAGCGGCGAGGGCGGTCACGTGCGCCAGCTGGCAGCCGGTGACGAGGCCGCCGCTCGCGTGCGCAGGGAGGTGGAGCAGCCCGCGGAGCCACTCGAGCACCACCTCCTCGACGACGGCCGCGGCCGGGCCGCCCGCGACGAGCCCGGCGTTCTGATCCCACGTGGACGTGAGCCAGTCGGCGGCGACCGCAGCCGGCAGCGCCCCGCCGATGACGAAGCCGAAGTACCTGCTGCCGGCGATCCCGACGAGGCCGGGCTCGGCCCCGACCACGAGCGCGGCGACCACCTCGTCCGGCGGTAGGGGCCTCTCCTGGAGCGGGCCGCCGAGCGCCTCGCGGAGAGCGAGAACGTCCGCCTCGGGCCGCACCGGGCGTGCGTCCACCGCGTCCAGGTACTGCGCTGCGTACTCCGCGGTGAGCCGGAGCAGGTCGTCGTGCGCCACGTCCGGAACCTACTCCAGCCCGGCCCGGCGCACGAACCGGCCGCCGTCACTCCGCGGCCGGTTCACGGCGTCCAGACCGCTCCGAGATACACGGCGGGGTCGCCCGGTTGCCACCGCGCGAGGAAGCGCCCGATCGGAGGGTGCAGCACGATGGTCTCCAGCTCCTCGCGCTCGAACAGGCGATGGCCGCGCACGGCGAGATCCTGCGACACCACCCCCTCGAGCGACCCATCGAGCGCGCCCGCGAAGATCACGTGCACGACGTGCTTCGGCACGAGGTCGCGTCCGGCGACCTTCACGGGCGGCGCGATCGAGTCCACGAGCGCGACGGGACCTTCGACGGAGGGCGGCGCGATCCCCACCTCCTCGCGCATCTCGCGCCCCAGCGCGTCGATCAGGCTCTCCCCGGAGCGGACGCCGCCGCCGGGGAGGAGCCACGCCGACCGGCCGCGCTTCTCGTGGCGGCAGAGGAGGACGCCGCCGTTCCAACTGAGGATCGCCGACACGCGGATGCGCGGCTCGGCGTGGATCACGCAGACGACCCGAAACCGCGCACGCCGCGCTCGGCGGCCGGGAGCGTGTCGACCTCGACGAGCTCCACCTCCGGCAGCGCGAGCACGACGAGCTGGGCGATCCGCATCCCGGGCTCGACCGCGAAGCTCTCGCGGGCGTCGGAGTTCAGGAGGACGACGCGGAGCTCGCCGCGGTAGCCGGCGTCGATCAGTCCCGGTGAGTTGAGCACGGTGACGCCGTGGCGCGCCGCGAGCCCGGAGCGCGGCTGCACGAAGCCGGCATGACCGTCGGGGATCGCGACCGCGAGGCCGGTGCCGACCGTCGCCCGCTCGCCGGGCCCGAGAAGGACGCGCTCGCACGCCGCGAGGTCGAGCCCCGCGTCGCCGGCGTACGCGCGCCGCGGCACGACGGCGTCGGGGTGCAGGCGCGCGATCGGGAGCTCGATCACGTGGCGTCGGCCCCACGCACCGCGCGAGGCTCTGCATCGGCCACGAGGTACTGCGCGTAGCGGGGAATCTCCCGGCGCGGCAGGCGCGCACGCACGAGCACGCCGTCCTCGAGATCTGCGCGCTCGTCGATCGGGGCGCCGAGCGAGTAGAGCTCGGCGAGGGTGCCGCCGTGGTCGTACGGGAGGAGCAGCCGCACCTCCTCGTACCGGTCGGAGAACCGCTCCGCGATCCGACCCCGCAACTCCTCGAGACCCTCGCCGCGCGCAGCGGAGAGCTGGAGCGCCCCTGGGAAGCGGTTCGCGAGGCGCCGCCGCCGGAGCGGGTCGACACGGTCGATCTTGTTCAGGACGAGCTCGACCGGAAGCTCGTGGGCGTGGATGTCGCCGAGCACGGCGTCGACCGCTGCGACCATCTCCTCGAGCTGCTCGTCCTCGGCCGAGGCGTCCGCGACGTGGAGGACGAAATCGGCCACGAGCGTCTCCTCGAGCGTCGACGCGAACCCCTCGACGAGCTGCGTCGGGAGCCGCCGGATGAACCCGACGGTGTCCGTGACGAGATACGTTCGCCCCTCGTGCTCGAAGCTGCGCGTCGTCGGGTCGACCGTCTCGAAGAGCCGGTTCCGCACGGACACGTCCGCGCCGGTGAGGGCGTTCAGGAGCGTCGACTTGCCGACGTTCGTGTAGCCGGCGAGAGCGACGGTCGGCATCTGCGTCCGCTTCCGCTCCTTCCGCCGGAGCGCGCGCTGGCGGTCGAGCTCCCGCAGGCGCCGCCGCAGCAGCGTGATCCGCCGGTTCGCAAGGCGGCGATCGGTCTCGAGCTGCGACTCGCCGGGGCCTCTCGTGCCGACGCCGGCACCGACGACGCCCCGGCCGCCGCCGAGGCGCTCGAGGTGCTTCCACATGCCTCGCATCCGCGGCAGGTTGTACTCGAGCTGCGCCAGCTCGACCTGGAGCTTGCCCTCGGCGCTCGTCGCGTGCTGCGCGAAGATGTCGAGGATCAGCTGCGTCCGGTCGACGACGCGGGCGTCGACACCGTTCTCGAGCGCGCGCTGCTGCACCGGGTCGAGCTCGTCGTCGACGAGCAGCACCTCGGCCTCGGCCCCGGCGTACGCGGCCTTCAGCTCCTCGAGCTTCCCCTTTCCCACGTACGTCCGCGCATCCGGCTGCGTCCGCTGCTGCACGAGGCGGCCGACCGGGTCGACGCCGGCCGTCAGCGCGAGCTCGTGCAGCTCCGCGAGCTCGCCGTCCGCGTCGGCGCCCCTCGGCAGAACCGCGACCACGAATCCCCGCTCGAGCTCCACGCCCGTCGCCGGGGATTCGGATTGGCGCGTCGTCACGCCCCGGATTGTGCCACGCTTCCACCCATGCAGACGCTCGCCGAGCGGCTCGCAGCGCGGACGCTCGAGCTCGTCGACATCCCGTCCGAGAGCCGGAGCGAGGCCGAGATCGCCGCACATGTGACGTCGCTCGTCCCGGCCGCCTACACGGCCGAGTACGCGGCCGACGACGCGTTCGTCTTCGCGCGGCCGCGGCGCGAGGGTCGCGACCTCGTCGTGCTGGCGGGACACTGGGACACCGTCCCCGCGCAGGAGAACCTTCCGGGCCGGATGGTGGACGGCGCGGTCGTGGGGCTCGGCGCCAGCGACATGAAGGGCGGGCTCGCCGTCCTCCTCGAGCTCGTGCGCGACCTCGACGCGCAGGGCATCGAGCCGGAGGTCGACCTGGCGCTCCTCCTCTTCGGCAAGGAGGAGCTTCCGGCCGAGTTCAGCCCGCTGCCGCGCCTCTTCGACCACTCGCGTCTCGTGCACGACGCAGCGCTCGCGATCCTGCTCGAGCCGACCGACGGGACGATCCAGGCGGGGTGCCTCGGCAACCTGAACGCGCGCGTCGTCTTCCACGGGGTCAGCGGCCACTCGGCGCGCCCGTGGACGGCGGAGAACGCGATCATGAAGGCGCTCGACGGGCTCCGCCCGTTCGCATCGGTGCCGCCGCGGCCGGTCGAGGTGGGCGGGCTGACGTTCACGGAGGTGGTCTCGGTGACCCAGTTCCACGGCGGCATCGCCGACAACGTGATCCCCGACCGGGCAACGGCCCACGTCAACTTCCGGTACGCGCCCGACCGGAGCTCCGCGAGTGCGGAGGCGCATCTGCGCAGCCTGCTGCCGTACGGCGCGACGTACGAGCCCGCCGGCGACTCCCCCGCCGGCCGCGTCGCCGTCGACTCGCCGCTCGTGCAGCGGCTCCGCGCCACACACGACCTCCCGCTCGAGCCGAAGCAGGCGTGGACGAACGTCGCCGACTTCACCGCGCGCGGGATCGACGCCGTCAACTTCGGCCCCGGCGCCACCCGCTACGCGCACCGCCGCGACGAACGGGTCGAGATCGCGGCGCTCGAGCATGCCTACGGCGCCCTCTGGGACTTCGTCCTCGGCAGGTAGCGTCCGCGCATGCCCCTCTCCCCCGTCCTGACTCGCCAGCCCGCCTATCCGTTCGTGCGCCTCGGCGAGGCTGCTGCGCGCGTCCGTGAGCAGGGCGTCGAGGTGATCGACTTCGGCACGGGCGACCCGCGCGAGCCGACCGACCCGCTGATCCGGCAGGCGCTCGTCGACGGGCTGCGCGACCGGATGGGCTACCCGCTCGCGGCGGGGCTTCCCGAGCTGCGGGAGGCGATCGCCGGCTGGGCGCTCCGTCGCTTCGGCGCCGAGCTCGACCCGGAGACGCAGATCGTGCCGACGCTCGGCAGCAAGGAGGCCATCTTCGGCTTCGCGCACGTCGTCGTCGACCTCGAGCAGGGCCGCGACACCGTCGCGTACACCGAGCCCGGCTACCCCGTCTACGAGCGGGGGGCGCGCTTCGCCCACGCGCGCCCGCTCCCGCTCCCGCTCCGCGAGGAGCAGGGCTTCCTGCCGGACCTCGAGGCGGTCGACGGCGAGACCTGGGCGCGGGTGGCGGTGCTCTGGCTCAACTACCCCAACAACCCGACCGCGGCCGTCGCCCCGTCCGGCTTCTACGAGCGGGCCGCCGACCTCGCCCGGACGCACGGCTTCGTCGTGGCCTCCGACGAGGCGTACACGGAGCTCTGGTTCGAGGAGCCGCCGGCGTCGGCGCTCCAGCTCGGAGACCTCACCAACGTCGTCGTCTTCAACACGCTCTCGAAGCGCTCGTCGATGACCGGGTACCGCAGCGGCTTCGTCGCAGGGGACCCGGACCTCGTGGGGGCGCTGAAGGCGTTCCGACCGACCGTCGGGACGGCGCCGCAGGAGTTCGTGCAGCGGGCGTCGGTCGTCGCGTGGGGCGACGAGCGGCACGTGGAGGAGGCACGCGCGCGGTACGCGCGGAAGCGGCGTCTCTTCCTCGACCTCTTCGAGCGGAAGGGGCTGCGCGTCGCCGGCAGCGCCGCCACGATGTACCTCTGGGTCGAGGTGCCGGGCGGCGGCGGCTCGGAGGCGTTCGCGGAGCGGCTGCTCGAGCAAGGCGTGGTGGTCGCGCCCGGTGCGTACCTGGGAGCGGCCGGCGAGGGCTACTTCCGGCTCGCGCTCGTCCCGGACGAGGACGCCTGCGCGCGCGCCGTCGCCATCCTGGAGGAGGTGCTGTGACCCCGGACCAGGTGGAGGAGATCATCGCGGCCCTCGACCGCGGCGAGCGTCGCGTCGCCTACCCGGACGGAGATGACTGGACGGTCGACGTCGAGGCGAAGACGGCGATCCTCGAGTACTTCAAGCTCCGCAACGTCGAGCCGATGGAGGTCGGCGGCCTCCGTTTCCTCGACAAGATCCCGGTGAAGACCGACTACGCGGAGCGCGGCGTCCGGGTCGTGCCGCCCGGGGTCGCGCGCTACGGCTCGTTCCTGTCGGAGGGCGTCGTCCTCATGCCGGGGTACGTCAACATCGGCGCGTGGGTCGGCCCGCGGACGATGGTGGACACCTGGGCCACCGTCGGCTCGTGCGCGCAGATCGGCGCCGACGTCCACCTCGCCGGCGGCGTCGGCATCGGCGGCGTGCTCGAGCCGGCGAACGCGAGGCCGGTGATCGTGGAGGACGGGGCGTTCCTCGGCTCGCGCTGCATCGTGACCGAGGGAGTCAGGATCGGTGCCGGTGCCGTCCTCTCCGCGAACGTGTCGCTGACGGCGAGCGTGCCGATCATCGACGTCACGGGTGACGAGCCGGTCGAGCATCGGGGCGCCGTGCCGCCCCGTGCAGTCGTCGTCCCGGGGACGAGGCCGCGACGCTTCCCTGCGGGCACGTACCAGCTGGACTGCGCGCTCGTGATCGGCTGGCGCAAGGAGTCCCACGACGAGCGCCTCGGCCTGAACGAGACGCTGCGCGAGTTCGAACTCGCGGTCTAGGCGCCGGCGGCGGCGCAGATCGGCGCCGAGGCTGGAACGTGCCGACAGCCCTCGTGGCCCTGGGTGCTACGAGCTCTTCCCGACGAGCGCCGTCAGGAGTAGCTCGCCCTCGCAGACCGCCTCGGCGGGGCCCGTGAGCGTTGCCTCCCCGTCTTCCACCCGGACGAGCAGCTCGCCTCCGGGCATCTGCACGGTCAGCGGGCTCTCGCCCCAGCCGCCGGTGACCGCCGCCGCCGCGACCGCGACGGCGCTCGACCCCGACGAGCTCGTCTCCCCCGCCCCACGCTCCCAGACGAGCGCGCGAACGGCGTGCGGGCCGAGCGGCTCCGCGAGCTGCACGTTCGTCTGGCCTGGAAACCGCTCGTGCCGCTCGAGCCGCGGGCCGAGCCGGAGCAGATCGTCTCTCGTCGCCGCCATGCGCACGACGGCGTGAGGGTTCCCGACCGAGACCGGCGCGAGCTCGACGCGCTCGCCGGCGACGTCGAGCTCCTCCACGGGCGCCACGTCCACCGGCCCCACCTCCACCTCGACGAGCAACTCGTCCTGCCTGATCGCGCGGTAGGAGCGCGTGCCGACGCGCACGACCACCTCGTTGCTGTCGCTCCGCCGCGCGAGCCACATCGCAGCGAGTCGCGTGCCGTTGCCGGAGAACTCGGCCTGCGAGCCGTCGGGGTTCCAGATAGCGACGTCGGCCTCGGCTCCGTGGGACGCGAGCACCTCGAGGACCCCGTCGGCGCCGATGCCGCGGCCGGCGTCGCAGAGCAGCCGTGCAGCTTCGGTGTCGAGCGGGCGGCCGAGCTCCTCTCGTTCGACGAGGAGGTAGCTGTTACCGAGCGCGTGCCACTTCGAGAATCGCATCCGCCACCT
Organism: Gaiellaceae bacterium; assembly: GCA_035645095.1. Taxonomy (GTDB): domain Bacteria; phylum Actinomycetota; class Thermoleophilia; order Gaiellales; family Gaiellaceae; genus Gaiellasilicea. The sequence continues at coordinate 24,869 of DASQNG010000017.1, read as the reverse complement.
CGTCCGCTGGGCGATCGCCGTCCAGCATGACGATGCCGGGGATGCGGCGCATCCACTTCCGCTGGTAGGCGGCGTAGCGGCGGGTGCGGACCACGATCCGGTCGACCGCCTCCTCGCGCGGCAGCTCGGCCACCTCGTGCAGCCCGATCACCTTGGCCGCCGTCGTCGAGAGCGGCCGCTCGAGGACGCGGCGAACCTCGTCCTCGACGCCGCGCTCGAACATGGCCTCCGTGCGCGCGCGGATGCGTCGCTCCAGCACCGCCGGCGGCACGTCGAGACCGACGACGAGCGACGGATGCCGCGTCGACTCCTGCCACAGCCGGTCCACCAGCGGACGTAGCGAGCTGCCGGCGTCCGTCAGCTCGAGCGCCCGCACGACCCGCCGGCGGTCGTTCGCATGAACGGCCGCGGCGGCGCGCTCGTCGCGGCGCGCGAGCTCCGCATGGGCATCAGCCGCTCCGTGCTTGTCGTAGAACCTCTCCCAGCGTGCGCGGGTGCCCGGCTGCGGCGCGGGCGGCAGGGCGAGCTCGGCGAGCGCCGCGCGCAGGTAGAGGCCGGTGCCGCCCACGACGATCGACAGCCGCCCGGCAGCGAGGATCTCGTCGATTGCGGCGTGCGCCAGCCGCTGGTACTCGCCGACGGACGCCTCGTGGTCGAGTGGCCAGATCGCCACGAGGCGCCCCGGTCCCTGGTTCGTCAGGATCGGCAGCCCTTCGTAGACCTGCATCGCGTCGGCAGAGACGAGCTCGGCAGGGAGTCGCCGGGTCACGGCGGCCGCGACGCCCGTCTTGCCGGACGCGGTCGGGCCGAAGAGAGCGAGGACGCTAGGTGGGATCGGCGACGAGGGTCTTCCAGCCAACGGCGTCCCCCTCGTTGACGACCGGGCGATCCTCCTCCGGATGCGCCGCGCGATGTTCGCGGAACCACGCGACCGCCCGCGGGATCCCGGTTTCGAGAGCGACCTGCGGCGTCCAGCCGAGCAGGTCGTGCGCCTTGCGGATGTCGGCGACGTAGTGCGTCACCTCGCCCAGCAACGACGGTGCCGTCGTGATCTTCGGCTCGACGTCCAACTCGGTAGCGATCAGCTCCGCGGCGCGCACGAGCGTGTTGCCCTCCCCGTATGCGAGGTTGACCGTCTCGTTCACGACGCCGCCCGACGTGAGCGCGTCGATCCCACGCACGATGCCGTCGACGCAGTCGTCAACGTAGGTGAAGTCGAGCACCTTGTCGGCGCCGCCGTAGACCGTGATCGGCTCCTCCCGCAGCATTTGGTGGATGAAGAGCGGCAGCACGCGCGACATCCGGTGCAGGTCGTTGTCGTAGCGCCCGTACACGTTCGAGAAGCGAAACGCGAGGTACTTGAGTCCGTAGCAACGCGCGTACGAGTAGATGAACGCCTCGCTCGAGATCTTCGACGCCGAGTACGGGCTCTCGGTGAAGGCAAAGTCCGCGCTCGCCTCGCCGTACCCCTCGAACCGGTGGACGTCGCCGTACACCTCTCGCGTGGATGAGAAGACGAGCGGCAGGCGCGCCTGCCGGCAGTACTCGAGCACGTTGAACGTCATCATCAGGTTCTCGAGCGCGCGATGCGGCTGCGCGACGAGCTGGTGCACCTTGGCGTGCGCGGCGAGGTGGACGACGACGTCCGCCTCGGGATAGGGGACGCCGCCGATCCCGTCGGGGAATGAAGGGTACTGCCCGGACAGGTCCTGTAGCAGATAGCGGAACTCGTCCGTCCACGGGTTCTGCCGCTGGTCGATGCCGAAGACGTCGTGGCCTTCCGCGAGCAGACGGAGCGCCAGGTTCGAGCCGATCTGACCCGACGAGCCGGTGACGAGCACCCTCATGCGGCCACCGCCGCCAGCTGCGTGCCTCGCAGCGTCGTCGAGGTCGCGCTGCCGACGATCACGTCGACGAGCGCGCCGGGCTGTGCTTCGCCTTCGAAGATGACGGTCGTATTGCGGCGCGTCCGGCCCCGCAGGAGCCGCTCGTCGGTTCGGCTGCGGCCCTCGACGAGTACTTCCTCCACCCTGCCCACACGCTCCGCATTCCGCTCGGTGGCAACGCGCTGGACGACCTCGACGAGCCGCTCGATGCGGTCGCGCTTCATCTCGTCCGGCACCTGGTGCGGCAGTTCGGCGGCCTCCGTGCCGCGCCGCGGCGAGTAGACGAAGGTGAAGGCGCTGTCGTAGCCGACCTGCTCGACCGCCTCGAGCGTCTCGCGGAAGTCGGTCTCCGTCTCGCCGGGGAAGCCGACGATGATGTCGGTGCCGAGGGCGACGTCCGGGATAGCGGCCCGGAGCTTCTCGACGAGACGCAGGTAGCGGTCGCGGTCGTAGGTGCGTCGCATCGCCTTCAGGATCCGCGAGGAGCCGGACTGCAGGGGCAGGTGGACGTGCTCGCACACCGCCTTCGCCTCGGCGATGGCCGTGATCACGGGGTCGCGGAAGTCCTTCGGGTGGGGGCTCGTGAAGCGGATGCGCTCGATCCCGTCGACCGCGTCGCAGGCGCGCAGCAGCTCGCCGAACTCCGTCACGAGCTCCGGCACGAGGTCGCGGCCCCACGAATTGACGTTCTGGCCGAGCAACGTGATCTCCCTGACGCCGTCGGCGGCGAGCCGCGTCACCTCCGCGACGATCTCCCCCGGCCGCCGGCTGACCTCCCGACCACGAACAGCCGGCACGATGCAGTAGGAGCACTTCGAGTTGCACCCCATGGACACCTGCACCCACGCCTGGAACGGTCGCTCGCGTTGGAGCGGCAGGGTGGCCGAGAAGCTCCGTTCCGCGCCGGTGCCGAATGCGCCGCGGCGGACGTCTTCACCGTTCGCGCCGATCCAGTCGGCCAGGTGTGGGATCGTGCCGGGGCCGAAGGCGACGTCGACGTCCGGGTAGAGCGAGAAGAGCCGCTCGCGCTGCGCCTCCGCATAGCAGCCGCCGACGGCGATCACCTTCTCGGGGTCGCGGCGCTTCAGGGCGGCAGCCTGGCCGAGGTGGGCCGCGAACCTCGTGTCGGGCTTCTCGCGGATCGTGCAGGTGTTGAAGACGAGGACGTCGGCCTCCTCCTGCGACGCCGCCTCACCGAATCCGAGCGACTCGAGCGTCCCTTTGATCCGCTCCGAGTCGTGAGCGTTCATCTGACAGCCGAACGTGGTGACGTGGTAGCGCTTCACGAGAGGCAGATCGTATCGGGCGTCAACGCGCGATCTCGACGGCGCGCGACTCCCGGATCACCGTGACCTTGACCTGACCCGGGTACTCCAGCTGATCCTCGATCTCACGCGCGATCTCGTGCGAGAGGAGGACCGCCTCGTCGTCGTCGACCTCGCCCGGCTCCACCATCACCCTGATCTCCCGTCCGGCCTGCAGCGCGTAGGCCTTCGCGACGCCTGGTCGCTTGGTTGCGAGCTCCTCGAGCGCCTCCAGGCGGCGGACGTAGTGGTCGAGGCTCTCGCCGCGCGCCCCGGGGCGCGAGGCGGAGATCGCATCCGCTCCGATCAGCAACACCGCCTCGACAGTTTGCGGCTGCACCTCGTAGTGGTGCGCCTCGATCGCGTGCACGACCCCCTGGGCCTCGCCGTAGCGCTTCGCCCACTGCGCCGAGATGAGCGCGTGCGACCCCTCGACCTCGTGCGTCATCGCCTTCCCGATGTCGTGCAGGAGCGCGGCGCGCTTCGCTGTGCGCACACTCGCGCCGAGCTCGCTCGCCATCAGCCCGGCCAGGTGGACGACCTCGAGCGTGTGCTTGAGCACGTTCTGGCCGTAGCTCGTGCGGTAGCGCAGTCGGCCGAGCACAGCCGCCAGCTCCTCGTGCACCTCGCCGCAGTTCGCCTCGAACACCGCCTGCCGCCCGGCGGCGCGGATGTGCTCCTCGAGCTCGGCCTTTGACGCGTAGTACGTCTCCTCGATTCGCGCCGGGTGGATTCGACCGTCCTCGATCAGCTTCTCGATCGTCAACCGCGCGAGCTCGCGGCGGATCCCGTCGAATGACGACAGCACCACCGCCTGCGGGGTGTCGTCGACGATGAAATCGACCCCGGTCAGGTGCTCCAGCGCACGGATGTTGCGGCCCTCGCGGCCGATGATGCGGCCCTTCATGTCGTCGGACGGCAGCTCCACGACCGTGACGGTCGTCTCGGCGGTGTGGCTCGCCGCCACGCGCTGAAGCGCGTCGGCGACGAGGTTGCGCGCCCGCCGGCGCGCCTCGCCCCGCGCCTCCTCCTCGAGGTGCCGGGCGGTGCGCGCGAGCTCATGGCGGATCAGGTCTTCGCCTCGTTCGAGCAGATGCCGCTTCGCGTCGGCGAGGGTGAGCCCCGCCACCCGCTGCAGCTCCTTGAGCACGTCGTCGCGTGCGGCCTTCAGCTCCTCCTGGAGCTGCCGCACATGCGTCTCGCGGTCGGCGACGCCCTGCTCGCGCCGTGCGACCTCCTCCCCCCGATGCTCGACGTCGAGCTCACGCCCACGGAGGCGCTCCTCGGCCTGTGCAGCCGTCGCCCGCCGCTCGGCGAGCTCTGCTTCCACGTCGCTCCGGAGCTGGACTGCGCGCTCGCGCGCCTCGATCTGTGCCTCGCGACGAATCGTCTCCGCCTCCCGCTCTGCGACGCCGATCCTGGAGCGGCTGCGGAGCAGGAGCAGCGCGGCCGCGGCCGCAGCTCCCCCAGCGAGTCCCAGCAGAGCCGCGATGAGCGTGAGCATGCCTACCTGCCTCCGGTGGAGAACGGTGGATTGACCGCAGCAGCCGTGGTGCAGCCGCGGGTGCTCACATCCGGCGCCTGGCCAGCAGGCCGGCTCCGGCTCCTCGCGCGTCAGGTCAGCGGTGCCTCGGCGCCCTCTCGCTCGCCGGGAACGGGATGGAATGGAGGGTTTCGGTGGTCATCGTGTTCGGAAGAGCTGCGGGATTCATGGTTTCACGCGCTTTGCAGGCAAAACGTCGAATGGAAGCCCGGTCAGTCTACCGGCTCCAGGTCCTCCCACGCAACGGCTGCACGGACGGCGTCGTCGCCGAAGCCGCGCGCCCCGAGATAGCGCGCAGTCTTCAACCCCGGCCCCCGCCGGGACACGATCGCGGCTGCACGCTCCGTCTCCGGCTCGAGTGCCTCGAGCGCGGCGGCGAGGTTCTCGGACGCAATGCCACGCGCCTCGAGGTCGGCCCTGATCAGGGCGTCGCCCGAGCCACGCGCGGCGAGCGCCTGCGCCCGCCCGAGCGCGAAGCGACGATCGTCCACCACGCCTGCTGAGAAAAGGGTGGCGAGCGCCTGCTCCCGCTCGCGCGGCGGGATCTTCCCGGCACGGAGCCGGTCGCGCAGCTCGAAGACCGAGCGGTCGCGACGAGAGAGGGCCATGCCGGCCACGCGGAGGGCGCGCAGCCGGCGCAGCTCGCGGGCGAGCTCTTTGGCCCGGCCGCGATCGAGCTCGACCCCCGTGGCGAGACCGGCGCGCACGGCCGCCTCGAGTGGCACCGTCCGCCACGGACGTCCGTCGAGCTCTACGGCAACCGCTTCGCGGCCGGCGCTGCGGAGGCGCGTGACGGTCTTCACGCGTCGCTCACGTTCCGGCGGACGGCGCCGATTGCCACGCTACGCGGCGGAGGCCGCCTGCTTCACCTCACCATTCTCGGTCACCGGCTGAGCCTCCTTGGCCGCTGCGGCCGCCGTCGGGAGGAGTCGCGCCGACACGACCTGCTCGGGAGGTGCGTCCGCCTGGATCCGAGCGAGGATTTGCTGCACGAGGTCCGGGTGCTCGCGCAGGAAGGCGGTCGCGTTCTGGCGGCCCTGTCCGAGCCGCTCGTCGCCCAAGCTGAAGTACGAGCCGGACTTCTGCACGATCTTCCGCTCGAGACCGACGTCGAGCACCGTGCCTTCCCACGAGATCCCGGAGCCGTAGATGATGTCGAACTCGGCCTGCTTGAACGGCGGGGCGACCTTGTTCTTCACGACCTTCACCCGCGCGCGGTTCCCGTAGGCCTCGGCACCGTCCTTCAGCGTCTCGATCCGCCGGATGTCGAGCCGCACCGACGCATAGAACTTGAGCGCCCGGCCGCCCGGGGTCGTCTCAGGGCTGCCGAACATGACGCCGATCTTCTCCCGGAGCTGATTCGTGAACAGGCAGATCGTGTCGGTGCGGTTGAGCGTACCGGCGAGCTTCCGCAGCGCCTGGCTCATCAGGCGTGCCTGGAGGCCGACGTGCGAGTCCCCCATCTCCCCCTCGATCTCGGCCTTCGGCGTCAGCGCCGCCACCGAGTCGACGGCGACGACGTCGAGCGCGCCCGACCGGACGAGGAGCTCCGTGATCTCGAGCGCCTGCTCGCCGGTGTCCGGCTGCGAGACGAGGAGCTCGTCGACGTTCACACCGATCCGCTTCGCGTAGGCCGGATCCATCGCGTGCTCCGCGTCGACGAACGCGCAGATGCCGCCCCGACGCTGGGCCTCGGCGATCACGTGGTAGACGAGCGTCGTCTTACCGGAGCTCTCGGGGCCGTAGACCTCGACGACGCGGCCGCGCGGCAGCCCGCCGATGCCGAGCGCGAGGTCGAGCGAGAGCGCGCCTGTCGACACCGCACCGACCGCGACCTGCGCCTGATCGCTCATCCGCATCACGGACCCCTTGCCGAACTGGCGCTCGATCTGCCCGAGGGCGACGTCGAGGGCTTCTTCGCGATTCATCTCACTCTCCTCCTAGCTGTGCGTCTGCCAGTGGGACCGACTCGAGCACCTCGTAGCGAGCACCGGACGGGTGCAGACGGGATAGGTAAGCAGCCGCGTCGGACGGAACGAGCGCTCCGACCTGCGGCAGCGATGGACGGAGCCGCGGTGGCGTGCGGTACCGCAGGACGGTGACGTGCGGAAGCCACGGCCGTGGCTCACGCCGGTACACGCCGAGCGTCTCGAGGCGCGCCTGCACGTCGCCTGCGAGAGCCGCAGCGCGGCCGCCGGCGTCGCCGAGGACGAGCATGCCCGCCGCACGTGTCTCCCGGTACCGCTCGACCGAGAGAGACGGTCGGACCGCACCCGCCGCCGACTCACGCAACGCGTCCAGGACGGGCGCGAGATCCCCGCTGGGACGGCGGCCGAGGAACGCGAGCGTGACGTGGAGGTTCGACGTCGGGACGATCCGCCCGCCGCTGCCGAGCTCCCGCTCCTGCCAGGCAGCCAGCTCCGTAGCCCATCCGGCGGGGACGCGCAAGCCGAGGAAGAGGCGGAGCGACTCATCGGCAGCCACGCTACCGCCGGAGGTCACGCGCCTTCGTGCCGAGTTTGTAACAAGATTCGCCGTACGAGATGGAGTGCCGCGACGGCGGCTCGCCGTCGGATCGAGTCGCGGTCGCCGGGAAAGCTGAACGAGGATCCCCCGCCGCCAGCTGGCGTCTCGGCGTGGAGGAACACGAGCCCGACCGGCTTCTCCGGCGTCCCCCCGCCCGGCCCGGCGATTCCCGTGACGGCGAGAGCGACGTCCGCGTTGAGTCGGGCGCGGGCGCCTCTCGCCATCGCCGCCGCGACCTCCGCCGACACCGCGCCGTGCGAGTCGAGCAGGTCGCGCGGCACCCCGAGCTCCGCTGCCTTCACGGCGTCGGCGTAGGCGACGACGCCGCCGAGGACGACGGCGCTCGCGCCGGGGACCGCGGCGAGGCGTGCGGCCACGAGGCCGCCGGTGCACGACTCCGCGGTAGCGAGCGTCAGCCTCCGTGTGCGGCAGAGGTCGAGCACGACCTCCTCGACCGTCCGCCCGTCCTCCGAGTACAGGTGGCGCCGGAGGTCGCGGCGCAGCGCACCGACCAGGTTCTCCGCCCGGGCCTGCGCACCCGGGTCGGTGACGAGCTCGACCACGATCTCGAAGTCGCGCGCACAGATGGTGACCTCCACGCCGTCGCCGTCGCCGCCGGCGGCCGCGAAGACCTGCGCGACCGTCGACTCACCGGCCCCGAAGAAGCGCAGCGTCTGCCGGTGCGGCGGCCGCGCGCGTTCGAGGACGGCCCGAACCGGCGGCGTCGTGAGCGCGTTCGGCCAGAGCCGCTGGAGCTCGGCAGGAGGACCAGGCAAGACGACGACCGGCGTATCGTGGACGTCGACGACCAGCCCGGGAGCCGTGCCGGCGAGCCCGAGCGAGTGCGCGCCGCGCGGCAGGGTCGCCTGCTTCCGGACGCCCGCCGCGAAGTCGGCGTACGGGCGGCGCATCCGCTCGGCGACGCCTCGTGAGAAGGCCTCGATCTCCCGCTCGAGCTCCTCGTCGAGCTCGAGCGCCCTGCCGGCGACCTGCGCGACGACCTCGACCGTCCGGTCGTCGTGTGTCGGCCCCAGCCCGCCGGAGACGGCGACGAGGTCGGCCGAGGCGACGGCCTCCCGCAGCGCGCCCTCGAGCTCGTGGGCCGCGTCACCCACGATCTCGATCCGGGCCGGATCGAGCCCGAGCCCGAGCAGCTGGCGCGCGAGGAACGGTCCGTTCAGGTCGGCGCGCTCGCCGCGGACGAGCTCGCTGCCCGTGACGACGACGACCGCGCGGGGCCGCGTCAACCGGCGTCTGCCGGGACGACGCGCTTCGCCGTCACGAACACGCCGCGGGTCTTCGCGGCAGGTGGCAGGCGCACGCGGTTCCCGTTCAGGCGCACGAGCACGTGCGCCGGCGACCGCACCTGGAGCCAGAGGACGTTGCCGGTGAAGCGCTGGCGCTGGCCCCGCTCGATCGTGCCGGTGAACTCGGCGATCCCGATCGCGTCGCCGCGCCGGACGTCGACGAAGGAGGCGCCGCGGGTCGCGATCACCTCGAGCACGACGCGGCCGTCCGGCTTCGGCGCCGCGACGGTCGGGGTCGCGATCGTCTGGCCGAGCCCCGGAACCTGGGGCCGCTCGGCGTCGCCGAACCGCCAGGCGGCGATCACGAGGGCGGTGAGCACGGCGATGCCGGTCAGCGCGAGCAGCACGACGCTCGACTCACGTCGGTCGGCGCGCCGGCGCTTCGCGGCCGGCACCCGCCGGACGCGTACCGCCGTCTCGTCGTCGCCGGTGACGTAGCGCGAGTTGTACTCGTCGACGTAGAGCTGCCCCTCGAGCCCCAGCTCGTCCGCGTACGCGCGCAGGAAGCCCTTCACGTACGTGTGCGACGGCAGGAGCTCGAACCGCTCGTCCTCGAGCGCGCGCAGGTACTTCGCGCGGATCTTCGTCGTGTACTCGAGGTCGGGGTAGTCGAGCTGCTGCCGCAGGCGGGCCTCGCGCAGGCTGTTGCCGAGCTCGAACACGTCCCGATCGTAGCGGCCTCCGCGAGCCGAGACGACTAACGCGTCAGGCGTCGACGGCGGCGAGCAGCTCGTAGACCCCCACGGCCATCGCCGCGGTGACGGCGAGCAGGAACCCGGCGAGCCCGAGAAGCCGGCCGGCGCGCGCCGCGCCCAGCCCACGCGTCCCCGTCACGGAGCGGGCGGCGCGGCGGCGCGCGCGCCGCGCGAGCAGGATCGCGGCGAGCCCGAGCACGAGCCCGAGCGGGATCGCGTACGCCGCGTCGAGCAGCTCGTAGCGGCGGGAGGCGTTCGAGAACACGATCGCCGTCGGCACGGTCGCGAGCGAGAGCAGCCCGAGGAGCACCGACAGCCGGGCGCCTCCGGCGCGCGGCGGCCGGCTACTGCTTGCGGTAGGGGCGACCAACCGCTGCGGGCGGGATCGAGCGGCCGATGACGCCCGCGACCGCGATCAGGGTGAGGACGTACGGGAGTGCCTGGAACAGCACGGCTGCCGACTCCGAGTAGGCTGGCAGGCGCTGCGCGAGCGCGCTCGAGAAGCCGAACAGGAGCGCGGCCGCCGCGGCGCCGAACGGCCTCCAGCTGCCGAAGATGACCGCTGCGAGCGCGATGAACCCGCGTCCGGCCGTCATGTTCTGGTTGAACGAGTTGACGAAGCCGATCGAGAGGTAGGCGCCGCCGAGGGCGGCGAGGACGCCGGAGAGCGTGACGGCGGCGTACCGCGTCGCGTACACGGAGATGCCCACGGTCTCGGCCGCGCGCGGATGCTCGCCGACGGACCGGATCCGCAGCCCGATCGGCGTCTTGAAGAGGACGAGCCACGCCAGCACGATCGTCCCGGCGGCGAGCCAGATCATCAGGTTCAACTGCCCGAGGATCGGCCCGACGAATGCCCAGTCCTTCAGGAAGCCGAGGTGCACGTCCGGGATCCGGTCGATGTTCGGCGGCGTCCCGGAGCCACCGTAGATGTCGAGGAAGAGGTAGCCGGTGATGCCGAGTGCGAGGAAGTTGATCGCGAAGCCGCCGACGATCTGGTCGGCCCGGAGATGGATCGCGAAGAACGCGTGCACCAGCGCGAACGTCCCGCCGGCGAGCGCGGCGCAGAGTAACCCGAGCCACCAGGCCCCGAGCTTGTCGGCCGCGAGGATGCCGAAGAACGCGCCCGACAGCATCATCCCCTCGAGGCCGATGTTCACGACCCCGCTCCGCTCGGAGAAGATGCCGCCCATCGCCGCGAACGCGAGCGGCGTCGCGTAGCGCAGCATCGCGGCGAAGAGCGCCGACCACACGACGACCTGGTCGAGGTTCGCAACGCTGGAGCGGGTCGCGAGATAGCCGAGGCCGATGCCGGCGACGCCGGACACGATCGCCCCCCAGCCGAGCCGGCGTACGCCGCCACGCAGCGCCCACGTACCGAGCCCGATCGCGACGAGTCCGAGCAGGAGCGGGAGGAGCGGCGTCCGCACCTTGAGCGGCGGCAGCGCGACCCAGAACGCGACGAGACCGACGAGGATCCCCGCCCAGGCGTAGGCCCGCGCACCGTGCGGCAGCCGGGCGAGCAGGCGCTCAGGCATCCGGTCCCGCTGCGGGCAGCGCGACGGCGGCCCGCCGGCGCCGCTTGCGCAGGTTGAGGAGGTACAGGATCAGGACGTCGGCACCGACGAACAGGACCACGAGGCCCTGGATGATCGTCGTCAGGTTCGAGGCGAGCTCGGGCCGGAAGATCTCGGGGTCGAGGTTCCGGGTGGAGGTGCCGGTGACGAGCGACGCGAACAGGAGCCCCGCGAGGCCGACGCCGACGGCCGTGTTCCGGCCGAGCAGGGCGACCGCGATTCCGGTGAAGCCGATCGTCGAGACGAGGATGTCGTTCGTGTTCAGCCGGTACTGCCAGCCGAGGATGTCGAGCGCGCCCGCGAGGCCGGCGAAGGCGCCCGAGATCGCCATCGCCAGGAAGTAGTTGCGGGCGACCGAGATGCCTCCGTAGCGGGCGGCCTCCGGGTTGTAGCCCACGGCCCGCACCTCGTAGCCGAGCGTCGTCCGGTTGAGCGTGATCCAGTAGACGAGCAGCGAGGCGAGGGAGACGAGGATCCCGATGTGGAGCCCCTGCAGCAGGGGTTCACCCCAGAAGACCTTCAGCTTGGCCGCGTCGACGACGTCGTTCGACACGGGTACCGACTCCTGCGCGTCGTTCTGGAGCGGGCCGCCGAGCCCGAAGAGGAAGACGCCGACCCAGACCGCGATCCAGTTGAGCATGATCGTCGAGATCACTTCGTGTGCGCCCACCGTCGCCTTCAGGAACCCGGCGATGCCCGCCCAGGCAGCGCCGACGAGGGTGCCGGCGACGATCGCGAGCAGGATGTGCAGCACGCCCGGAAGGTTCGGCAGCTCGGAGCCGATCCAGACGGCCATGACGGCGCCCACGAGGTACTGGCCCTGGCCACCGATGTTGAACATGCCGCAGCGGAAGGCGAAGGCGACTGCGAGGCCGGTCAGGACGAGCGGGATCCAGATCAGCAACGTCTGCTGCAGGTTCAACCCGGCGAGCGAAGCGGTGTCCCACGGGAACCAGACCTTCGCGTCGGTGAACGGGAGACCGACCGAGTGGCTGCCGATCTCGAGGAACCAGTTCAGCCCGGCACCCTCGAAGATCGCTTTGTACGTCGTGAGCGGGTTCTTGCCCGTCGTGATGATGACGACGATGCCGCCGATCAGGAAGGCGACTACCGTCGTCAGGAGCGGGACCGCGAGCCCGCCGGCGCGCTGCCAGAGCGCGAGCCGCGCGGCGACGCTCGGGGCGTAGTCGCCCCCGGTGCGCGGGTTCTCTGCTTTCCCGGATCCCTCCGGGCCGCCCCCCGCCTCGCTCACGCGGCCTGCCTTTGGCCGCCGCCGGTCATCGCGACGCCGAGCTCCTCGTCGGTGACGCCCGGCTCGAACTCCCCGACGATCCGCCCCTCGTACATGACGAGGATGCGGTCGGAGAGCGACTGGATCTCGTCCAGCTCCAGCGACACGAGCAGCACGCCGCGACCCTCGTCGCGCTCTTCGATCAGGCGCCGGTGCACGAACTCGATCGCGCCGACGTCGAGCCCGCGGGTGGGCTGCGCCGCGATCAGCACCTGCGGGTTGCGATCGATCTCGCGCGCGAGCACGACCTTCTGCTGGTTGCCGCCGGAGAGCCCCGACGCCTGCGTGTGGGGGCCGCCGCCGCGCACGTCGAACTCCTGCAGCAGCGTACGGGCGCGCGCGACCATCCGGTTCGGGAAGAGCCATCCGAGCCGCGACGCCGGCTGCGCGTCGTAGTCGTGCAGCGCGAGGTTCTCCGCCAGCGAGAAGTCGAGGACGAGCCCCCGGCGCTGGCGGTCTTCCGGGATGTGGCCGAGGCCGGCGTCGAGGCACTCCTTGGCGCCCTCGTGGGTCACGTCTCGGCCCCCGACGACGACACGGCCCGACAGCGACTTCCGGAGCCCGGTGATCGCGTCGATCAGCTCGCTCTGCCCGTTCCCGTCGACGCCCGCGATGCCCACGATCTCGCCCGCGTTGACCACGAAGGAGACGCCGCGCACCTTGTCGACGCCGCGGTCGTCGACGACGTGCAGGTCGTCGACGTGCAGCAGCGGCTCCCCCGGCTTCGCACGCACCTTGTCGACACGCAGCAGCACCTCCCGGCCGACCATCAGCCGCGCGAGGCTCTCCTCGGTCGCGCCCGCAGCCGGGAGCGTCTCGATCTTCTTGCCGCGACGCAGCACCGTGACCCGGTCGGCGATCTCCGTCACCTCCTTCAGCTTGTGGCTGATGAAGATGATCGACTTCCCCTGCTCGGTCAGGCTGCGGATGATCCCGAAGAGCTCGTGCGCCTCCTGCGGCGTCAGCACCGCCGTCGGCTCGTCCAGCACGAGGATGTCCGCCCCGCGGTAGAGCGCCTTCAGGATCTCGACCCGCTGCTGCTGGCCGACGCTGATCTTCTCGACGACCGCACGCGGGTCGACGGCCAGCCCGAACCGCTCCGAGAGCTCCCGCACGCGCTCCTCGGCGGCGGCGTAGTCGAGGAAGACGCCGCTCCGCACCGGCTCCGTAGCGAGGACGATGTTCTCGGCCACCGTCATCACCGGGATCAGCATGAAGTGCTGGTGCACCATGCCGACGCCGTTCTCGATCGCCGCGCGGGTCGAGGCGATCTCCGCCTGCTTGCCGTTGATCAGGATCTCGCCCTCGTCCGGCCGGTAGAGGCCGTAGAGCACGTTCATCAGCGTCGACTTGCCGGCGCCGTTCTCGCCGAGCAGCGCGTGCACCTCGCCACGGCGGAGGTCGAAGCTGACGTCGTCGTTGGCGACGATCCCGGGAAAGCGCTTCGTGATGCCGCGGAGCTCGAGAACGGGCCGCTCGTCCACTGCGCGCGATTCTACGTCGGCGCGCCGGACGTGGAGCGGGAGGCGTCGGAGGCGTTAGCCGATCGTCTCGGGGATGTCGATCTCCCCCGCGGCGATGCGGTCCTGCACGTCCTTGACCTGGCTGACGATGTCGCCGGGGACATCGTCTGCGATCTCGCCGAGGCCGACACCGCCGGACGCGATGTCGAACACCGTGTCTTCGCCGCCCTTGAAGTTGCCCTCCTGGACCTGCTGGATCGCCTGGAAGACCGCGACGTCGACCTTCTTCAACGCGCTCGTGAGGATGTGCTCGCCGAGGTAGCCCTGATCGGCGTCGACGCCGATCCCCCGCACGTTCTTCTCCTGCGCGGCCGAGAGCGCGCCGAGGCCGCACTGGCCCGCAACCTGGAAGATCACGTCGGCGCCACGCGAGATCTGGTCGAGCGCGACTTCCTTGCACTTTGCCTGGTCGACGAAGTCCTGAGAGTAGCCGTTCAGCGTCTGGATCTCGGGGTTCGCGGCCTTCGCGCCCGCCTGGTAGCCGGCGATGTAGCGGTCGACCGGTGGGATCTTCTGGCCGCCTACGGACCCGATCACCTGCTTCGAGCCCGATTCCTGCTTGTTCATCAGGCCCGCGAGGTAGCCGGCGAGGTAGCCCGCCTCCTGCTCCTTGAAGAGGAGGCCGCGCACGTTCGCCGGCGTCCCCTCCAGCGCTGCGTTCGGGAAGTCGACGATCGCGAAGTTGACGTCCGGGAACTGCGTCGCGACGGTGGTGACGGACTCGGCCATCAGGAACCCGACGGCGATGATGAGGTCGTAGTCCTGCTGGGCGAGCCGCGAGAGGTTCGGCACGTAGTCCGAGTTGGAGCGGGAGATGACGACGCGGCCCTCCGCTCCGAGCTGGTCCTGAGCGCGCTCGAGGCCCTGGTTCGCGAGGAAGTTGAACGACCGGTCGTCGAGGCCGCCGACGTCGGTGACGAGGCCGACGCGGATCGCCGGGCCCATCGCGCCGGTGTCGCCCGTCGTGCCCGTCTCGTTCTGCGTCGTGCCGGTGTCGCCGGCCGCGCCCGTGTCGGCGCCGTCGTCGTCGTCCCCCCCGCCGCACGCGACGGCGAAGGCGAGCACGAGCACGGCGAGCAGTGCGAGCAGCGCGGAGCGACTTCGAAGCGCGGACGTCATCTCGCTCTACAGGATACCGCGAGGGGCGGGCCCCAAACCGCCCCTCGCGCGTCCTTCGTCCAGGCTCAGCCGCCGGGCGGCGTCTGCGCGGTGACCTTGATCTTCCCGGAGACGATCTGCAAGCGGATCGACTCCAGCTCCTTCTTCCACGCGGGGAGGATCCGCGTGCTGATCTTGCCGTAGCCGACACCGTTGTTCTTCACGGTGAAGACGGCGTTGAAGTTCGTCTTGAAGCGCGAGCCCTGCGTCTTCGCCGCCGAGATGCTGTTGTAGACGGCGACGTCGACCTTCTTCGTCGCGCTCGTGAGGACGTGCGGGCCGAGGTAGCCCTGGTCGGCGTCGACGCCGATGCCCCACATGCCCTTCTCCCTGGCGGCCGAGAGGACGCCGAGGCCGCACTGGCCGGCGACCTGGAACACGACGCCCGCGCCGTTCGCGATCAGGTTGAGCGCCTGCTCCTTGCACTTCGCCTGGTCGACGAACTCCTGCGAGTAGCTGTGGGAGACCCGCACCTGCGGCCACGCCTTCTTCGCACCGACGTAGTAGCCGGCGATGAAGCGGTCGACCGGGGGGATCTTCATCCCACCGACCGCACCCAGCTTGCCCTGACCCCTCGGCTGCTTCTTCATCGCGAGGGCCGCGAGGTAGCCGGCGAGATAGCCCGCCTCCTGCTCCTTGAACAGCAACCCGCGGACGTTCGTCGGCTTGCCCTTCAACTCGGCGGCGACGCCCGTGTTGTCGACGATCGCGAACTTCGTCTTCGGGAACGCCTTCGCGACCGTCGACAGCGAGTCGGCCATGAGGAAGCCGACGGCGATCACGAGGTTGGCGCGGTACTGCTGCACGGCGGCACGCAGATTGGGGATGTAGTCGCCGTTCGACCGTGAGATGAACACGCGGCCCTGGATGCCGAGCTTCCGCTTGGCGTCCTGGAGCCCCTTGTTGGCGAGGAAGTTGAACGACCGGTCGTCCAGACCGCCGATGTCCGTGACGAGCGCGACCTTGAACGTCGCGGCGGCGGTGTCCGCCGTGGCGTTCGTGGTCGGGGAGACCGCAGGTGCAGCCGAGCCGACGCCGGAGACACCGAGCGCGAGCACCGCTACGAGCGTCAGTGCGAGCACCGACGTAGAGAAGCGAACCTTCACTAGCCCTCCTTGAGATGAAACGCTGGATAGCGCTTGAATACCGTCAATCTAAGGGTTCGCGACGGGAACGCAAAGCTGCTGCTGCGGCAGTGGCGACTCGGGACGGGGATGCGCCCGCGGACCACGTCCGAGCGGGCGTGTCTGCCGCGAGAGCCAGGCGCCGGCGGCTAGGACGCGCTGACGAAGCGCTCGAGCTCTGCCTCGTCGACGAGCACGCGACGCGGCTTCGAGCCCTCGTAGCCGGAGATGATCCCCCGGCGCTCGAGCATGTCGACCAGCCGCCCCGCCCGTGTGTAGCCGACGCGGAGGCGGCGCTGGATCAGGCTCACCGATGCCGTCTGCGTCTGCACGACGATCTCGATCGCGCGGTCGAGCAGCGGGTCCTCGTCGGGGTCGAACTCGCCGTCGTGCTCGTCCAGCTCCTCGTCGGCGAGCGACTCCGGCAGCTCGAGCAGCGTCTCGTCGAGCTCCTGGGTGCGCTGGTGGCGGCACTGCTCGACGACGAGCGTGATCTCCTCCTCGCTGACGTACGCCCCCTGGACGCGCTGGAGCCGGGACGTGCCGAGCGGCTTGAAGAGCATGTCGCCCTGGCCGAGCAGGCTCTCCGCGCCGGCGCCGTCGAGGATCACCCGCGAGTCGGTCATGCTGGAGACGGCGAAGGCGATCCGGCTCGGGACGTTCGCCTTGATCATCCCCGTGATCACGTCGACGGACGGCCGCTGTGTCGCGAGGACGAGGTGGATGCCGACGGCGCGGGACTTTTGCGCGAGCCGGATGATCGCGTCCTCGACGGCCTGCGGGCTGATCATCATCAGGTCGGCGAGCTCGTCGATCACGACGAGGAGGTACGGGAGCGGGTCCTCGCCGCGCGCCCGGAACGCGCGATTCGCCTCGGGCAGGTTGCGCGCGCGCACGAGCGAGAGGCGCTCGTAGCGGCGCTCCATCTCCGCGACCACGTTCGTGAGGACGGCGCTCGCCTCCTTCGGGCTCGAGACGACCGGCGTGAGCAGGTGCGGGATCGACTCGTAGTAGTTGAGCTCGATCCGCTTCGGGTCGATCAGGATCATCCGCACGTCGTCCGGCGTCGCCCGGAGCAGGATCGAGGTGAGGATCGTGTTGATGCAGCCCGACTTGCCGGACCCCGTCGTGCCGGCGATCAGGATGTGCGGCATCCGCGCGAGGTCGGCCCACACCGAGACGCCGGAGATGTCCTTGCCGAGCCAGACGGCGAGCGGGCTCGCGCTCCCCGGGAGGTCGTCGTAGATGTCGCCGAGGGTGACGATGCGCGGCGTCGTGTTGGGCACCTCGACGCCGACCGCCTGCTTGCCCGGGATGGGCGCGAGGATGCGGATCTCGGTCGTCGCGAGCGCGTAGGAGAGGTCGTCCTTCAGCCCGGCGACTTTCGAGACCTTCGTCCCCGGCGCGAGCTGGAGCTCGTAGCGCGTCACCCGCGGCCCCGCGATCTGCCCGACCATCGTCGCGTCGACGCCGAAGTCGGCGAGCGCGTTGACGAGGGTCTCGGCCGTCCGCTGGCTCACCTGCGTCGCGCCGCTCGCCTGCGCCGGGCCGCGCTTGAGGACGCTCCGGTCCGGAAGGACGTACTCGGTCGGAACCCGGTCGACGTCGAAGGTCGGCGGCTGCCACGTCTCCGCCGTGTCCTCCTCCCCGTCCTGCTCGCCTTCGGGCGGCGTCTCGTCCAGAACGACGTCCGGGTAGTCCTCGACCACGTCGACGGGCGGCTCGTGCCCGAGCGGCTCCGGCTGTGCCGCAGCGCCCGTCCCGTACCCGGGCACGTCGTCGCGCTCGCTGCGCGCGGTCCGACGGCGGGCGGCGGCACCGGCGCGCCGGAGCTGGTGCCCCGAGTGCCGCAGGATCGCGCCGGCGGACGCACCAGTCAGTAGGAGCACGCCGGCGAGGAGCAGCGTGAGGCCGACGAGTGACGCCCCGGTGTCGCCGAGCAGCTTCGCGAGCCCGCCGCCGAGCATCCGGCCGACGAAGCCGCCGTGGTCGGAACCGAGCACGATCATCAGCGCGACGGCGCTCACCCCGAGTCCGGTGCGGAACGGTCGTACGTCGACGAGCGCGCTCCGGAAGAGCATGAGGCAGCCCACGACGACGAGGGTGACCGGGATCGCGTAGACGGCGGCGCCAACGACGTCGTGCAACCCGCGCTCGATCTTCTCGCCCACGATGCCCCCCTCCCAGCCGAGGTAGAGGAGCGACCCGAGGAAGAGGCCGAAGGCGGCGAGTGCCAGGCCGGCGAGTTCCGGGTGGTGGTGCCCCTTCGGCCCCTTCTTCTTCCGGGTGCGCTTCTTCACGCGCGAGGGCGTGCGCGGCCGGAGGGGCCGCTTCTTCCTCGTGGCTGCCATGCGGAGCCGTTCGACGCCCGTGCAGGAACCCCTACGCAGGCACACTCGCCGCGTGCCGCCCGAGCAGCGCACAGCCCGGCTCGCCGTCACCGTCGTCTTCTTCGCGAGCGGCGCATCGTACGGCAGCTTCGTCGCCCGCATCCCGGCACTGAAGGCGAAGCTCGAAGCCGGCGAGGCGGAGCTCGGGCTGGTGCTGCTCGCCGGCGCCGTGGGAGCGGTGCTCGTGCTGCCGCCCACAGGGTGGCTCGCGGCGCGCGTCGGGAGCCGCCTCGTCACCCGAGCGGCTCTCGTGGCGGTCGCGGCATGCTTGCCGCTGCTCGCCGTGGCGCCGACGCTGCCCCTCTTCGCGGCGGCGTTCCTCGTCTTCGGTGCCGTGACGTCCGCGCTCGACCTCGCGATGAACGCGCACGCGGTCGCGGTCGAGGAGCGGTACGCGCGGCCGATCTTCTCGTCGTTCCACGCCTCCTGGAGCCTCGGCGGCCTCGCCGGAGCGGGTGCGGGAGGCGGTGCGGCTGCGCTCGGGGCTCCGCCGCTCGCGCAGTTCGCCGCCGTCGCGGCGGTCGTCGCGGCGATCGCGGCCTGGACGCGGCGCGGCCTGCTGCCGCGCGCCGCCGACGCGCGGCCCGGCGGCCCCTCCCTCGGCCGGCCGTCCCCGGCGCTGCTCGGGCTCGCCGCCCTCGCGTTCGCCGGCCTGCTCGCCGAGGGCGCCGCGGCCGATTGGAGCGCCGTCTACCTGCACGAGAGCGTCGGTACGGGCGAGGGCACGGCCGCTGCAGGGTTCGCGGCCTTTGCGGCCATGATGACGCTGGGCCGACTCGTCGGCGACCGCCTCACCGCCGCCTGGGGGTCGGTCGTGCTGACCCGGGCGGCCGGGATCCTGGCGACCACCGGCATGGCGCTCGCGCTCGGCGTCGGCGGCACCGTCGCCGGCATCGTCGGCTTCGCCTGCCTCGGCGCCGGCCTCGCCACAATCGTCCCCACTGTGTTCCGTGCCGCCGGCGCGAGAGCGTCTTCGCCGGGAGCGGGGATCGCGGCGGTCTCGACGGTGGGCTACTCGGCGTTCCTCGTCGGCCCGCCCGGGATCGGCTTCCTCGCCGAGGCGACGAGCCTGCGGGTGGCGCTCGGCGCCCTGGTCGGGTTGATGCTGCTCGTCGTCGCGCTCGCGCCGACGACACGCGCGCCGACCGGCCGCAGTCAGGCGACGTAGCGGTCGCGGGCCTCCTCGACGATGCGGCCGGCCTCGGCCCGGTTGCCGTAGCCGCGCGTCTCGACCTTCTTGGCCTCCAGGTCCTTGTACACCTGGAAGAAGTGCTCGATCTCGTTCCGGAACTCGGACGGTATGTCGTGCACGTCGTAGATGCGGGTCCAGGTCGGGTCGTGCAGCGGCACGCAGATCACCTTCTCGTCGGGCCCTTTCTCGTCGGTCATGTGGAAGACGCCGACGACCCGCGCGGGGATGCGGCAGCCCGGGAAGGTCGGCTCGGAGACGAGGACGAGCGCGTCGAGCGGGTCCCCGTCCTCGCCGAGCGTCTGCTCGATGAAGCCGTAGTCCGCTGGGTAGCTCATCGAGGTGAAGAGACGGCGGTCGAGCACGACGTGCCCGGTCGCGGCGTCCACCTCGTACTTGTTGCGCGACCCCATGGGCACCTCGACGAAGACGCTGACGTCCGTGCGGGCGAGTCTACGGCGTCCGCGCGAAACGGCCGCTGCCGTCAGCCGAGCCTTGCGATCCGCTCGAGCAGGAGCCCGAAGAACCCGTCGGCGTCGACGTCGACGCCGACGTCGGCGTTCGCGGGGCGCTCCGTGCGGCGCCAGCGGTCGACGACCGTGCGGCCGCGGCAGAGCTCCGACTCCACCTCGATCTCGACGTTCACGTGTTCGGTGCGGACGAGTCCCGGCTGGAAGGCCTGCGCGAGCGCCACGGCGTCGTGGATCGGCGCGCCGTCCCAGCCGTAGGTGCGCTCGTGGTAGCGCTTGAAGAACTCGACGAGCTCCGCGACGAAGGTGCCGACGCGGCCGGCCGCGCGGAACCGCTCCGCCCACTCCGGGGTCAGGAGCGCGCGGTGCGTGACGTCGAGCCCGATCATCGTCACCGGGAGGCCGCTCGCGAACACCCGCTGCGCGGCCTCCGGATCGGCCCAGATATTGAACTCGGCGGCCGGCGTCATGTTGCCCTCGGCGATCGCGCCGCCCATCAGCACGATCCGTTGCGCACGGAGCCCGCGCTCGAGCGCGAGCGCGACGTTCGTGAGCGGCCCGGTCGGCACGAGCACGACGTCGTCGTCCACGTGCTCGAGCAGGAAGTCCACCGCGTGCTGGTCGATCGGGCGCGCGGTCGCGGCCGGGAGCTCGGGCCCGTCGAGCCCGCTCTCGCCGTGGACGTGCGCGGCGACCTGGAGCTCGCGGACGAGCGGTCGGTCGGCGCCGCGGGCGACCGGCACGTCGGTGCGGCCGACGAGCTCCAGCACGCGCAGCGCGTTCTCCGTCGTCTTCTCGACCGTCTGGTTGCCGTGCACGGTCGTCACCCCGAGCAGGTCGACCTCGGGGCTCGCGAGCGCGAGCAGGAGCGCGATCGCGTCGTCGTGCCCCGGGTCGCAGTCGAGGAGGAGCCTCGTGCTCATGCGGCGAGGACCGCCTCCACCTCGGCCGCGGTGGGGAGCGACGGCTGCGCGCCCGGGCGGGAAGCGGCGAGCGCGCCGGCGGCGCAGGCACGCCGCAGCGCCTCCTCGCGCGGCCGGGCCTCGAGCAGCGACACGAGTAGGCACGCCGTGAACGCGTCGCCGGCGGCCGTGCCGTCGACCGCCTCGACCTCCGGCGGCGCCGCCCGGGCGACCTCCTTCCCGGCCTCGAGCAGCACGGCGCCTTCGGCGCCCAGCGTGAGCGCGACGAGCCCGTCCCGGCGGGTCAGCATCTCGAGCTCGTAGCGGTTGACGACGGTGAGGTCTGCGTCCACGGCGACGGCCCGCGCCGGCGCGGCGTTGAGACAGAAGAGCCCCGTCGCGCCGTGCCACGCGCTGACGACGGCCTCGTCCGGCACCTCGAGCTGGCAGAGCACCGCGTCGGCCTCCCCCACCTCCACCTCGCCGAGCTGTGCGTTCGCCCCCGGGGCGACGACGATCTGGTTCTCGCCGGCGGCGTCGACGAGGATCAGCGCGACGCCCGTGGGCGCGTCGAGGCGGTCGGCCTGCACGGTCAGCCGCTCCTCCGCGGGCAGCGCCTCGTCCGCGAAGCGGTCGCGCCCGACGGCGCAGACGAGGGTGACCTCGGCGCCGAGCCGTGCCGCCGCCACCGCCTGGTTCGCGCCCTTGCCGCCCTTGATCCGGTCGAGGCGCGCGTTCGTGACCGTCTCGCCCGGCCGCGGCAGCCGCTCGACCCGCGCGACGAGGTCGAGGTTGACGGAGCCGACGACGGTGATGCGTGGAGGCGGCACGTACCCGTCTGTGGCTAGGCGGCGATCGCACGCAGGTCGTCGACGGTCGCGCCGAGCAGCGTGTCGCGCAGATCGAACAGCCCGGCCCAGAGCGAGGACGCGTCCGGCGCCGCATCGAGGCGCGCAGCGTCTGTCAGCCCCTGCAGCGCCCGCACGAGCACGGCGAGCTCGAGGTACGCAGCGGCCACCCGGTGCGGGCAGGCGGTCACCCCTGCGCGCGAGAGCACCGGCTCCCACTCGACGAGCTCGCCGGCGCCCGGGCCGCCGTACCACGAGCGGCCCTCCGCGCTGTCGGCCTCGAGCTCGAGCAGGTAACGCGAGAGCGGTGCCTCGAGCCCGGCGAGTGCCGTCTCGACGCGGTCGGCCGCATGGCGCAGTGCCGCCTCCCGCGCCCCAGCCGTCGAAGGCGCGGCGTCGCCGCGGCCCCAGCGCTCGAGCAGGCGGCAGAACGCGAGGGCGGCCGCCTCGCAGGCGTGGAGCTGCGCGATCAGACGCCTCGCCGTCGGCTCGCTCGAGGCGTGCCCGGCGAGGACGTCCGGCCAGGCGGCCATCAGATCTCGATCACGACGGGAAGGATCATCGGGCGCCGGCGGGTGCGGTCGTAGACGATCTGCCCGACGGCGTCGTGCAGGTGCTCCTGCAGTAGCTTGATCTCCCGGATCTCATCCTGCTCCAGCTCGTCGAGCACGCGCGCCGCCTCCTCGCGCAGCTCGTCGAGGAGGTCGTCCGACTCGGCGAAGCCGCGCGCGATCAGCTCCGGCGGAGCCGCACCGGCGCCGTTCGAGCTCCCGAGCGTCGTCACGATGATCAGCACGCCGTCCTCGGAGAGACGCCGCCGGTCGCGCAGCGCCACGTCCTTCACGTCTCCGACGCCGAGGCCGTCGACGAACGTCACGCCGGACTCGACGCGGCCGGCGAGGCGCGGCGGCTGCCCGTGGTCGAGCTCGACGACGGAGCCGTTGTCGGCGAGGACGATGTTCTGCGCGGGGACTCCCGCGTCGCGTGCGAGTTGCGCATGTGCCGCGAGCATCCGGTACTCGCCATGCGCCGGCATCACGCAGCGCGGGCGCACGAGCGCGAGCATCGTGCGCAACTCCTCCGAGTTGCCGTGGCCGGAGACGTGCACCGGCGCGATCTCCTCGTGCAGCACCTCGGCCCCGAGCTGCGCGAGTCGATTGATCGAGTCGTGCACGCGGAGCTCGTTCCCCGGCACCGGACGAGCAGAGAGCAGGACGGTGTCGCCACGCTCTACGCCGACGGTCGGGTGGTCGCCGTACGCGATCCGCGTCAGCGCGGACATCGGCTCGCCCTGGCTGCCGGTGCACACGATCAGCACCCGGTCGCGCGGCAGCTCCATCGCCGCCTGCGGCTTCACGAGCGCCTCGTCGGGGACGTTCATGTAGCCCAGGCTGCGCGCGATGTTGAGGTTCTTCCGCATCGAGCGACCGACGATCGCAACCTTGCGGTTGCTGCGGATCGCGACGTCGATCGCCTGCTGCAGGCGGTGCACGTTCGACGCGAAGGAGGCGATCAGGATGCGGCCCGTCCGGACGGGGATCAGCTGCTGGAACGCCTCGCCCACGAGACGCTCGGAGCCCGTCATCCCGGGGCGCTCGGCATTCGTCGAGTCGCCGAAGAGGAGGTCGACGCCCTCGTTCCCGAGCGTGGCGAGCCGCCCGACGTCGGTCTTCTGGCCGTCCACCGGCGTGTGATCGAGCTTCCAGTCGCCGGTGTGGACGACGCGGCCGGAGGGCGTGTCGAGCACGACCGCGACGGCATCCGGGATCGAGTGGGCGACCCGGACGAAATCGAGCCGGAAGGCGCCGATCTCGATCACCTTCCCGGGCTCCGTCTCGCGCAGCGTCGTCGCGCTGGCGAGCCCGTGCTCGTCGAGCTTCGACTTCACGAGCCCGAGCGTCAGGCGTGTCGCGATCACCTCGTCGCAGTCGACCTGTCGCAGCAGGTACGGCAGGCCGCCGACGTGGTCCTCGTGCCCGTGCGTGAGCACGACCGCGCGCACGCGCCGCTCGCGCAGGTACGAGATGTCCGGCAGCACGAGGTCGACGCCGAGGTGCTCGTCGCGCGGGAACGCGAGGCCCGCGTCGACGACGATGACGTCCTCGCCGTGCTCGTAGACGCACATGTTCTTGCCGACCTCGCCGAGGCCGCCGAGCGGGATGATGCGAAGCGTCACGCGAGGAGTGTACGGCGCTCAGGCGGGAGCGGCCTGCAGCAGGCCGAGCCGCTCCAGGCAGGCGCGTACCTCGTGCCGCTCCTCCGTCGTCGCGGCGACGAGCGGCAGCCGGTGCCCGCCGACATCGTGCCCGAGCAGGTCGAGGGCGGCCTTGATGGCGATCGGGTTCGTCGCGACGCGCAGCAGGTCGATCGACGGGCGCAGCTGGGCGTCGAGCTCGCGCGCGCGGTCGTGGTCGCCGGCGCCGTAGGCCGACACGAGCTCCTTCACCTGCGGGCCGACGACGTGCGTGTGGACGCAGATGCCGCCGACCGCGCCGAGCTCGAGGAACGGGAGGATCAGGTCGTCGTCGCCCGCGTAGAGGTCGAGCCCGAGCTCGACGATCCGCCGTGCCTGCTCGAGATCGTCGTACGCCTGCTTCACGGCCCGCACGTTGGGGATCTCGGCGAGCTCCGCGATCGTCTCGGGCTCGAGGTTCAGCACGACGCGGGCGGGGATGTTGTAGACGACGAACGGCTTGTCGGTCGTCTCGGCCAGCGCCCGGAAGTGCGCGACGATCCCGCGCGGCGGCGGCTTCGAGTAGTAGGGCGTCACGACGAGGAACGCGTCGACGCCGAGCTCGTGCGCGCGCTCGGTGAGATGGACCGAGTGGCGCGTGTCGTACGTGCCGGTGCCCGCGGCGACGGTCGCCCGGTCGCCCACCTCCTCGACCGCGGCCGCGTAGAGCGCGAAGCGCTCGTCGTCCGTGAGCGTCGGCGACTCTCCGGTGGTGCCGGTGACGACGAGCCCGTCGGAGCCGTTGTCGACCAGGTGCCGTGCGAGGCGCCGGAAGGCGTCGAGGTCGACGGCGCCGTCGCGGTCGAACGGCGTGACGATCGCGGTCAGGACCTCGCCCAGCACCGGGTCGATCCTAGCGGGCACGTGGGTCGAGTTTGAACAACGAGGATCAGCCGAGCTTGC
>DASQNG010000016.1:0-6133 GCA_035645095.1 Gaiellaceae bacterium | reverse complement strand
CGGTGAGCGTGGCCGTGCAGGACGAGGTCCGGCCGGTGCGCGCCGATCGGCGCCGCGAGCCGCGACGAGCCGAGGAACGCCCAGATCGTCTCGGGCTCGCCGACGAGCGTCTCGGGGATCGGCGCGTAGTGGAGCAGCACGATCCGGCGGTGACAGCCGGCGATCGCCTCGAGCCCAGCCTCGAGCGCATCCACCTCCTCCGACGTCTCGCGGTACACCTCGCGCAGCAGCGGCTCGCCGAAGTCCGGCAGCTCGGCGCCCGGGAAGCCCCCGACGAAGCCCTTGACGCCGACGACGCCGACCTCGAGCCCCTTCAGCTCCACGATCGCGGCCTCGCGGGTGAGCACGCGAACCCCCGCGTCTGCGAGCACGGCGACGATCTCGGAGCAGCGGTTGGCGTGGTGGTCGTGGTTCCCGAGGACGGCGAAGACCGGCACGTCGAGGCCGCGGCAGGCGTCGGCGAGGACGGCCGCCTGCTCCGGCTCCCCGTGCGTCGTCAGGTCGCCGGCGACGAGCACGAGGTCGGCTTCCTCGGCGACCCGCGCGAACGCGTTCGAGACGTGGTCGCGGAGCGGCTCCGAGCAGTGGATGTCGCCAGTCGCGGCAATGCGCAGGCTCTCGGGCACTCCCCCGGGTCTACCAGCGGCCGATGCTTCACAAACGGCGGATCGGGTACCGCGCGCCGCGTGCCGTACACCCAGCCGGAGAACTTCCCGGAGCTGATCGAGGCGATGAAGGTGGCGTCGGCCGCCCTGCGCGACGCGGACGTGCCGCACCTGCTCGGCGGCGGCCTCGCCGCCTGGGCCCGCGGCGGCCCGCCGACGGAGCACGACGTCGACTTCTTCGTCCGCCCGGAGGACGCGGAGCGCGCGCTCGAGGCGCTCGTGGCTGCCGGGATGAAGCCGGAGCGCCCGCCCGAGGGTTGGCTGCTGAAGGCGTGGCACGGCGACACGCTCGTCGATCTCATCTTCCACCCGGCGGGAGGCACCGTCGCCGACGACCAGTTCGCCCGTGCGGAGCGGCTGGAGGTGATGGCGCAGCCGCTCGACGTCGCCTCCCTCGACGACGTGGTCACGACGAAGCTGCTCTCGATCACCGAGCAGAGCCCGGACTTCTCGAGCGTGCTCGAGCTCGCCAGGTCGCTGCGGGAGCAGATCGACTGGGACTCGGTGCGCGAGCGCACGGCTTCGTCGCCGTTCGCGTGCGCCTTCTTCACGCTCGTGCAGGAGCTCGGGATCGTCCCGCGCCGCGGCCCGACCGACGCCTAGCAGCCGCCTAGAAGTAGAACGTCCTCCACGCCTCCCACCAGGTCGGCGCGGTGACGGAGATGGTGCGGTCGTCCACGCGCTCGACGCCGGCGCGGAAGCGGAGGTCGTCGGCCGCCTTCGTGTGCTTGAACTCGACCCGGATCTCGCACGGGCTGCCGGGGTCCCACGGCGGCACCGCCGAGAGGTCGGCCAGCGCGCGCCGGGCGCCGTCCTCGATCAGCTGCCGCGCGCGGGCCGGCGGGATCTGCCGCGCGGACGCCACGCCGATGCCGCGCTTCACGGCGACCGTCGTCAGGTTCGGCCCGAGCAGCGCCGCCCCCTCGGCGCACGCGGCGTCGTCGCCGGTGACGAGCAGCACGGGAGTCCCCCACGTGCCGCAGAGCGCCGCGTGGATGCCGGTCTCGCCCACGCGCGTGCCGTTGAAGCTGAGGTTGTGGTAGTCGGCGCCGGAGACGGTGTGGTTCATGCCGCCCCGCCGCGTGCCCGCCATCGCGTGCATCCCGACGAGGAGCGCTGCGTCGCATCCCTCTTCGAGGAACTCCGTGTACTCCGTCCACTGGTCCTGCACCACCCACTCGCAGTCGGGGTGCAGCAGCTCTGGCACGAGCGAGTTGAACGAGAACTCGCCGCCCGCGCCGTGGCAGTCCATCACGACGACCTCGGTCGCGCCCGCCGCGCGCGCGCCGCGCACGGCCGCGTTGATCTCCTCCGTGTAGAGCTTGCGCCCCTCCTCGTACAGCGGCGCGCCGCCGTGGGTCTGCGGCCCCTTCACGATGCCCGAGACGCCTTCCATGTCGCTGATGACGTGGACGCGCACGGCGGTAGCCTAAGCGACCGTGGACACCGGCCTCGGAGGGAAGGGCGTCCTCGTCACCGGCTCCTCGGGCGGCATCGGGGCCGCCTGCGCCCGCGCGTTCGCCGCCGAGGGCGCGCGCGTCGCCGTCCACTACCACCGCGGCGAGGAGCGGGCTCGCGCGGTGGCGGCGGAGCTCGGCGGCGCGCCGGTCGTCGGCGCGGACCTGACGGACGAGCGCGAGGTCGACCGGCTGTTCGCCGAGACGCGCGAAGCGCTCGGCCGGATCGACGTCTGCGCGGCCGTCGCGGGCGTCTGGCCGTCGGACGACGAGCCGGTGTGGCAGCTCCCGCTCGAGCGGTGGGAGCGGACGCTGCGGCAGAACCTCACCTCGGCTTTTCTCACCTCCCGCGGCTTCCTGCGCGAGGTCGAGCGCACGGGTCACGGCTCTCTCGTCCTCGTCGGCTCGACGGCGGGCATCGTCGGCGAGGCCGGCCACGCGGACTACGCGGCGGCGAAGAGCGCCGTCCTCGGCGGCCTCCTGCTCAGCCTCAAGAACGAGGTCGTCCGGATCGCACCGCGCGCCCGGGTGAACGCCGTCGCTCCGGGCTGGACAGCGTCGCCGATGACGCGCGGCCACGTCGACCCCGACGCCGTGCGGCGCATCTCGCGGACGATGGCGCTGCGGAAGGTGGCGAGCCCCGAGGACGTCGCCCGGCACGTGGTCGTCCTCGCCTCCGACCAGCTCTCGGGCCACGTCACCGGGCAGGTCGTGACGATCGCCGGCGGCATGGAGGGCCGCGTCGTCCACGACGACGCCGGCCCCTGACACCGGGCTCTCCGCACGAGAACGAAAAGCGGCGGCACAGGGCCGCCGCTTCGTGCTCGCCAAGCCGCAGGATGATTGCCGTCAGTCCCCGACCGGAGAGTCGCCCTCCTTATCGGCACCCGGCGACGAACCTTGAGCCCTGCTGCGTCTACAGTCACCGGCGTGTCGAGCCGCGTCGTCGAACGCCTGCGCTCCGGGACGCCGCTCGTCGCCGACGGCGGCATGGGCGCGCTGATCTCGGGCGGCGTGCCGCGGCTGCGCTGCCCCGAGGAGGCGAACCTGCGCGCGCCGGAGAGCGTCGTCGCGCTCCACGCGAGCTTCATCCGCGCCGGCGCAGACGTGATCGAGACGAACACCTTCGGCGCGAACCGGCGCAAGCTCGCGGCCGTCTTCCTCGAAGAGGAGCTCGAGCACATCAACTCGACTGGAGTGCGGCTCGCGCGGGAGGCCCGCGAGGTCGCCGGCCGCGAGGTGTTCATCGCCGGGGCGATCGGTCCGCTGGGCGACGTCGAGCTCTTCGACCCCGCCGACGTCGCACCACTCGTCGCCGAGCAGGCGCAGGTGCTGGAGGGGCGCGGCGTCGACTTCCTGCTGCTCGAGACCTTCTACGACCTCGACGAGCTGCTCGCTGCGATCGACGCGGTGCGGGGGGTGTCGCAGCTGCCGCTCGTCGCGCTGATGACCTTCGATGCCGACGGCCAGACGCTCGGCGGCGTGTCGGCGCGGGACGCGGCGGAGCGGCTGGCGCCCCTCGGCCTCGCCGCGATCGGCGCCAACCACAGCGCCGGGCCGGCGGCCGCGCTGAACGCGCTCTCCGAGATGCAACGCCCCGACGTCGTGCTTGCGGCCCTGCCGAACGTCGGTCTCGCGAGCCTCGCCGGCTCGCGCGTGATCTTCCCGCACGCGACGCCCGAGTACTTCGGCGAATTCGCCGCGCAGGCACGGCGGCTCGGCGCCGGCCTGATCGGCGGCTGCTGCGGCACGACGCCCGCGCAGATCGCGGCGATCCGGGCCGCGGTGGACGAGGGACGCGCGCCGTCCCTCCCGCTCGTCGTCCGCGAGCGCGAGCTGCACGAGTCGGCGCTCGAGACGCCGGAGGAGACGGAGCTCGCCCGGATGCTGCGCGCCGAGGAGTTCGTCGTCTCGGTGCAGCTCGACCCGCCGCTAGGGGCGAACAACGCGGCACTGCTCGAGGTCTCGCGCGTGCTGAAGGAGACGGGCAAGGCCCACTTCGTCGACGTCAACGACAACCCGCGGGCGCGGGCGCGGATGAGCGGCGTGATGGCGTCCGTCGCGATCCAGCGAGCGTGCGGGGTGGAGACGATCCCCCACCTGACGCCGCGCGACATGGGCATCGCCGGCCTCGAGTCGCTCCTCCTCGGCGCGCACGCCGAAGGCGTCCGCAACGTCCTCGCGGTCACGGGCGACCCGCCCGAGGAAGGCGACTACCCCGGCGCCCGCGGCGTCTACGAGGTGGACTCGATCGGGCTCACGCGCCTCATCTCCGGGCTCAACCGCGGCGAGGACTGGCACGGCCGCGCGATCGACGCCCCGACTTCCTTCTTCACCGGCGTTGCCGTAAACCCCTCGGCCGACGACCTCGACGAGGAGCTCGCGCGGTTCGAGCAGAAGCTCGCCGAGGGCGCGCAGTTCGCGATGACGCAGGTGCTGTACGACCTCAACTACCTCGACGGGTTCCTCGCGCACTTCGGCGGCCGCTCGCCCATTCCGCTCCTCGTCGGCATCTGGCCGCTGCGCAGTCACCAGCTCGCGCTCCGGATCCACAACGAGGTGCCGGGGATGATCGTCCCCGAGCCCGTCCAGGAGCGACTGCGCGTCGCCGGCGCCTCGGCGCGCGAGGTCGGGCTCGAGTTGGCGCGCGAGCTGCTCGCGGAATCCCGCGAGAAGGCGGCAGGCGTGTACGTGGTCGCGCCGTTCCGCCAGCCGCTTGGCGTGCTCGACCTGCTCTCCTAGCGGACACAGGGGCCGGTCGAGACGGCTGCGGCGCCCGCACCCGCGAGCGTCTCCCGTACGACCGACGTCGGCACACCATACCCGGAGGCGTCGCCCACGCGGGACGCGAAGATCGTGGTTTGGACGCGGCCCTGCGCATCCACGGCGGGGCCGCCGGAGTTGCCGCGGCGAACCTCGCCCCGCAGCGTCGTGATGCTGCGCCGGATCGGCCCGCGCCCGTAGGCGTCGTCCGTCAGCACGGTGCCCGTCTGGCCGATCCGGCCGGCGGTGGCGGAGAACGGACCGCTGCCGGGGTAGCCGAGGATCGCGACCGGGGCCCCCTGCTCGGGCTCGACGAGGCGGAGCGGCGTCCCCTGCAGCCCCGGCACGCGCAGCACCGCGACGTCGTTGCGTGGGTCGAAGACGACGACCCGCGCGCGCAGCTTGCCGCGGTCGCCGCGGTCGACGCGCGCCTCCCGCACCCCTGCGACGACGTGCGCGTTCGTGACGACCGTCTCCGGCGCCGCGATCCAGCCGGAGCCGGAGATGCCGAGGCCGCAGGCGATCCCGGTGAGGCGGAGGACGCTGGCGCGTGCCGCCTGCACGCCCGGATCACGCAGGAGCTCGGGGTCGGGCGCCTCCACGTTCGGCCGCGGGCCGGCGATCTGGCGGAACGGGTCGACCCGCTCGAGCGCGTCGAGCAGCCGCTCGGGCGGGACCCGCTCGTTCAGCTCGCGCAGGACGCGCGAGCGCTGCACCTGCTCCCGCAGCTGGGTCTGCCCGGGGACGTAGAGCGCCGCGGCGCCGGCGACCCAGACGAACGCCGCGCCCGTGGCCGCTCCGAGCAGGACGCCACCGACCGTGTCGAGCACGCGGAGCGGCGGCAGCACGAACAGGCTCGTCCGGACGGTCCGGCCGGCCAGCGTGCCGACCGTCTGGAGGAGCGACGCGAGCGTCACCGCGCCGGCGAGCGCGACGACGGGTGTCCACGGGGAGGATTCGCCACCGAAGACACGCGGCGCGAGCTTCGCGCCGAGGTACGCGCCGGCGACGATCCCGCCCAGGCCGAGCGCGCCGGCGACGAGCCCGCGCCGGAAGCCCGTCAGCGCCGCAAGCGCGATCGCGGCGACGGCGATCCAGTCGACGGTCGTCACACTGCCAGCCTACGGACGCTTGCGGGCGTGCCGGTCCGGCTACACTTGGCCGGCTCCTGGGGGCGTAGTTCAGTTGGTTAGAACGCCGGCCTGTCACGCCGGAGGTCGCGGGTTCGAGTCCCGTCGCTCCCGTCTC
>DASQNG010000015.1:0-23473 GCA_035645095.1 Gaiellaceae bacterium | reverse complement strand
CTGAACCCGTCGACGTCGAAGAAGCGCGCGAGCGGCGAGGAGCCGAGGTTCGGCGCCGCCTCCGCGGGGCGCACGAGCGGCGCCGAGAGCATGGCCGCAGGCATCGTGTCGCCGGCGAGTGGAAGCACGCGGTCGAGCACGACGCGCAGCCCCGTCCGCAGGACGACACGAACCGAGGCGGTCCGCGCCCGTGCGTCTACCGCCCCGACGGTGAGGGCCGCCGGCGCCCCGCCGGGCCCGCTGACGTTCCCGTACCCTGGGCCGGCCGGACCGTCGTTCCCGGCCGGGACGACGACGAGCGTGTCGAGTACCTGCGCACCCGCGATCGCCCGGGCGAGCGGGCCGTCGGAGAACGACGCGAACGGCTCCGCGACTCCGACGACGGCGACCCGGACCGCATCGAAGGCGCTTCCGTCACCGTCCGGGTCGACCGCGCGCTCGAGCCCGGCCAGCAGCTGGTCGGTGCGGGCGAAGACGGAGAAGCCGCCCTGCGCGTCGGCCTGCCATCCGGCGACGCGGATCGGGAGCAACGAGGCACCGGGTGCCACCCCGTGCAGGCGCCCCGGCCCGTTCCGCCCCACGACGAGCCCGGCCGTCTGCGTCCCGTGCTGCTCGAGCAGCTGTGGGTCGTCGGGGTGCGCGCGCGGCAGCGCGCGACCATCGGGATCGAGGATGTCGATGCCGCGCCCGAGCCGCCCGCGCAGGTACGGGTGCGACGCGTCGACGCCGGTGTCGAGGAGCGCGACGACGATCCCGGAGCCGTCGTAGCCGGGCACACCGACGGCGGCGCGCCGGCCGCCCGCCGGCCCGAAGGCGTCGTCCCCGAAACGCCCCGCGGCGGTCGTGTAGGCGGCACGCACCGGGTAGACGCCGAGGACGTCCGAGTCACGCTCGAGCAGCGCCAGCGTCTGGGCGTCGAGGGGCGCCGCAAAGCCGTTGAAGGTGCGTGTGTAGACGAACTCCGGCTCCAGGCGCACGCCCTCGCGGGAGAGGCGCGCAGCGATTTGCGTCTGCCCGGTGAGCGCGACGCCGGTGAAACGCCGCATCTGGGCCTCGGTCGCCTGCCCGCCTGCCTGCGCGACCTGGTCCGCGAGCGACGGGTAGCGAAGCACCACGATGGCGCGCTGCCCAATCGCGACCTCCCGCCGGTCGGCGTCGACGAAGCCGCCCCACGCGGCGGCGCCGGTCGCCGCCGCAGGGGGAGCCGTGCCCGCGCCACCGGCTGCCGCGACCAGCACGGCGGCGAGCGCCGCGGCGGCCGCGACAAGCGCCGCGCGGCGGTCAAGAGCGCGATGCATAGGCGTCGAGCGCAAGGTACCGAGGATAGGGAAGGGGTCTGCCGTAGCGGCCCGCCGAGGCGATCATCGCAGCGTTGTCCGTGCACAGCCGGAGCGGCGCGAACCGCGCCTCCGCCAGCCGCGCGCGCAGCTCCGAGTTCGCAGCGACACCACCGACGACGGCGATCGTGGCGTGCCCGAGGCGCGCGGCCGCGTCCTGCGCACGCTCGACGAGCGCGCCGACGAGCGCCCGTTGGTACGACGCGGCGAGGTCTGCCCGGAGGCGCGACGCGTCGTCGCCGAGGTCGCGGACGGCGTAGAGGAGCGCCGTCTTCACACCAGAGAACGAGAAGTCGAGCGCGCCGACGCGGGCGACGGGGAATGCGAACGCCTCGGGATCGCCCTCGCGCGCCAGCCGGTCGATCGCGGCGCCGCCGGGGTAGCCGAGCCCCAGCAGGCGCGCCCCCTTGTCGAACGCTTCGCCTGCCGCGTCGTCGACCGACGCTCCGACGACCGTGTACCGCTCGTGCTCCCGGACGTCGAGGAGCAACGTGTGGCCGCCGCTCGCGAGCAGGCAGAGGAACGGCGGCTCGACGGGCTCGGGCTCCAGCCAGAGCGACGCGACGTGCCCGTGCAGATGGTCGACGGGAACGAGGGGCAGGCGGCGCGACCACGCGATCGCCTTCGCGGCGGAGAGGCCGACGAGGAGGGCCCCGACGAGTCCCGGGCCCTGCGTCACCGCGATCGTCTCGACGTCGTCCAGCGACGCGCCGGCCTCGGCGAGCGCCTCCCGGAGCACGGGGACGACGAGCTCGAGATGCCGGCGCGACGCGACCTCCGGCACCACGCCGCCGAAGCCGGCGTGCAGCTCGGCCTGCGACGCCACCACATTGGCGCGGATCTCACCCCCCGCGGTGACGAGCGCGGCCGCCGTCTCGTCGCAAGACGTCTCGAGCCCGAGGATCATCCTGCCACCCCGTCACCCGGCACCGGGTCTCTCCACATGATCAGCGCGTCCTCGCGGTTGTCGGTGTAGTAGCCGCGGCGCACGCCCCGGCCGCGGAAGCCGAGGCTCTCGTACAGCTTGATCGCGCCCTCGTTCGACACGCGCACCTCGAGGGTGTAGCCGCGCCGCGCGTCGCGGGCCGTCGTCTCGAAGAGACGTGCGAGCAGTCGGCGCGCGATGCCGAGCCGGCGGTACGGCGGGTCGACCGCCACGTTCATCACGTGCCAGGCGTCGACGTAGCGGGAGATGATCAGGTAGCCGAGGAGCGTGCCCGTCTCGGGGTCGAACGCACCGAGCGACAGCGAGCTCGGCTTCGCGAGCTCGCTCGCGAACATGGACCGCGACCAGGGAGTCGGGTACGACACCTTCTCGATCCGCTCGATCTCCGCGAGGTGGTGCAGCTCGAGCCGGCGGAGGTCGACGTCCGTCACCTCGTCGGCCCCGGCTGCGCGTCCGGCTCACGAACGTAGATCGGCACCACGAGCTCGGCGTCGCCGTAGTTGCGCGCGAGCACCGCGTGGAACCGGGCGCGCGGCACATGCCGCTCGTCGGCGTCCGGCGGGACCGCTGCGCCCGCCGCCTCCAGCACGTCGCGGTAGCGCACGGCGCCGTCGCCGACGCAGAGCACCCCCGGCGGTACCTCGACCTCGACTGGAGCCTGAGCCAACGGCCCCGGGACGAAGACCTCGCGGCGCTTCGCATCTACGACGGGCATCGCGCCGGGCGCGCCCGCGGCGAGTGCGTCGAGGGTCGAGACACCGGCGACGGGGACGCCGAGCGCGAGCGCGAGCCCGCGCACGACGGCGATCCCGATCCGGACGCCCGTGAAGCTGCCCGGCCCCGTACCGACCGCGACGCCCTCGAGATCCGCGGCGCGGGCGCCGCCCTGCCGCAGCAGCGCGTCGACGTCCTCGAGCACAGTCGCCGCGCGCGAGACACGCTCGCCAAGGACCTCGCCGTCCGCGACGAGGGCACTCGTCGCGCGGTCGGTGGCGGTGTCCAAGGCGAGGATCAGCACGCGTCGTGCATCGTACGGAGCGGCTCCAGCAGCGCCGCGTCGTCGGCCTCGACGAGCAGGCGGCGCCGCTCGGGATCGACGTGCTCGAGCCGGACTCGCAGGCGCGGCCGAGGCAGCTCCGTCCCCGCCGCCTCGGGCCACTCGACGAACGCGATCGCGTCCTCGAAATACGGCTCGAGGTCGCCCCACTCCGCTGCGGAGACGCCGCTGAAGCGGTACAGGTCGAGGTGCGTGACGTCGGGGTCACCCTCGTAGCGGTGGCCGATCGTATACGTCGGGCTCGTCACCGGAGCAGTCACGCCGAGCGCACGGCACGCTCCGCGGACGAACGTCGTCTTGCCCGCGCCGAGCTCGCCGGCGACGGTGACCACGTCGCCGGGTCGGAGCAGCGCAGCGACCGCGGCGGCGAACCGCTCCGTCTCCGTTGCCGAGCAGGTGGTGAGCTCCACGGTGAGGAGATTAGAGTCGCCCGCGTGGCGACTCCGGCGAGCAAGCTCCGGCAGGCCCGCAAAACCGCAGACGTGCACGAGCGGATCCTGCTCGCACTCCATGCGGTGAACCGCGTCTTCTGGCTTCCGCTACCGCCGCCCGCTGTAGCGACGCCGAGGAGCCGAGCTGCCCTAGAAGAGGCCGAGCTGCACCGGGCGCGCCTGCCGCGCCTCGGCGGCCGCGGCAGCCGGCACGACCGGCTCGAGCGGTGTCGGAGCGGGAGGGAGCGCCGTCCGCCCCAGCAGCTCCGGGATCCGGGCGAAGTCCTGCTCCAGCACCTTCTGCATCGAGGGTGTGTAGAGGGCGGCCGCCGGATGGAAGAGCGGGTACAGCGTCACCCGGTTCCCGCCGAGCGTGACCTCCTGCTCGACACCGTGCACGCGCGTGATGCCCGTCGGCCGGCCCGAGAGCAGCTTCGTTGCGAAGTTCCCGAGCGTCGCGACGAGCCGCGGCTGGATCACCTCGATCTGGCGGAAGAGGTGCGTTTCGCAGGCCTCGATCTCGTCGGGGTGCGGGTCGCGGTTCCCGGGCGGGCGGCACTTGAGCACGTTCGCCACGTAGACGTCCGGCCGCGAGAGCCCGATCCCGTTCAGGAGCCGCTCGAGCAGCTTCCCCGCCTGGCCGACGAACGGGACGCCCTGCTGGTCCTCGTGGAAGCCGGGCGCCTCCCCGACGAACATCAACTCCGCATCGGGCGCGCCGGAGCCGAACACGACTTGCGAGCGCGTTCCCGCAAGTGGGCAGCGCGTGCAGCCGAGCGTCGCGTCGCGCAGGTCGGCGAGGGCGGACGGGCCGGCGACCGTGGTCACGCCGGCGAGTCTACGCCCGGGGTCGGACGCGTCAACCGCAGCCGCAACCGCCGCCGCAGCAGCCGCCACCGCCGCCGCCGCCGCTGAAGCTCGGCGAAGCGGAGGAGCCGGAGACGGCGAAGGTGGAGAGCTGCTTCAGGACGTTCGCCCGGCCGCACTCGGGGCACGAGACGGCCTGGTCCTCCCGGCGGACGAGTTCCTCGAAGTGGGACTCGCACTCCATGCAGGCGTACTCGTAGATCGGCATGTCGCGATCCTAGCGCGCCCGGGCACCGCAGCACAGGCTCGTGCCGTACTTCTCCACACAGCGGTGCGGCTCGCCGCGGATGCCGTGGCGCAGACGTTCCGCGACGCTTCGGACATGAACGACGTCGCGGTCGACTTCGACGCTCTGATCGGGCGCTGGCGGACGGCGTTCGACGCGGCGGAGGATGCCGTGCGCGCCGCGCGCCGCGACACGTCGCTGCGCGGCACGACGCCCGTGAACCTGGACGAGGAGCGTGAGGAGACGGTACGCCTCCTCGACGGCCTCGCGCGCGACCGCCATGCGAAGCGGGCGCTCGTACGCGTCGTGCTGCCGCGCTGGCGCACGCGTCAGCTGCTCGGGGTCCCGTCCGACGTGGACGCGTGCGTCTTCAACCTCGACGGCGTCCTGATCGGCAGCGCGGCACTCCACGCGGCTGCGTGGCGCGAGACGTTCGACGCCTTTCTCTCGCTCCGCGCCGACCGACTCCGGCGTGACTTCGTCGCTTTCGACCCGCTGCGCGACTACCGTAGGCACATCCACGGGCGGCCGCGGCTCGAGGGAGTCCTCGAGTTCCTCGCGAGCCTCGGCATCAGCCTGCCCCTCGGCTCCCCCGCCGACCGGCCGGGCACGGAGACCGTGCACGGGCTGGCGAACGCGAAGCGGCAGGCGCTCCTGCAGCGGCTGCGGGAGCAGGGCGTCTCGGCCTTCGAGGGCGCCCGGCTCTACCTCGAGCTCGTCCACGACGCCGGCATCCACGTCGGCGTCGTCTCTGCGAGCGCGAATGCGGCGTCCATGCTCGAGCAGGCGCAACTCACGTCCTTCGTCGAACATCGCGTCGACGGCGACACGATGGCCGCGGAGCGCCTGCGGCGGAAGCCGGCGGCCGACACGCTGCTCGCTGCCTGCCGGCACCTACACGTCGTGCCGGAGCGGACGGCGGTGTTCGAGACGACGCCCGACGGCGTCGTCGCCGGCCGCGCCGGCGGCTTCGAGGTGGTAGTCGGCGTCGCCCGCGGGAGCGAGGCCGGCGCGCTGCGCGCGAAGGGCGCCGACCTCGTCGTCGCCGACCTCGGGGAGATCCTCGAGCAGAGGCTCGCGGCGTGAGCACGGTCGCCGCTGCCCTCGGCCACCCCTAGCTACCGCGGCCGCGCTCGCGCGTCGCCGTGCGCGTAGGCTCGGGGCGTGGCGGGTTGGCAGGCTGTGGCGCTGGAGGGGCGGCTCGTGCGACTGGAGCCGCTCGAGCCGCGGCACGAGGACGACCTGTGGGAGGCGTCGCGTGATCCGCGCGCGTGGCGCTGGCTCAGCATCCTGCAGCCGGGGACGCGCGCAGAGCTGCATGCGTACGTCGAGGCGGCGCTCGCGAGCGCCGCGGCAGGCGTCGAGCTGCCGTACGCCACGGTTCGCCGCGCCGACGGCCGCGGGATCGGCAGCACCCGCTTCCTCGCGCTCCGGCCGGAGCACCGCAGCGTCGAGATCGGCTGGACGTGGCTGCACCCGTCCGCCTGGGGCAGCGGCGCGAACGCCGAGGCAAAGCTGCTCCTGCTGCGCGACGCCTTCGAGCGGCTCGGCTGTCGCCGCGTGGAGCTGAAGACGGACGCGCTGAACGAGCGCTCGCGCCGCGCACTCGAGGCGCTGCCGGCGCAGTTCGAAGGGATCCACCGCAAGCACATGCTCGTCCGCGGCGGCGAGAACCGCGACACCGCGTGGTACAGCGTGATCGACGACGAGTGGCCGGCGGTGCGGGCGAACCTCGCGCGGCGGCTCGCCGCCCGCTGACCAAGCCGCCGCGCGAGAACGTGCAGCGACGCTCGGCTAGCGGCGAGACCAGGCGCGAGAAAGGTGACGGTACTGGCCGCCTGACCACGGTTTCACTAGAGTTTGGACGCCGCCGCACGGTGAGGGGGTGTCGGTCGATGACGAAGGTCGTGAGGTGTCCGGCTTGCGGCGAGGTCGCGGGAGCTCCGACGTGCCCGTCCTGTGGAGCGGAATCCCAAGCCGCCGAGGGCGACGGATGGGCGAGCGAGCGCGACAAGACGGCGGAATCCCGCGACCTGTCGGCCGAACGTCGTGATCGTGCCGCGGGCGGTCGGGATGAACAGGCCCGTGCGCACGAACAGGCGGCGATCGATCGCGAGGCGATAGCGAGCGATCAGGATCAAGCATGGTCGGAAGACGACCAGGCCGCGAGCAGGATCGATCAGCGGGCGGCCGACGCCGATCAGCAGGCTGCAGACGACGAGTTCGCCGCCGGTGGCGACGAGGCCACGTACCTCAGCGGCATCCGGGCACGACAGAAGACGCATCGCGCTCGTCA
Source organism: Gaiellaceae bacterium (assembly GCA_035645095.1). Classification (GTDB taxonomy): domain Bacteria; phylum Actinomycetota; class Thermoleophilia; order Gaiellales; family Gaiellaceae; genus Gaiellasilicea. Next base: position 16,313 of record DASQNG010000015.1, on the reverse strand, counting down.
CACCGCGATGGGGGCACGCGACGAGACGAGCGCTGCGCGGCTGCGACGGGACGAGCCGGAAACGGCTCCTGACGGGGCTCCACGCGACCGGAGGTGGGCCGCCGGCGACCGGAAAGAGGCGGCCGGCGACCGCATCCAGGCTGCGGGCGACCGGGACCGAGCCGGCCGCGACCGCGAAGAGGCGCTCCGGAACCGCACCGACGCGGCCGCGGCGGCCGAGCGGGCCGTGGAGGTCCTCGAGGCGATGAGTGACGCGTTCTTCACGCTCGATTCCGAGTGGCGCTTCACGTATCTGAATCCGCAGGCCGAAGCGGCCCTCGACCGTCAGCGAGGAGAACTCATCGGGCGGAACGTCTGGGACGAGTTCCCCGAGAAGACGCGCTCACGGTTCTACGACCAGTACCAGCGCGCTCTCCGAGAACAGGCGCCTGTGCGGTTCGAGGAGACGTGGGGCCCGGACAGGCGCACGTTCGAGGTGCGGGCTCACCCGGTTCCCGACGGCCTCGCCGTCTACCTCAACGACGTGACCGACGCACGGCTGCTCGAGGAGCGCTTCCGGCAGGCGCAGCGACTGGAAGCGATCGGACGAGTCACCGCCGGCGTCGCGCACGACTTCAACAACATCCTGGCCGCGGTCCGTGGCTTCGCGAGCGTCGGTCTACGCGCCTCAGCCGATCCGACGATCCGGCAGTACTTCGACGAGATCGACGCGGCCGGTCGGAGGGCCTTCGCTTTGACGCAGCAGCTGTCCGCGTTCACGCGGGAACAGCAGCTCACTCCCGAGCTCGTCGATTTGAACGAGATCGTCGACGGCCTCTCGTCGCTGCTGCAGCAGCTCGTGCCGGCCGACATCGACCTGCGCCTGGCGTTCTCGCCGCAACCGGTACCCGTCGTCGTCGACCGCTCGCAGCTCGAGCAGGTGCTGCTCAACCTGGTCGTGAACAGCCGCGATGCGATCGACGCACCCGGGACGATCACCGTCAGCACCACGTCCGACGTCCCTCCGGGCGTCACGCACGACGTTCGCAACCCCTCGGGCTGGCTGCAGGTCACGGACACGGGCTGCGGCATCCCCGAGGAGGTGTTGCCGTTCATCTTCGATCCCTTCTTCACCACGAAGCCACCAGAAACGGGCACCGGCCTCGGCCTCGCGACGATCTACGGCATCGTCTCGCAGAGCGGCGGCTCCATCCTCGTCGACTCGACCGTCGGCGTCGGCACCACCGTGAGCATCGCGCTTCCCGCCGGCGGCGCCTAGCGACGCCGGGCACGTGCGCGGCCCCAGGCCCAGTGCGCGGTACACTGGCCGCGCCCGGTATCCGCGAGGAACTGGAGCCCACCACATGCTTGCTCGAGTCCACGTCGTCGGCGCGGGTCGCGTCGGCTCCGCCATCGCAGCGCGCCTGCGCGAGCGCGGCGTCACCGTGGGTGCGAACGAACCCGACCTCGTCCTCCTCTGCGTCCCCGACCGTGCGATCGCGGCGGCCGCGCGTGAGGTCGCGCCCGGGCCGTGGATCGCGCACGTGAGCGGCGCGACGCCGCTCGCCGCGCTCGCGCCGCACACGCGGCGCTTCGGTCTCCACCCGCTACAGACGTTCACCCGAGCACGCGGCCCGGAGCAGCTCGACGGCGCATTCGCGGCGGTGACGGCGGAGGACGACGAGGGTCGCGCGACCGCGTTCCAGCTCGCCCGCACCCTCGGCCTCCACCCGTTCCCGCTGGACGACGCCTTGCGCGACGCCTACCACGCCGGCGCGGCGATGGCCTCCAACTACCTCGTCACCCTGCGCCGCGCCGCCGGCTCGCTGCTCGAGGCGGCAGGCGCGCCGCCGGAGGCACTCGACCCGCTGATGCGCCGCACGATCGAGAACGGGTTCGAGCTGACGGGGCCGATCGCCCGGGGCGACTGGGAGACGGTCGACGCGCACCTCACGGCGATCAGGCGCGAGCGCCCGGCGCTCGAGGAGATGTACGCCTCACTCGCCACGGCGACCGCGGAGCTCGCGTGAGGATCGCCCGCACGAAGCAGGAGCTGCGCGCGGCGCTCGAGCCGCTCCGGGCCGCCGGCGACGTCGGCCTCGTCCCGACGATGGGGGCGTTGCACGACGGCCACCGGGCGCTCCTCGACGCCGCCCGGGCCGACTGCGCGGCGGTGGTCGCCAGCCTCTTCGTGAACCCGGCGCAGTTCTCGGACGACGGGGACCTCGGGCGCTACCCGCGCGACGAGGAGCGCGACGCCGGCACCGCCGCCGAAGCGGGCGTCGACCTGCTCTTCGCGCCGAGCGCCGACGAGATGTACCCGCCCGGCTTCCAGACGTGGGTCGAGGTGACGGAGCTCGGCGCGATCCTGGAGGGCGAGCACCGGCCCGGCCACTTCCGCGGCGTCGCGACCGTCTGCCTGAAGCTCTTCAACCTCGTCCGGCCGCGCGCCGCCTACTTCGGCCAAAAGGACGCGCAGCAGGTGGCGGTGCTCCGGCAGCTGCTGCTCGACCTCGACCTGGACGAGGAGATCGACCTGCGCGTCCTCCCCACGGTTCGCGACGACGACGGCCTCGCCCTCTCCTCGCGCAACGCGCTGCTGACGCCGGCGGAGCGCGAGCGGGCGCGCGCTCTCCCCCGCGCGCTCGCGACGCGCGACCCGGCTGCGGCTCGGGCAGCCCTCGCCGGGCTCGACGTCGACTACGTCGAGCTCGCGGCCTTCGACCCGCCCGTCCTCGCCGCCGCCGTCCGCGTCGGCGGTGTCCGCCTGATCGACAACGTCGTCCTCGAGGAGGAGAGACCATGACCACGAGACCACGCCAACCCGCACCCGGAACGCCCGCCGCCGGCAAGCTGCCGCTCACGGAGCTGGCGCAGCTGAAGGCGCGCGGCCAGCCGATCGCGATGATCACCGCCTACGATGCACCGAGCGGGAGGCTGGCGGACGACGCCGGCGCCGACGTGATCCTCGTCGGTGACTCGGCCGCCATGACGGTGCTCGGCCACGACTCCACCGTCCCGGCAACGATGGAGGAGCTGGTGATCCTGACCCGCGCGGTCACGCGCGGCGCCCGCCGGCCGCTCGTCGTGGCCGACATGCCCTTCGGGTCGTTCCAGGTCTCGGACGCCGAGGCCGTCGCGAACGCCGTCAGGTTCCTGAAGGAGGCCGGTGCGGACGCGGTCAAGGTCGAGGGCGCCGGGCCGACGCTCTCGCGCGTGCAGGCGCTGGTCGGCGCCGGGGTGCCGGTGATGGCGCACGTGGGACTGACGCCGCAGTCGGCGACGCTGCTCGGCGGCTTCAAGGCTCAGGGGCGGACTGCGGCGAAGGCGCTGCGGCTCCTCGACGACGCACTCGCACTCGAGGCGGCCGGGGCGTTCGCGCTCGTGCTCGAAGCGGTGCCGGCGCCGGTCGCGGTAAGGATCACCGCCGCCCTCGAGATCCCGACGATCGGCATCGGCGCCGGCCTCGGCTGCGACGGGCAGGTGCTCGTCTGGCACGACGTGCTCGGCCTCTACCACGGCCACGCACCCCGCTTCGTGAAGCAGTACGCGGACCTCGCGAGCGTGATCGCGAATGCCGTCTCCGAGTACGTCGCGGACGTGCGCGAGCGACGGTTCCCGGAGGAGCGGCACACCTACGCGATGCAGGAGGAGGAGCTGGCGGCCTTCGAGGCAGCCGTGGAAGAGCGAGCGCTGCGGTAGCCCGGGCGGAGCCGACCTGCCCGCGGGCGACGCTCGTCCCCTCTCCCTGGCCACAGGGCCATTCGGTCAGCCGCCCGGCAGCACCTCGGGCAGGTACGCGAAGGCCGCGAGGAGGAGCGCGACGAGGCCGAGGGCGCCGAGCGAGCGCACCCACGTCCAGCCGTGGACGGCGCGCGTGCCGACGAGCAGGAGCGCAGCCGCCCAGAGGCCGAAGGCGAGCTCCACCAGCGTCAGGACCGTCCCGGCTGTGCCGTCGTCGTCGCCACCGCTCCGGAAGACGTCGCCGCCGAAGAGCGCGAGCTCCACCGGCCGCAGGGTCAGGAGCGAGAGCGCGAGCGGCACGGCTGCGAACGCGACGACGTGCCGGGCGCGGCGGAAGTCGCCGAGCGACCCGAGCCCGCGCGCCCCGAGGTAGAGCGCGCCGCCGATCAGGAAGTAGCCCGCCATGCCGTAGAGCCCGCCGGCGACGAAGGTCCAGACGGCGACGAGCGCGGCGTCGTACTCCCGGCTGTCGGCGAGCGTCGCAGCCGTCGAGGTCGCGAGCACGCCACCGATGCCGGCGAGGAGGATCAGCGCGAGCACCGGCTCCTGGCGCGCGTCGAGGTCGTCCTGCGCGGTCTCGCGCAACGCGACGAAGACGGCGCGCGGACGCACCAGCACCGCCGGCACCCGCAGCCACCACTGCCGTTCGGGGCTCACGCGGAGAGCGTAGTGACGGTGCCGTGGGAGGCGGTAAGGTCGCGGTCGTGACCACCGGGCACGACGCCGCGGACGAGGCGCTGACCGAGGCGGCGCGGGAGTCGATGCCGCTCGCCGCGACGCTCGGGGTCGAGGTGCTCGCGGCAGCGCCGGACGAGGTGCGCCTGCGCCTCCCGTGGGAGGCGCGCCTCTGCACCGCCGGCGGGATCCTGCACGGCGGCGTGCTGATGAGCCTCGCCGACACCGGCGGCGCCTACTGCGCCTTCCTGAACCTGCCGGACGGCGCCGGCGGCACCGCGACGATCGAGTCGAAGACGAACTTCCTCCGCGCGGTTCCCACCGGGCACGTGATCGCGGAGTCGCGCCCCCTGCACGTCGGCCGCACGACGATCGTCGTCGAGACCGACCTCTGGGACGACCGCGGCCGCCGTGTCGCCCGCGTGACCCAGACGCAGGCCGTGCTCTGAGGCAGGCGCGCCGCACTACGCCACGACGCGCTCGAGCTCGCGCAGGCCGTCCTGCAGCACCGGGCGGCCGTGCGCGCAGAGGACGAGCTCGACCGGCAGCTCGAGCAGCGGGCGCAGCGAGTCGCGCAGCTCCTCGTGGGATCCCTTCCCCAGCCACCGCTCCGGGCAGAGACGCAACGGATCCTCCGTCGCACGCGGCTTCGCGCCTGCGCCGAGCAGGACGTCGCCCACGACGACCGCACGCTGCTCCGGCAGCCAGAGGGCGACCTCGCCACGACGCGCCGTCGGGATCGCGCGGATCCCACCCGGCAGCCGCGCGCCGCGGCTGACGACGTCGGTCACCTCGACGCCTCGGTTCGCGAGCGAGCGCACCGAGCGCTCCGCCGCCCACACGTGCGGTGCCCCGACGTCGCGCGTCGAGCGCTCGTGGAAGAAGACGGTCAGGAGCACGTGCTCGGGGTGCGCAACCTCCGGCGGCGGCTCGATCGGGTCGATCAGCACCAGACCGTCGTCCGCGTCGACCGCCAGAGACGCGACCTCCTCCTTCCAGCTTTCGTGCCGCGCCGTCCAGCGCCGCAGGCCGGGGGCGAGCGTCTCCACTACGCGGCGACCGCCGTCCGCTGTGCGAGCACCTCGCGCAGGAAGGCCCCGGTGAACGAGCCACCGACCTCCGCGACGTCCTCCGGCGTGCCGACCGCGACCACCTCACCGCCCGCCTCGCCGCCCTCCGGCCCGAGGTCGACGACCCAGTCGGCCTGCTTGATCACGTCGAGGTTGTGCTCGATCACGAGCACCGTGTTGCCGCTGTCGACGAGCCGCTGCAGCACCTCGAGCAGCTTCTCGATGTCGGCGAAGTGGAGCCCTGTCGTCGGCTCGTCGAGGATGTAGAGCGTCCGCCCGGTCGCGACCTTGCACAGCTCCGCCGCCAGCTTCACGCGCTGCGCCTCGCCGCCGGAGAGCGTCGTCGCGGGCTGGCCGAGCTTGATGTAGTCGAGGCCGACGTCGTGCAGCGTCTGCAGCCGACGGCGCAGCTTCGGGATCTTCGCGAAGAACGAGAGCGCCTCCTCCACGGACATCCCGAGCACGTCGGCGATCGACTTGCCCTTGAAGCGGACCTCGAGCGTCTCGCGGTTGTAGCGGTGCCCGTGGCACGTCTCGCACGGGACGTAGACGTCCGGCAGGAAGTGCATCTCGATCTTGATCGTCCCGTCGCCCTTGCACGTCTCGCAGCGGCCGCCACGCACGTTGAACGAGAAACGGCCCGGCTTGTAGCCGCGCACTTTCGCCTCGGGGGTGAGCGAGTAGAGCTCGCGGATGTGCGTGAAGAGGTCGATGTACGTCGCGGGATTGGAGCGCGGCGTGCGTCCGATCGGCTTCTGGTCGATGTCGATCACCTTGTCGAAGCACTCGATCCCCTCGACCTCGTCGTGCGCCCCGGGCTTCACGCGCTGGCGGTTGAGCCGGTTCGCGAGCGCCTTGTAGACGATCTCGTTCACGAGCGTCGACTTCCCGGAGCCCGAGACCCCCGTCACCGCGACGAACTTCCCCACCGGGAAGCCGACGTCGATCGCCTTCAGGTTGTGCATCGTCGCCCCGCGCACGGTGAACTGGCCGCGGTCCTCCGTCCGCCGTTCCGGGACGGCGATCCGCCGCTCCCCGGAGAGGAACTTCCCCGTGAGCGAAGCCGGGTTCCGCATCACCGCCTCGGCACGGCCCTCGGCGACCACGTGGCCCCCGTGCTCGCCGGCGCCGGGGCCCATGTCGACCAGCCAGTCGGCCGTCCGCATCATCTGCTCGTCGTGCTCGACGACGAGCACCGTGTTGCCGAGGTCGCGCAGCCGCTCGAGCGTCCCGATCAGCTTGTCGTTGTCGCGCTGGTGCAGCCCGATCGACGGCTCGTCGAGGATGTAGAGGACGCCGACGAGCTGCGAGCCGATCTGCGTCGCGAGCCGGAGCCGCTGCGCCTCACCGCCGGAGAGCGTCTTTGCCGCGCGGTCGAGCTGGAGGTAGCCGACGCCGACGTTGTCGAGGAAGGTCAGGCGCTCGCGGATCTCCTTCACGATCCGGTGCGCGATCAGCTCCTCGGTCGCCGTCAGCGCCAGCCCGTCGAGGAAGGCCAACGCGCGTGTCACCGACATCTGCGTGAAGGCGTGGATCGACCTGCCGCCGACCGTCACCGCCAGCACCTCCGGCTTCAGCCGAGCGCCGCCGCAGGTCGGGCACGGCCGGAAGCTCATGTACTCCTCGATCCGCTCGCGCTGCTGCGCGGAGTCGGTCTCCTTGTAGCGGCGCTCGAGCGACGAGACGACGCCCTCGAACGCCATCGTGTAGGAGCGGCGCCGCCCCATCTGGTTGCGGTAGGTGATGTAGAGGCGGTCGCCGCTGGTGCCGTAGAGGAAGAGGCCTTGCTGGTCGACCGAAAGATCGCGCCAGGGTGTCTCGCCGTCGATCTCGTACCGCTCCAGGATCGCCTGCACGACCGCCTCGTAGAAGTTGCCAGACCAGGGCGCGAGCGCCTCGGTCACCGGGAGCGACGGGTCGGGAACGAGGAGGTCCGGGTCGATCTCCTGCTGCGCGCCGAGTCCCGTGCAGCGCGGGCAGGCGCCGTGCGGCGAGTTGAACGAGAAGATCCGCGGCTGGAGCTCCGGCAGGGAGACGCCGTGCTCGGGGCAGGCGAACTTCTCGCTGAACAGGAGCTGCTCACCGTCGATGACGTCGACTGCGACGAGCCCGTCGGCGAGCGCCGCGGCCGTCTCGACCGACTGCGTCAGCCGCTGGCGCAGATCCGGCTTCAGCACGAGCCGGTCGACGACCACCTCGATCGAGTGCTTGAACTTCTTGTCGAGGACGATCTCCTCCTCGAGCAGCCGCACCTCCCCGTCCACCTTCACCCGGGTGAAGCCGTCGGCGCGCAGTTCATCGAGCACGTCACGGAACTCGCCCTTGCGGTCGCGCACGAGCGGGCCGTTCACGGTGAACCTCGTCCCCTCCGGGAGGGCGAGGATCTGCTCCACGATCTGGTCGAGGCTCTGCCCGGCGATCGGGCGCCCGCAGACGGGGCAGTGCGGCCTGCCGACGCGCGCGAAGAGCAAGCGGAGGTAGTCGTAGATCTCCGTGACGGTGCCGACCGTCGAGCGCGGGTTGCGCGACGTCGTCTTCTGGTCGATCGAGATCGCCGGCGAGAGCCCGTCGATCGAGTCGACGTCCGGCTTCTCCATCATCTGCAGGAACTGCCGCGCGTAGGCGGAGAGGGACTCCACGTAGCGACGCTGGCCTTCGGCGTAGATCGTGTCGAACGCGAGCGAGGACTTGCCGGAGCCGGAGAGCCCGGTGATGCAGACGAGGGAGTTCCGCGGCAGCCGGACGTCGATGTCCTTGAGGTTGTGCTCGCGGGCCCCGTGGACGATCAGCTCGTCGGCCGCCATGAGCGGGCATTGTAGCTCCGGCTGCCCGATCGAACAAGTGTTCGTTGCTTCAGCGTCCGTTACCTGCGCCGCAGCAGCGGGTAGAGCCACGGCGATGGCCGAGACCGCCCGCCGCGCAGCCGTGGTGACGCTCGTCGTCGGCGGCATCGTCGTGCTCGCGCTCGCCCTCTGGCAGCTGCGGATCGTCGTGGCGCTCCTCTTCCTCGCGTTCATCCTCGCGGCGGCGATGCGCCCGACGGTGGAGGCGCTGCGACGCCGGCACGTCCCCCGCGGCGCGGGGATCGCCCTCCACTACGTCGCGTTCGTCGCGCTGCTCGTCGGCTTCCTCTGGACGGTCGTCCCGCGGGCGGTCGACCAGATCGACGAGGCCGTCGGCGGGATCCCGCAGACCCGGGCCAGCCTGGACGAGGAGGCGCGCGCCTCGACCGGGCTCAAGCACGACCTGCTCCTCGGCGTGCAGCGGCGGCTGGAGGACCTGCCGTCGGCCGACTCGCTCGTCGATCCGGCCGTCGAGCTGACGCTGACGATGTTCGAGGTCGGGCTCGGCATCTTCTTCACCCTCGCGACGGCGGCCTACTGGATCTTCGAGCGGGGCCGCGCGATGAACCTCGTCTGCTCGCTGCTGCCGCGCCCACGCCGGAAGAAGGTGCGGGACACATGGGACCTGATCGACGCGAAGCTCGGCGCCTACGTGCGCGGGCAGATGGTGCTCATCCTCGCCGTCGGTGCGACGCTCTCGCTCCTCTTCTGGGCACTCGGCCTCCCCTACTGGCTGCTGCTCGGAGCCTTCGCCGGCGTCGTCGAGCTCGTCCCGGTGATCGGGCCGCTCCTCGCGGGCGCCCTGGCGGTGGGTGTGGGGCTGACGGTGTCGTGGGAGGTCGCCCTCCTCGCAGGGCTCACGGTGCTCGTCGTCCGCCTCGTGGAGGACTACCTCGTGATCCCCCGCGTGCTCGGCGACGCCGTCGGCCTGACGCCGCTCGTCGTGCTCGTGTCGGTGACGGCCTGTGCGATCCTCTTCGGCGGCTTCGCGGTCATCCTGGCGATCCCGGCCGCCGCCGTGCTGGCGACGCTCCTCGACGTGATCGTGCGCGACAAGGATCCCGCGGCGGAGGAGGTGCCGACGGTGCTCTTCTCCGCGAAGGACGCCGAGACCGTCTAGCCGGCGCGGCGCGGTCAGCGCCGGACATGGCTCGAATCACCACACTGTCGGGGTCAGAGGTCGAACGGTGGTTGACGTGCGGACGTGTTCCGAAGGACCGCGGCGGCGCGGCGAGACGCGGGCTTAGCCGGTCATGCCTTGCGCCAGCGGCCGAAGACGAGGCCGCCGAGGGTGAAGCCGAGCCCGAAGGTGCCGAGGGCGAAGCCGCCGAGCGCGAGCGCCTTCCGCGCGACGGACAGGCGCTGCCAGCGGCCGAGCGCCTCGCGCTCCTCCGTCGTCAGCGATTCGCCCCGCCGCTGCTTCCGGAGCGCGCCGCCGGCGCGCAAGCCGAGGTACAGGTCGTCGAAGAGCTCGAGCCCGTCGTTGTTGCGCGCCTCGTCCGTCACCGCGTGCCTCTAGTACCCCGCTCGCCGGTTCCCACGCACGTCGTAGTCTTCGCGGCTTGACGAAGCGAATCCTGCACATCTCCGACCTGCACTTCGGCCGCGGCGAGAAGCCGGAGTCGGTCGAGGCGCTCGCGCAGCTGATCTGCGACGTCGAACCCGTGCTCGTGATCGCGAGCGGGGATCTGACCCACCGCGGCACGCGCGCGCAGCACGACCGCGCCTCCCAGTTCCTGCGCACGCTCGAGCTGCCGCTGCTGACGATCCCGGGGAACCACGACATCCCGTACACCTTCCCGAAGCGCTTCCTCTCCCCCTGGCGCGAGTTCGAGCGACACTGGGAGACGACGGAGCCCGTCTTCCGCGACGAGGGGATCGTGGCCGTCGGGCTGAATTCCGTCCGGCCGTGGCGGCACCAGTCCGGCCGGATCAAGCCGCAGCAGATCGCGCACGCGCGCGAGACGCTGCGCGACGCGCCGCAGGGAGCGTTCCGGATCGTCGTCCTCCACCATCACCTGCTCGGCGCGCCGTGGCGCTCCCGGAAGAAGCCGGTCGCAGAGCGCAACACCGTCCTCGCCGGCTTGGTCGAGGCGGGAGCAGACCTCATCCTCGCCGGGCACATCCACCAGAGCACGGTGGCGGAGCGCCGCGAGTTCGAGATCTCGACACCGGGCGGCGAGCGGGCGGTCGTCGTCTCGATCGCGCCGGGCTTCGGCCAGCCGCGCCCGAGCCGCCGCGGCGAGGCCCGCGGGCTGCACGTCTACGAGGTCGGGGAGCAGACGCTCCGGATCGCGACCTACATCTGGCGCGGAGACGGCTGGGGGCTCACGGCCGTGCGGCGCTTCCCGCGCGGCCGTGAGCCCCTGGCGTTCGACGCCGCTAGCTAGAGCCGCGTCAGGTGCGCCTGCTGACGACGACGCGGTAGATCAGCAGCAGCACGATCGCGCCGACGATGGCCGTCAGCCACGTGCTGATGTCGAAGAACTCGTCGAGCGGCTCGGCGTCGAAGAGGACGCCGGCTAGGAACCCGCCGATGATCGCGCCGACGATGCCGATGATCGTCGTGACGATGATGCCGCCTGGGTCGTCGCCTGGCAGGATCGCCTTCGCGATCATGCCCGCCAGGGCGCCCAGGATGATGAACGCGATGATGCCCATGGAACCTCCCGGTGCGAGGGTTACGCCGGATAAGGACGTATCCTCGTTTTCACGACGGCAAACCGCCGCGCACCGCTAGGCGCGGGCGCGGCGATCTGCCGAAGGCAGGACGCGCTGGACGAGCGTGACCAGCACGGCTGCGACGATCACGGCGAGGATGAAGCCGAGGATCCCGCCGATCAACAGGCCGACGATCAGCACCGACGCGACGCCGATGGCGATCGTCACGATCCACCCCATGGGGTCGGGACCCGGGTTCAGCAGCCGCCCGAGCGCCCCGACGATGAGGCCGAGGATGATGAGTCCGATGATTTCCATGCGGCGGCGTGTGCCCCTGAGAAACAGGTCGCAAACGGGGCTAGAGTCCGGCTGCAACCGAGACGAGGAGAGACGATGGAGGAACGCTACGCGGAGCTGAAAGCACGTCTGGCCGAGGTCGACGACCTGCGGCGCGCGCAGGAGATCCTCTTCTGGGACCAGACGGTGATGATGCCGCCGGGCGGCGGCCCCGTCCGCGGTGCACAGCTCGCGACGCTCGACCGGATCGCGCACGACCTCTTCGTCTCGGACGACGTCGGGCGCCTGCTCGAGGAGCTGCGTCCGTACGAGGAGCAGCTCGAGTACGACTCCGACGAGGCGAGCCTCCTCCGGACGACGCGCCGCGACTGGGAGAAAGCGCGGCGGGTCCCGTCCGAGCTCGCCGCCGAGATGGTCCGCGCGGCCGCCGACGCGCACGACGTGTGGGCGAAAGCGCGCGAGGAGTCGGACTTCGCCCGCTTCCTCCCCCACCTCGAGCGCGCGGTCGAGCTGAAGCGCCGCTACGTGGGCTGCTTCGAGGGCTACGACGAGCCGTACGACGTGCTCCTCGACGACTACGAGCCCGGCATGAAGACGGCGGAGGTGCGTGACGTCTTCGACCGCCTGAAGGCGGAGCTCGTGCCCCTCATCGCCGAGGTCGGCTCGGTCGAGGGGGACGACTCGTTCATGGGCGGGCCATGGCCGCTCGAGGCACAGCAGGAGTTCTCGCTCCGCGTGATCGAGCGCTTCGGCTTCGACCCGCACTCCTTCCGGCTCGACCTGACCGTGCACCCGTTCGCGGCGAGCGCCGGCACCCAGGACATCCGCCTGACGACGCGCTACGCCACAGACGACATCACGTCGCTCTTCACGGCGATGCACGAGTGCGGCCACGGCCTCTACGAGCACGGCGTCTCGCAGACGCTCGAGCGGACGCCGCTCGGTCACGGCGTGTCGTCGGCGCTGCACGAGTCCCAGAGCCGGCTCTGGGAGAACATCGTCGGGCGCAGCCGCCCCTTCTGGAACCTCTTCTACCCGTCGCTCCAGGAGACGTTCCCGGAGGCGCTCGGCGACGTCGACCAGGAGCGGTGGTTCCGCGCGATCAACCGGGTCAAGCCGTCGTACATCCGGGTCGACGCCGACGAGGCGACCTACAACCTGCACATCATCCTGCGGTTCGAGCTGGAGCAGGAGATCTTCGCCGGCACCCTCGCCCTCCCGGATCTGCCCGAGATCTGGAACGCCCGCTTCGAGGACTACCTCGGCATCCCCGTCCCCAACGACACGCTCGGGGTCCTGCAGGACGTGCACTGGTCCGGCGGGGGCTTCGGCTACTTCCCGACGTACACGCTCGGCAACATCATCTCGGTGCAGGTCTGGGAGCGCGCCCTGGCCGACCTCCCCGACCTCCCGCAGCAGTTCGAGGCCGGCGAGTTCGGCGACCTCCACGACTGGCTGCGCACGCACCTGTACGCGCTCGGGCGGAAGTTCACGCCGCAGGAGACGCTCGAGCGCGTAGTCGGCGGGCCGATCGACCCCGACCCGTACGTGCGCTACCTGAAGGAGAAGCTGACCGCACTCACGGCGGCGTAGCTAGAGCCGCTCGACGAGGTCGGCCTTGCGCCGCTCGAACTCCGTCTCGTCGATCTGGCCCGCGTCGCGCAGCGCGACGAGCTTCCGGAGGCCCTCGAGCGGCTCGGTGTCGGCGGCCGCCACCTCCTCGTGATACCTGTGCGGCTGCCGCTTCGCGATCCGGCGCAGGCCGCGCGGGCGCAGCGGCATCCGGTGCGCCTCCGGCCCCGTCAGCGGCCGCTTCTGGACGAACCTCCGGTAGACGAAGAGCACGGCCGTCGCGCCGAGGACGGAGGCGACGAAGTAGGACCCGGTCGCCTGCTGGGCCGAGGGGTCGTCCGGCACCGCCCCGAGGAGGCCGAACACGAGCCCGCCGACGAACGAGCCGGCGAGGCCGACGAGGATCGTGCCCCAGAGCGGCAGCGGGTCCGGCCCCGGCAGCGCGAAACGCGCGATCGCACCGATCAGCAGCGCGCCGACCAGCAGGCCGAAGATCCCCGCGATCTCCACGCTGCTGCTGTTCCGCCCGCCTGCCCGCTCGAAACGGTCAGGCGAAGCGCGCGGCCGAGCGCGCCCGCGCCTTCGCCGCCTCGACCTCGCGGTCGCGCGGCGGCGCGGCGGTCACGAGCGACGCGAGCAGCTTCCGCGACGCCGCGGCGACCTCCTCGACGGCGAGGTCGAACGCGGCCTCGTTGGCTCGCGACGGCTTCGTCGTCCCGCTCAGCTTGCGTACGTACTGGAGCGCCGCCGCCTCGATCTCGGCGTCGGTCGCGGGCGGGTCGAAGTTATGGAGCGTCCTGATGTTGCGGCACATGGCGGTAAGCCTACGCGGAGGCGGGCGCCGCGGCCAGCGCCTGCAGCTCGCGGCGCAGCTCCTTGATCTCGTCGCGGAGCTTCGCGGCGTACTCGAAGCGGAGCTCCTCGGCCGCCGCGAACATCTCCTCCTCGAGCGTGATCACGAGCCGGTCGAGCTCCTCCTGCGACATCCCCTCCACCTTCGGCGCCCCGCGCCGGCGCTTGCCCGGCACGGTGGGCGACTCCAGCGACAGGAACTCGGCGATGTCGCTGACCCCCTTGACGATGTTCTCCGGCGTGATCCCGTGCTCCTCGTTGTAGGCGAGCTGCACCGCGCGGCGCCGCTCGGTCTCGTCGAGCGCGCCCTTGATCGCCTCGGTCAGCTTGTCGGCGTAGAGGAGAACCCGGCCGTTCACGTTGCGCGCCGCGCGGCCGATCGTCTGCACGAGCGCGGTCTTGCCGCGCAGGAAGCCCTCCTTGTCCGCGTCGAGCACGGCGACGAGCGAGACCTCAGGGAGGTCGAGCCCCTCCCGCAGCAGGTTCACGCCCACGAGGACGTCGTAGTCGCCGAGCCGGAGCTCCCGGATGATCTGGATCCGCTCGAGCGTGTCCACCTCCGAGTGGAGGTAGCGCGTCTTCACGCCCGCCTCGAGCAGGTAGTCGGTCAAGTCCTCCGCCATCTTCTTGGTCAGCGTCGTGACGAGGACGCGCTCGCCCACGTCGGCGCGCTTGCGGATCTCGTTCAGGAGGTCGTCGATCTGGTTCTTCGTCGCCCGCAGCTCGACCTCGGGGTCGACGATCCCGGTCGGGCGGATCAGCTGCTCGGCGACCGTCGCCGAGTGGCGCAGCTCGTAGGCGCCGGGCGTGGCCGAGACGAAGAAGAGCTGCGGCACCTTCTGCAGGAACTCGTCGAAGCGGAGCGGCCGGTTGTCGAGCGCCGACGGGAGCCGGAAGCCGTGGTCGACGAGCGTCTGCTTCCGCGAGCGGTCGCCCTCGTACATGCCGCCGATCTGCGGGATCGTCTGGTGCGACTCGTCGACGAAGCAGACGAAGTCGGACGGGAAGTAGTCGAGGAGCGTGTGCGGCGCTGAGCCCGCCGGGCGGCCGTCGAGGATGCGCGAGTAGTTCTCGATCCCGTTGCAGAAGCCGAGTTCGCGCATCATCTCGAGGTCGTACTCCGTGCGCTGCCTGATCCGGTGCGCCTCGAGCAGCCGCCCCTGCGATTCGAAGAGCGTGACCTGCTGCTCGAGCTCGTGCTTGATCTCGTCGTACGCGCGCTCGATCGTGGGCTTCGACGTCACGTACTGCGTCGCCGGGAAGACGGTGATCGCGTCGAGCTTCGCGTAGACCTCGCCCGTGAGCGGGTCGAAGTGCGTGATCTGCTCGACCTCGTCGCCGAACATCGAGACGCGGTAGGCGGTCTCCGAGTAGGCGGGCTGGATCTCGACCACGTCACCCTTGACGCGGAAGCGCCCGCGGCCGAGCAGGGTGTCGTTCCGGACGTACTGGATGTCGATCAGCTTGCGCAGCATCACGTCACGGTCGGTCTCCTCGCCCACCGTGAGCGCGAGGAGCTTCTTCTCGTACTCCTCCGGCGAGCCGAGGCCGTAGATGCACGAGACGGAGGCGACCACGATCACGTCGCGGCGCGTGAGCAGGTTGGACGTCGCGGCGTGGCGCAGCCGGTCGATGTCGTCGTTCCGCGAGCTGTCCTTCTCGATGTAGAGGTCGGCCTGCGGGACGTACGCCTCCGGCTGGTAGTAGTCGTAGTAGGAGACGAAGTACTCGACGGCGTTCCGCGGGAAGAACTCGCGGAACTCGTTGCAGAGCTGCGCCGCCAGCGTCTTGTTGTGCGCGATGATCAGCGCCGGCCGCTGCACCTGCTCGATGACCCACGCCATCGTCGCCGTCTTGCCGGTGCCGGTCGCGCCGAGGAGCGTCTGGTAGCGCTCGCCGGCGCTGATCGACCGCGACAGCTGCTCGATCGCCGTCGGCTGGTCCCCCGTCGGCGCGTAGGCGGCTGCGGTCGAAAGGGTCGCCATCGCGGCTACAGCGTATCGGCGCCGCTCGACGCCTCCGCGGCGGCGGGAGAGGTGTAGCGCGGCCCGGGGCGAGGTACGACGGCCGGGATGGAAGATCGCCCGCCCTACCGCGCCTACGCCGGCATCGTCGGCACCTTCGTCGCCGGCCTGAGCGCGGTGAGCGGCCTCGCCGCGTCGCGGAAGCAGCCGGTGCAGGAGTTCACGTTCGTCGACCTGACGATGCTCGGCCTGGCGACGTTCAAGGCGTCCCGGACGGTCGCGCGCGACAAGGTGACGAGCTTCGTCCGCGAGCCGTTCGTCGAGGGACGGGCGTACGACGGCGAGAACGAGCGGCCGCTGCAGGACACGGAGCTGAAGCAGGCGCTAGGCGAGCTCGTCACCTGCACCCGCTGCGTCGGGACGTGGATCGGCGCGAGCCTCGCCTCGCTGACCATCCTCGCGCCGCGCACGGGCCGCCTGCTGACGTCGGTGCTCGCCGCGGGCGCCGTCAACGACTGGCTGCTGGCGGGGTTCACCGCGCTGACCGAGAAGGCCAACGAGCTCGAAGAGCGGACGTAGCCGGTCGGCGACGGAGACCGCCGAAGCCGCACGAATCCTTACCTTTCCCGCACAGGAGCCGATTACGGTTCTGTGCG
>DASQNG010000014.1:0-8436 GCA_035645095.1 Gaiellaceae bacterium | reverse complement strand
GCGGGTCAGCGTCGCCTTCGTCCTTCCGAGCGGCGACGCCCGTTCGATCGCCCGTGACCTCACGCCGAAGGACGGCATCGACGAGCTGGTCGTCACCTCTGGCGCGCTGCTCATGGCGACCCGCCGCGACGCGCTCACGCGTACGGGCCTCGACCTCCCCGCGCAGCCGCACTACCGCGACGTGACTGTGCGCAACCTCAACACGGTGCTCAAGCTCCGCGAGCTGCTCCACGCCTGAGTTCGCTGAACCGACCTTCCGCGCCGGTTCCGTCGCGGTCCTCGTGCCGCTTGCTGCCACCGTTGCGAGCATGCAGACGGAGTCCGCGGACGGCTCGGCTGGGCGCGCCCTGTCGCGGCCCCCTACGGCTCTTTACGCGCCCGAGGCTCCTACTCCGACCCGAGCTGCACCCCTGCCGATCCTCCCAAGTAGAAACCCCTGCGTTTGCAGGGGTTCCCTTAGCAGGCCTGTAAGCCGGATTCTGTCGAGGGTGACCATCCCTCTAGGCCGAAGGTTGCCCTGCGGCTCGAGCGGTGTACCCGATCCCTCGGCGGGCCGCGTCAGCGGGATCTGCTTCACCTTGCACCGGACGGGGTTTGGCGAGCCGCCGTGTCACCACGGCGCTGGTGGGCCCTTACCCCACCGTTTCACCCTTACCGGCACGCTCCCGCGAGCGGGAGCGTGCCGGCGGTCTGCTTTCTGTTCCACTTTCCGTCGGCTTTCGCCGCCTGGGGTTTCCCCAGCGTCCTGCCCTGTGGTGTCCGGACTTTCCTCGGCGCCCGCCCCCGAGAGGGCGAGCGACGCGGTCACCCGGCCTGCGCGACGAATTCTAGCTCCGATCGCGGGATCTCCAGCCCGTCGCAGAGCAGGAACCCGCATTCCAGACACGCGTGCGCCGCTTCGCGGCGGAGCAGGAACTCGCCGCACACGAGGCATTCGAGGCTCGCGCCGCGTGCGAGCGCCGCGAGCTCCTGGTCGAGCGTGCGGTTGAGGAACGACACCCCCATCAGAGGCTCCGGAAGACCCCCGTGACGCGGCCGAGGATCTGTACGTGCTGCGCGTAGATCGGCGCGAGCGCCGCGTTCTCGGGCTGCAGGCGGACGCGGCCGTCCTCCCGGTAGAACGTCTTCACGGTCGCCTCGTCCGCCGCCTCGTCGTCGCCGACGAGGGCCACGACGATCTCCCCGTTGCGGGCGTCCTGTGCCCGCTGCACGACGAGCGTATCGCCGTCGAGGATCCCGGCGTCGATCATCGAGTCGCCGCGCACACGCAGCAGGAAGTCCGCGCCGCGGCCGAGCGGCTCCGGGACGGCGATCTCGTCCTCGACGTTCTCCTCCGCGAGGAGCGGCGCACCGGCTGCGATCTGCCCGAGCAGAGGCAGGCGCTGCTGCTGCTCCGGCTCGCGCTCCGGCGCACGGGCGACCTCCCGCCGGTGGCCGACGAGCTCGAGTGCCCTGGGCTTCGTCGGATCCCGCCGGAGCAGGCCGGCGCGCTCGAGGTTCGCGAGGTGTGCATGGACCGTGGAGGGCGACGCGAGGCCGACCGCTTGACCGATCTCGCGCACCGTCGGCGGGTAACCGTGGCGGTCGACGTACTCGACGAGGAAGCCCCAGATCTCCTGCTGGCGTGCTGTCAGCACGGTGGTCTTCTCCTTGGTCGGCGGGATCGGCGCTAAAGCGTCGAACGTGTGTTCGTTAGGGAGGCTAGAGATCCTTTCGGACGACGTCAACTCCCGAGCCTTCGCGCGTGCCGAGATCGAGCCGAGATGCGCGAAGGCGGGCCGCGGCCCGCCTTCGAACTCCTCGTGATGCGCTGGAGAGGACTTGAACCTCCACGACCCTAAGGTCACAAGGCCCTCAACCTTGCGCGTCTACCAATTCCGCCACCAGCGCGAGGGATCGGCATTGTAGCCGCTGGCGCCGACCGCTCCGGAACCGGCCGCCGCCGTCCGCTCTAGGCGAGCACGCGGTAGAGCACCACCGTGTTCACGAAGAACACGACCGCCACCGCAACGGTGACGCGGGTCAGGTTGCGCTCGACGATGTGCGTGCCGCCCTGCGACGCCGGCGTGAAGCCCATGCCGCCCATGCCCGTGTCGCGGCCCGAGTGCATGAGGATCAGCCCCACGAGACCGGCTCCGACGAGCACCTGGAAGACCGCTGCCACCTGAACCATCGCGGCGACAGCCTAGCAACGGGACTTGGCGCCGACCGCGCCGAAGATCGAGTCGACGAGGGTCGCCGCGATCTCGTCCTTCGTCACGTAGGCACGGGCGCCTGCGCGCCGGGCGCGGTCGACGTCCTGTGCGGCGTTCGACCCCGTCACCATCACGACGGAGGGCGCGTCGGGCTCGCGCGCGATCTCCTGCGCTGCCTCGAAGCCGTCCATCACCGGCATCGAAATGTCGAGCAGCACGACGTCGGGCCGGAGCCTCCGTACGAGCTCGACCGCTTCCCGGCCGTCACCGGCGCAGCCGACGACCGACACGCGCTCCTCGGACGCGAGCATGGCTGCGAGCGCCTCCGCGAACAGGCGGTGATCGTCCGCGATCAGGACGCGGACCGTCGTGTCCCTCTGTGTGCTCACCCGACCCCCTGGTGATCTTGCCCGTTTACGCTGCGGATGTGAAGGGGGAGCAGCAGCAGGACGCACGGGCGCGGATCCAGCGGCTGCTCGTCACCGGCGACAACCGCCTGAAGCAGGGCGTGGCACCGGCGAAGGCGCGGGAGAGCTACGAGCAGGCGCTCGCGGTCGCGCGGGAGGCCGGGCTCGAGGAGTCGGTGCGGCCGCTCGTCGAGGTCAGGCTCGCCGACCTCGAGCGGCCCGGAGGAGCAGAGCCTCCACCCGGCGCGCCTGCGCACTGACGTCGTGCGCCGCCGCTGCCGCACGCGCGGCCGGGTTCGGCGTCGGCAGCGCGGCTGCGGTGCGGAGCGCGTCGGCCAGCGCGTCCACGTCCTCGGGGTCGACCAGCACGCCCGCCGCCGCCGGGACGAACTCCGGCGGCCCGCCGACCCGCGTAGCGACGACGTTCCGGCCGCACGCGAGCGCCTCGAGCGCGGACTGCCCGAAGGGCTCGACGAGCGACGGCTGGCACAGCACGTCCGACGCCGCCAGGAGCTCCGGCACGCGGTCGTGCGGGACGCGACCGAGCAGGCGGACCCCGGGCCTGCCCTCGAGCTGCGCCCGGAGCGGCCCGTCGCCGGCGAAGGTGAGCGTGCCGCTGCCGAGGCGCGCGAAGGCGTCGGCGAGCCGCACGACGTTCTTCCGCTCCGTCAGCGAGCCGACGCAGAGGAACGCGGGTGCCACGACCGGGCTGCGCGACCGCACGGAGAAGCGGCGCAGGTCGACGCCGCAGTCCACCACCTCGAGCTTGCCGCGCGTCTCCGGCACCCGCTCCTCGAGCAGTCGGCGGAGGTAGCCGGAGACCGCCACCACGGTCGCCGCGCGGTGTGCGACGAGGCGGGTCGCGGCACGCACACCGGGGATCGCGCCGACGTTGGCGACGTCCTGCCCGTGCGCCGTCACGACGAGCGGCGCCCGCCCCAGCAGGGCCGCCGAAAGGCCGGTCGGGACGAGGAAGTGTGCGTAGACGACGTCCGGGCGGCACCGCCGCGCCGCCCGCCACGTCCGCGCCGCGAGGCGCAGATGGCGGCGCGGCCCCCCGCGACGGGTGTCGAGCACCGCCCGCTCCACGTCGTGCCCGAGCGCGACGAGCTCCCGCTCGAGGTCGTGCACGAAGACGCCGAGATCGGGCTCCGCCGCCGACGGGTACATCTGCGACACGAGCAGGATCCGCACCGGCCCATGATCTAGGTTCTGCCGGTGCCCGCGCCCGCGGTTCGCGTCGACCGGCTGGAGAAGACCTTCGTCGTCCCCGAGCGGGAGGCGGGCCTCCGCGCCGCCGTCCGCAGCCTCGTCCGGCGAACGCACCGCGAGGTGCGCGCGGTGGACGCGATCTCGTTCGACGTCGCGCCTGGCGAGGTGGTCGGGTTTCTCGGCCCGAACGGCGCCGGCAAGACGACGACGCTGAAGATGCTCTCCGGCCTGCTCCATCCGACCGGCGGGGAGGCGCTCGTCCTCGGCCACGTCCCCTCCCGCCGCGAGCGCGACTTCCTGCGGCGCATCACGCTCGTGATGGGGAACCGCAACCAGCTCCAGTGGGACCTGCCCGCGCTCGACTCGTACGAGCTGAACCGCGCCATCTACCGGCTGCCGCGGCCCGACTTCCTGCGGCTGCGCGACGAGCTGATCGAGCTGCTCGACGTGGGCGACCTCGTGCGCAAGCCGGTGCGGAACCTCTCGCTCGGCGAGCGGATGAAGGTGGAGGTGGTGGGCTCCCTCCTGCACCGGCCGCAGGTGCTCTTCCTCGACGAGCCGACGATCGGCCTCGACGTGACGATGCAGAAGCGGATCCGAAGCTTCGTCGCCGCGTACAACCGGCGCTACGAGGCGACGGTGCTCCTGACGAGCCACTACATGGCCGATGTCGAGGCGCTTTGCCGGCGCGTCGTCGTCATCCACCACGGGCGGATCCTGTTCGACGGCCCGCTCGCGCGGCTGGGCGACCAGTTCGAGCCGTTCAAGACGCTGACGGTCGAGCTCGACGACCTCGGCGTCGACCTCGGTCGCTACGGGGATGTCCTCGAGCGCGACGGCACCCGCGTGAAGCTGCGGGTGCCGAAGGCGGAGACGGCGCAGGTGACGGCACGGCTGCTCGCGGAGCACGAGCTCGCCGACCTGACGGTGGAGGACCCGCCGATCGAGGACGTGATCGAGCTCGTCTTCGCGCAGGAGCGGCCGGCGTGACGACCGAGGCGGGTCGCCTCCGCTCCTACGCCGACTACTACGCGACGCGCGCCCGGACGCAGATCCAGGCGAACTTCCAGTACCGCGTCGCGACGTACATGTGGCTCGTCGGGATGCTCGCCGAGCCGATCGTCTACCTCGTCGTCTGGACGACGATCGCCGAGCAGCAGGGCGGCGCGGTGCAGGGGATCACCCGTGGGCAGTTCGCGGCGTACTACATCGTCTGGACGCTCGTGCGGAACATGAACATCGTCTTCACGCCGTACGGGTGGGAGTGGCGGATCCGGGAGGGGCAGCTCTCGGCCGCGCTGCTGCGGCCGCTCCACCCGCTGCACGAGGACATCGCCGGCTTCGCGGGCTGGAAGGTGGTGACGATCGTCCTCTGGCTGCCGATCGCGGCCGCGCTCTGGGTCGCCTTCGATCCCGAGCTCGATCCGACGCTGCTCGAGGTGGCGGTCTTCGGCGTCGCGATCTGGGGCGCGTACCTGATCCGGACGATGTTCCTGAGCGCGCTCGGGATGGTCACGTTCTGGACGACGCGCGTGAGCGCGCTCTTCGAGCTCGTGGTGGCACTCGAGCTGCTCCTCTCGGGACGGCTCGTGCCGCTGCCGCTGATGCCCGACTGGGCGGAGCGGATCGCGGACGTGCTCCCGTTCAAGTGGACGTTCTACTTCCCGATCGACGCGCTCGTCGGCGATCTCTCCCGCCGCGAGCTGCTGGGTGGGCTCGGGATGCAGCTCTTCTGGATCGTCGTCCTGACGGCGCTCTTCTACGTCGTCTGGCGCTTCGCGGTGCGCCGCTACTCGGCGGTGGGCAACTGAGGCGCTCGTTCGGGCTCGCGCTCCTCTTCTTCAAGCTCGGCTCGCTGAACGAGCTGCAGTACCGCGCGAACTTCTTCATCCAGCTGCTCCAGTCGGCGGTGGCCGTCGGGACGGCGCTCGTCGTGCTGGCGCTCGTCTACTCGCACACCGACGAGCTGAACGGCTGGGTGCAGTCGGAGCTGCTCGTCGTGATGGGCATCCAGATCCTGCTCGGCGGCGTGATCCGGACGACGATCCAGCCGAACATGCAGCGGCTGATGGAGGAGGTGCGCGACGGCAAGCTCGACTTCGCGCTGACGAAGCCGGAGGACTCGCAGCTCCTCGTCAGCGTCCGCGACGTCCGCATCTGGCGCGCAGTCGACGTCTTCTCGGGCGGCGCGGTGCTCGCGTACGGCGTCGCGGGGCTCGAGCGCGGCGTCGGCGTCGGCGACGCGCTCCTCTTCGCCGCCCTGCTCGCGCTCGGGGCCGTGACGATCTACTGCTTCTGGCTCGTGATCGCGACGCTCGCATTCTGGATCGTCAACGTCTGGGAGATCCTGGAGCTCTTCGAGGGCATCTATCAGACCGGCCGCTGGCCCGTGTCGATCTACCCTGCGTGGCTCCGCTTCGGCGTCACCTTCCTCGTCCCGATCGCGTTCGCGATCACCGTCCCGGCGGAGGCCGTCACGTCGCGGCTCGAGTGGCCGACGGCGGCGCTCGCCGTCGGCTTCACGGTCGCCCTCTTCGGGTTCGCGCGCTGGTGGTGGGGCTTCGGGCTGCGGCACTACTCCGGCGCCTCCGCGTGAGGCCGGCGCGCGCTCAGCGCTGGGCGTCGTACGTGCCGAACTCCTCGCGCAGGGCGTCGCACAGCTCGCCGACGGTGCAGTGTGCCCGCAGCGCCTCCCGCAGCGGCGGGAGCAGGTTCTCCGTGCCGGCGGCCGCCCGCCGCACGTCCGCGAGCGCCGCCTCGGCCGCGGCCGCGTCCCGCTCGGCGCGCACCCGGCGGGTGCGCTCGACCTGCCGCCGTTCGTTCTCGGGGTCGAGCCGGTGGAGCTCGACGTGCTCCTCCTCCGCCTCCGCGAAGCGGTTGACGCCGACGAGCACCCGCTCGCCTGCCTCGACCTCCTGGTTGTAGCGGTACGCAGCGTCCTCGATCTCGCTCTGCACGAACCCCTGCTCGATCGCTGCGACCGCCCCGCCGCGCTCGTCGATCTGCTCTATCAGCTCGCGCGCCCGCGCCTCCAGCTCGTCCGTCAGCGCCTCGATGAAGAAGGCGCCCCCGAGGGGGTCGGCGGTGTCGGTCGCGCCGCCCTCGTGCGCGAGGATCTGCTGCGTCCGCAGCGCGATCCGCGCCGAGTGCTCCGTCGGCAGCGCGAGCGCCTCGTCGAACCCGTTCGTGTGCAGCGACTGCGCGCCGCCGCACACCGCGGAAAGGGCCTGGATAGCGACGCGGACGATGTTGTTCTCCGGCTGTTGGGCGGTCAGGGTCGAGCCGCCGGTCTGCGCGTGGAAGCGGAGCGCGAGCGCCTTCGGGTTCGTCGCGCCGAAGCGGTCGCGCATCAGCGACGCCCACAGCCGGCGCGCGGCCCGGAACTTCGCGACCTCCTGGAAGAAGTGGTTGTGCGCGTTGAAGAAGAACGAGAGCCGCGCGCCGAACGCGTCGGGCGAGAGCCCGGCCTCGACCGCCGCCTCGCAGTAGGCGATCCCGTTCGCGAGGGTGAACGCGAGCTCCTGCACCGCGGTCGAGCCGGCCTCGCGGATGTGGTAACCGGAGATCGAGATCGTGTTCCAGTGCGGGATCCGCTCGGCGCAGTAGGCGAAGAGATCCGTCGTCAACCGCATCGACGGCCGAGGCGGGAAGATGTAGTTCCCGCGCGCCACGTACTCCTTGAGGACGTCGTTCTGCACGGTGCCGCGGAGCGCTTCGCCGCCCACGCCCTGTTCCTCGGCGACGAGCTCGTAGAGGAGGAGGAGGATCGACGCCGGCGCGTTGATCGTCATCGACGTCGAGACCTCGCCGAGCGGGATGCGGTCGAAGAGGATCCGCATGTCCTCCAGCGAGTCGATCGCGACGCCCGTGCGGCCGACCTCGCCGAGGGCGCGCGCGTCGTCGGAGTCGTAGCCGAGCTGCGTGGGCAGGTCGAAGGCCACGGACAGCCCCGTCTGCCCGCGCTCGAGCAGATACCGGAAGCGACCGTTCGTCTCCTCCGCCGAGGCGAAGCCCGCGTACTGCCGGATCGTCCACGGCCGGCCGCGGTACATGTCGCGGTACGGGCCGCGCGTGAAGGGGAACTCGCCCGGGAGCTCGAGGCTCTCGGCGTTCGCGTCCACGGCGGTGTAGACCGGCTTGACCTCGATGCCCGAGTCGGTCTCGCGCCGGTCCTCGGCGGTCGCCATCGCCCGGACTGTACCCCCGCCGCGCCGGGCGCCGTTACGCTCCGCCCCGTGCGGGTGACGGTGCGCCTCTTCGCCGGGCTGCGCGAGCGCGCCGGGACGGCGCGGCGCGAGCTCGACCTGCGGGACGGAGCGTGCGTCGGCGACGTCTGGCCGGCGCTCGGGCTCGGCGACGAGCCGCAGGGGCTCCGCTACGCGCTCAACCGCGAGTTCGCGCCCGCGGGCGCGGCGCTCGCGGACGGTGACGAGGTCGCGCTGATCCCGCCCGTCTCCGGCGGCGGCTTCCGGCTGTCGAACGAGCCGCTGTCGCTCGATGCCGTTGTCGCCGAGGTGGCCGACGCGCGCGCGGGCGCGATCGCGACGTTCACCGGCACGACGCGGAACCACTCGCGCGGCCGGGGCGTGCACCACCTCGAGTACGACGCCTTCGAGGGGATG
>DASQNG010000013.1:0-8504 GCA_035645095.1 Gaiellaceae bacterium | reverse complement strand
ACGTACTCGCGGGTGCGGCGCAGCGGCTTCCCCCACGCGATGCCGTGCCACCCCTCGACGACCTGCGGGCCCGAGGTGCCGAGCCCGAGCAGGACGCGGCCACCGGAGAGGTGGTCGAGCGTGGCGACGGTCATCGCGGTCGCGGCCGGCGTGCGCGCCGGCATCTGCATGATCGCCGTCCCGATCCCGATCCGTTCAGTCGTGGCGGCGATCCAGCTCGCGACGGTGACCGCGTCCGCGCCCCACGCCTCGGAGGTCCAGACGGAGTGGAAGCCGAGCCGGTCCGCCTCCTGCGCGAGCGCGACGGCGCCGACAGGGTCGTCGTATCCAAGCTGGAGCCCGAGCCTCATCCTGCGTCGATCCTACGAGACGCGGGGGCCACGATCCGCCCTTGCGGCACGCGATCCTCGGCGACGCGGTCGTCGTGCCGCTCCTGAACGGGTCGACCACGTCGCCCTGCCCCGGTCGCGCGTGCGAGCGCGTGCTCGCCGGCGCGACAGGTCGCGTCCGCGCGGATCTAGCCGGGGCGCGTGCGCCAGCCGTCGCCACTCGTCCGCGTCGACCTCGCGCCCCGCCCCGGACGGACGACGTGGCGCGCGAGCTGCGCTGCCCGTGGAGCTCGGGCTCCACGAGTCGACGGTCCTGTGGGAGAAGCTCGCTCCTCGCCCCGCTCGCACTGACGACGACGGCCGCAGCCGGCCGGCGGCGTCTCGAGGTAGCGCGAGCGTCCGGCCCTGCATCATCATCCGTGCGTGAGCGACTTCACGTCCTACCCGAGAGAGGCGTCGGAGCGCGAGGCGGAGCTCCGCCCGCAGTCGCCGGCGCACGAATACGCGAGCTGGGGCAGCCGCGTCGCGGCGTTCCTGCTCGACGGCCTCATCGTGTTCGCGATCGTGGGCATTCCAGTGGTGATCGTGGTGGTCGCCATCCTCGCGTCGACCTCCGAGCCCGAACGGGACGGCGGCGGCCTGGCGTTCGCGATGATCGTGGTCGTCTACCTGGTCGCGCTGGCGCTGCCGTTCGTCTACTACACGGTGCTACAGGGCGGCGCCCGGGGCGCGACGTGGGGGAAGCGCGCGCTCGGCATCCGTGTCGTCCGCCAGGACGGGCAGGCGCTGGGCTACGGCCGCGCCTTCGGGCGCTACGGCATCCAGCTGTTGCTCGGGATCCTCGTCCTGCCGCTGCTCGCCGACTACCTCTGGCCGCTCTGGGACGCGAAGAACCAGTCGCTGCACGACAAGGTCGTCGGCAGCGTGGTGGTGCGAACCTAGAGCGCCGGCACCTGTCCCTGCCCCGCGCCTCGCGGGCCGGGGACGTTCGGGAAGCGGAAGTCGATCGGCTCCCGGCCCGGCTGGAGCGCCCACGCCTTTCCCGTCTCGCCGCTCCGCGCCGCGAGCAGCACCGTCTCGGCGACGCGCTCCGGGGGGATCAGCGGGAACCCGGTCTCGGCGAGCTCCTCGCGGACGCTCGCCGTCATCGGCGTGTCGACGAGCCCGGGACAGAGGCAGTTGATCGTGACGCCGCGCTCGGCGAGCTGCGGCGCGACCGAGCGCACGAACCCGACCACGGCGTGCTTCGTCAGGGCGTAGACCGGGTCGCCCGGGACGGCCATCAGGCCTGCGAGCGAGGCGGTGACCACGACGGCGCTGCCGGGTTCGAGGATGCGCGCGAGCCGGCGGACGCCGAAGACCACGCCGTCGACGTTCGCGCCGACCACGCGCCGGTACTCGCCGTCGCTGAGCGTGGCGACGTCGCGCTCGGACGAGATCACGCCGGCGTTCAGGAAGGCGAGGTCGACCGGGCCGACCCGCTCCCAGTCCTCCGGCCGCGACACGTCGAAGCCGTTCTCCAGCCCGAGCGACTCGACGCGTGCGCCCTCGGCTTCGAGCAGGCGTACCGTCGCCGCGCCGATCCCGGAGGCTCCACCGGTGACGAGCGCGGTCTCAGGGAACAAGGACGACCTTCCCCGTCGAGCGGCGCGAGGCGATCAGCTCGTGGGCATCGTTCGCGCGGTCGAGCGGGAACTCGGCGCCGACGACCGGTCGCAGCACACCCCGCCGCCAGAGCGCGAGCAGCTCGCGGGCGTCGCCGCGCACGAGCTCCGGCTCGAACCCCATCAGACGGCCGAGGTAGAAGCCCACGGCCCCGGTGTTGCGGCCGACGAGCCGCGCCGGGTCGAGCGGCTCCCAGGGCCCACCCGCAAAGCCGATCCCGACGGCCACGCCGAGCGGACGGAGGGCGCCGAGGCACGCGGTGAAGACGGGGCCGCCCACCGGATCGAGGGCGACGTCCACGTCCCGGAGCCCGCCGATCTCCTCGTACGTGACCGCCGCGGCGGCCCCGAGCGAGAGCGCCAGCTCGCGCTTCTCCTCGGAGCCCGCGGCGGCCGTCACGCGCGCGCCCATGAACGTCGCGAGCTGGATCGCGGCCGTGCCGACCCCGCCGGCCGCCGCCGTCACGAGCACGTGCGCGCCGGGACGGATGCGGGCCTGCCGCGTGAGCGGGACGAACGCCGTCAGGTAGGTCGTCAGGAACGCGGCGCCCTCGACGAAGCTCGCGCCGTCCGGCAGGTCGAAGACCCACTCGTCCTCGACCGCGACGCGCTCCGCATAGCCGCCGCCCGTCTGCCGCACGAAGGCGAGCACGCGCCGGCCGTCCAGCTCGCCCGCGATCTCGTTGCCGAGGACGGTCGGGAGCGGCGGCGGCTGCGGGTAGCGGCCGAGCCGGACGAGGACGTCGGCGAAGTTGATCCCCGCCGCCCGCACCTCGACCAGGGACTGTCCCTCCGCGACGTCCGGTTCGGGCACGTCCTCGAGCGTCAGCGGCCCGCCGACCTCGTGCAGGACCGCCGCGCGCACCTACCGGCCCGTGAAGTTCGGCTGTCGCTTCTCCAGGAAGGCCGAAACGCCCTCTGCTCCGTCCTCGCTGCCGAGGCAGCGCATGAAGCCCTGTGCCTCGCGCTGCATCCCCTCGGCGAGCGGCAGGTCGCGCGTCCCGGCCGCCAGCTCCTTGATCACGCCCATCGCGTGCGGCGAGCGCTGCGAGAGCGTCCGCGCGAGCGTGAGCGCAGCCTCCTCCAGTTCGGCGCGCGGCACCACCCGCTCGACGAGGCCCCACTCGTACGCCTGGCGCCCCGAGATGGGGTCGCCCGTCAGGTTCAGGAGCAGCGCGCGCCCGTGCCCGACGAGCCGGGGGAGCCGCTGCGTGCCGCCGCCGCCGGGGATCAGGCCCAGCTTGATCTCGGGCTGACCGAGCTGGGCGTCCTCGGCCGCGACGCGAACGTCGCACGCCATCGCCAGCTCGAGCCCGCCGCCGAGGCAGTAGCCGTGGATCTGGGCGACCGTGGGCGTGCGGCCCTCCTCCATCCGGAGCGCGAGCTTCTGGATCCCTCGCGCCGACCCCTGTTCCGCCGCCTCCGCCGCCGCCTCGCGCAGCGCGGGGAACTCCGAGATGTCGGCGCCGGCGACGAACGCCTTCTCGCCGGCGCCGCGGAGCACGATCGCCCGCGTCTCGTCGGACGCGTCGAGCCGCTCGTACTCCGCCTCGAGCTCCATCAGGAGCTGCGCCGAGAGCGCGTTCACCGGCGGGTGGTCGAGCGTCACCACCGCGACCGCGCCGTCCTGCTCGACCTTCACCAGCTCAGCCATGTCCCTCCTTCGGTCATCGCGGCCCCATCCGGAGCGCGCCGTCGAGGCGGATCACCTCGCCGTTCAGGTAGTCGTTCTCGACGATGTGCTCGACGAGCGCCGCGAAGTCCTCGGCGCGGCCGAGCCGCTTCGGGAACGGGATCTGCGAGACGAGGCTCTCCCGGATGTCCTCTCGCATCGGGCCCAGCATGGGGGTGTCCGACGGGCCGGGCGCGATCGTGACGACGCGGATCCCCTTCGATGCCAGGTCGCGCGCGACCGGCAGCGTCATTCCGGCCACGCCCGCCTTGGACGCGCTGTAGGCGGCCTGCCCGATCTGCCCGTCGAAGGCGGCGTTCGAGGCGGTGTTGACGATCACCCCGCGCTGCCCCTCCTCGTCCGGCTCGTTGACCGCCATCTTCGCCGCCGCGTGCGAGAGCACGACGAACGTGCCGACGAGGTTGACCTCGACGATGCGCCGGAAGCGGTCGAGCGGGAAGCCGACCACCCGCGCGCCGCCGCCGATGCCGGCGCAGTTGACTGCACCGTGCAGCGACTCGAGCGGCTCGAGGAGTGCGCGTACCGCCTCCTCGTCCGTGACGTCCGTCTCCGGCAGGTCGGCGACGAGGACCTCGGCGCCCGCCCGCTCGAGCCTGGCCGCCGTGGCCGCTCCCAGCCCGGAGCGGCCACCCGTGACCACGAACGTCCTGCCTGAGATCCTCACTAAGCGGAGGCCGGCTCGGTCGCAGGGTTCTGCGGGAACTGCTCCCGCAGCGCAGTCTTGCGGAACTTGCCGACGGCGGTCTTCGGGATCTCGTCCACGAACTCGTACGCGTCCGGCAGCCACCACTTCGCGAAGTGCGGCGCGAGGTGCTCGCGCAGCTCCTCTGGCTGGACCGTCTGGCCCTCCCGCAGCACGCAGACCGCGAGCGGCCGCTCGTCCCACTTGGCGTCGGGCACGGCGATCACCGCCGCCTCCGCGACCGCTGGGTGCCCCATCAGCGCGTTCTCGAGCGCGACGGTCGAGATCCACTCGCCGCCGGACTTGACGAGATCCTTCGCGCGGTCCTGGATCTCGATGTAGCCGTTCGGCTCGATCGTGACGATGTCGCCCGTCGCGAACCAGCCGTCGTCGGACCAGCGGTAGGCCTGCGAGTCGTCGTCGTAGTACGCCGAGGAGATCCACGGCCCTCGCACCTCGAGCTCGCCCATCGACTTCCCGTCCCACGGCACCTCGCCGCTCTCGCCGCGCGCCCGGATCTCGACGAAGGCGGCCGGGAAGCCCTGCTTCGCCCGGTAGGCGTACTGCTCGTCCTTCGGCAGCTGCAGCTGATCGGAGGAGAGCTCGGAGATCGACCCGAGCGGGGCCATCTCGGTCATGCCCCAGGCGTGGATCACCTTCAGCCCGTGCCGCTCCTCGTACCCCTCGATCATCGAGCGCGGAGCGGCCGAGCCGCCGACGACCATCCCCTTCAGCGACGAGAGGTCGTACTTCCCGGGGTCGGAGTCGAGCAGCTGCAGGATCCCCATCCAGATCGTGGGCACGCCGGCCGTGAGCGTCACCCGCTCCTGCTCGAACGTCTCGAGCAGGCTCTGCGGGTCGAGGTGCGGCCCGGGGAAGACCTGCGTCGCGCCGGTCAGGGTGCACTGGAACGGGAAGCCCCACGCGTTCGCGTGGAACATCGGCACGACCGGCAGGACGACGTCCGCCTCGGTCACGCCGAGCGACCCGGCCATCGTCGCCGCGAGCGTGTGGATCACGATTGCGCGGTGCGAGTAGACGACGCCCTTCGGCTGCCCGGTGGTGCCGCTCGTGTAGCACATCGCCGCCGCCGCACGCTCCTCGACGTCCCGCTCGACGAGGTCGGCCTCGTCGACGGAGGCGAGCAGCTGCTCGTAGTCGATCGTCCCGTCCGGAGCCTCGCCGTCGTCCGAGATCACGACCACGTGCTCGAAGCCGACGCGCTCGACGAAACGCTCGGCGAGCGGCCAGAGGATCTTGTCCACGATCAACGCGCGGTCGCCGCCGTGCTTCGCGATGTACGTCAAGTCGTCCGGGTGGAGCCGCAGGTTGAGCGTGTGGATGACGAGGCCGCCGGCCGGGAGGCCGAGGTACGCCTCGAGGTGCCGGTAGTGGTTCCAGGCGAACGTGCCCACACGGTCGCCGTCCTCCAGCCCGAGCTTGCGAAGCGCTGCCGCGAGCCGGCGTGAGCGCGGCACGAAGTCGGCATAGGTGTAGCGGTGGAAGGTCTTGTCCGTGTTGCGGGTGACGATCTCCTTGTGCCCGAAGAGCGTCTCCGCCCGGCGGACGATCGCGCCCACGTTCAGCTCGTAGTCCATCGTCAGGCCCTGCATCACGATCCTTCCCCCTTTGCCGGTTCCCCCTGTGCCGGTGAGAGGCCCTGCCTGATGCGCAGGTCCTCCTCGCTCATGACGTGGCCGTCGCGCTCGACGTAGCCGCCCTTGCCGCCGACGACGAGGAGCACGAGCTCCTCGTCACCCGCGTTCGCGAGGCGGCGCGGCGTCGTCGACTCGACGTGGAAGAGGCCGCCCGGACCGAGGAGGCGCTCCTCGCCGTCGACCTCCACGCGGGCCGTGCCGCTGTGGACGAAGTAGAGCTCGTCCTGGGTGTCGTGGTAGTGGTTCACGCCCGGGTGCCCTGGCGGGTAGACGACGGCGTTGACGCCGAAGGCCGTCACCCCGAGCGCCTGCCGCACCTTGCGGAACCCCGGTCCTTGCCCCAGCTCGTCGAGCGACGAGAACGAATGAGCCATCAGGCCAACCTCCTCGGCATGTCGGTGTACACGCGCTCCCCACGGAAGCGGCGCGCCTCGCGGTCCCACGGGAAGAAGATCGCGTTGCGCCACGTCAGGCGCTCGTTCGTCGGCTCCTGGTCGAGCCAGCGCGCGCGGTGCGTCCCGGTCACGATCGCCTCCTCGACGACTCCCTGCGGGCCGATCACGATGTTCTGCAGCTCGAAGACGATGTCCGGGAAGGCGGTCAGGAGCTCGGTGTAGAAGCGTGCAGCGCCTTCGTGGCCGTGCCAGGAGACGTCGTCGGGGTAGACGGTGTAGACGCAGTCCTCCGTCAGGGTCGCGAGCAGCCCCTCGATCGAGCGCGCGTCCTCGGCCTTCGAGTGCCCCTTCCAGAGCTCCCGGATCTCGTTCACCTCGGCGGGGTCGACCTCCATCCGCATCAGCTCGAGCACGTCGCCCTTCGGGACCGGCATCTGCCTCCTTCAGTCGAGGACTGCGGCCGCGACGGCCGCACGGTGGACGGCCGCGTGGCCGCCGAACGCGTCGAGCCACTGCGCCCGCTTGTAGAGGCGGTGCAGCACGTGCTCCCAGGTGAAGCCGATCCCGCCGTGCACCTGGATCGACCGCTCGCAGGCGGCGACGGCGGCCTCGGTCGCGAATGCCTTCGCGGAGGCGACGGCGACCGGTGCGCGGTCGTCGCCCTCCGCGACGCACCAGGCGGCCCAGTACGCGAGCGAGCGCGCCAGCTCCGTCTCGACGTAGGTATCGGCGAGCGGGTGGGACACGGCCT
This sequence comes from Gaiellaceae bacterium, assembly GCA_035645095.1. Taxonomy (GTDB): domain Bacteria; phylum Actinomycetota; class Thermoleophilia; order Gaiellales; family Gaiellaceae; genus Gaiellasilicea. The sequence goes on along the minus strand of DASQNG010000013.1, from coordinate 1,332 downwards.
GGTAGCCGCCGATCTTCCGCCCGAACTGCTCGCGCTGCGACACGTACTCGACGCCGAGCTCGAGCGCCCGTCGCGCGACCCCGACCGCCTCGAGCGCGAGCGCCGTGAGGAGCCGGAGCCGCACCGGCTCCCAGGCACCGTCGAGGTCGTGGCAATCTGCCGCCCGCAGCCGGCCGAGGGGGCGCGTCTCGTCCATCGTCGGCAGCGTCTCGCCCGCCGCGGGGCAGGCCTGCATCGACTCCGTCAGTACGCGGTCGACGGCGTCGAGGTGCGGCACGAGCCCGTCGACCTCCACCGACCACGCCTCGTCGCCGACCTCCGGCAGTGCCGGGAGTACGACGGCCGTCGTGAGGAACGGGCCGGCGTAGAGGGCGTGCCCCGCCTCCTCGAACAGGATCGCCTCGTCCACGAACGAGAGGCCGCCGCCGCCGCGCTCCTCCGGCACCGAGACGCCGAGCCAGCCGAGCTCGCGCAGCTCGGCGAGCGGCGCCTCGGGGTTCGCGTCGAGGAAGCTGCGCGCCTCGCGCCGCAGCTCCTCCTGCTCCTGCGTGAAGGAGAAGTCCATCAGCGGCCTACCCTCACCGGCTCCGGGGGAGCCGCAGCACCCGCTCGGCGATGATGTTGCGCAGGATCTCGGAGGTGCCGGCCTCGATCGTGTTCCCGCGGCTGCGCAGCTGCTGGTGCTGCCAGTAGCCGCCGTAGGGCGCCTCCGGCCCCGTCAGCTGCGCCTCCGGCCCGAGCAGCTCGAGCGCGAGCTTCGTCACCCGCTGGTTCGCCTCCGACCACCAGAGCTTCGCCCCGGATCCCTCGGGGCCGGGGATACCCGTCTTCATCAGCGTCGTCAGGGAGCGGTAGTTCGTGTAGCGGAGCGCCTGCAGCCCGGTCCACTCGCGCGCGATCGCGTCGCGCTGCACCTCGGTCGCGCCGCGTTCCCGCGCCAGCGCGACGAGCTTCTGGAGCTGCGACTCCAGGCCTGCCGTGAGCGCGAACCCGAGCGTGCCGCGCTCGTGCAACAGCGTCGTCATCGCGACCTGCCACCCGCCGCCGACCTCGCCGACGACGTTCTCGACCGGCACCTGGACGTCGTTGAAGAAGATCTCGTTGAACTCGGCCTCGCCGGTGATCTGGCGCAGTGGCCGGACGTCGACCCCCGGCGCGTGCATGTCGACCAGCAGGTAGGTGAGGCCGGCATGGCTGCGGCTCTCGGGGTCGCTGCGCGTCACGAGGATGCACCAGTGCGCGATGTGGGCGAAGGACGACCACACCTTCTGGCCGTTCACGACGAAGTGGTCGCCGTCGAGCCGCGCGGACGTGCGGACGGCCGACAGGTCG
>DASQNG010000012.1:0-4935 GCA_035645095.1 Gaiellaceae bacterium | reverse complement strand
TCCGCGATCAGCTTCACCTGGGACAGGATCGGGTCCTGGTGGATGATGTCGAAGAACGCGGAGAGGCGGTCGACCTCGTGGAGTTCGCGCGCGAGCGCGGCGGCCAGGTCGAAGCGGAAGCCGTCGACGTGGCACTCCACGACGAAGTACCGCAGCGAGTCCATGATCAGCCGCAGCACCGACGGGTGCACGGGGTTGAGCGAGTTGCCGGTGCCGGTGTAGTCCATGTAGAAGCGCGGGTTCTCCGGCAGGGTGCGGTAGTACGAGCGGTTGTCGATGCCCTTGAACGAGAGCATCGGCCCGAGGTGGTTCCCCTCCGCGGTGTGGTTGTAGACGACGTCGAGGATCACCTCGAGCCCCGCGCGGTGGAGCGCCTTCACCATCCCCTTGAACTCGCGGACCTGGTCCCCGGAGGAGCCGGTCGCGGCGTAGCCTGCGTGCGGCGCGAGGTAGCCGATCGTGCTGTAGCCCCAGTAGTTCGTGAGGCCCTTGTCGGCGAGCGCCTGCTCGTCGGCGATGTGGTGCACGGGGAGCAGCTCGACGGCGGTGACCCCGAGCGAGACCAGGTACTCGAGCGCGGCGTCGGAGGCGAGCCCGGCGTATGTGCCGCGCAGATCCTCCCGCACGCCCGGCAGCTGCTTCGTGAACCCCTTGACGTGCACCTCGTAGATGACCGTCTCGTGCCACGGCGTCGCGAGGTGCCGGTCGCCCTCCCAGTCGAACGACTCGTCGATCACGATCCCCTTCGGGATCGCCGGCGCGTCGTCCTCGTCGTCCCGCTCGAGATCCGAGTCCTCCTCGCCCGGCACGTACGGAAGCGTGTTGCCGCGGTCCCAGAGGATCGGGCCCTCGATCGCCTTCGCGTACGGGTCGATCAGCAGCTTCGTCGGGTTGAAGCGGTGTCCCTCCTCCGGCGCCCAGCGCCCGTGGACGCGGTAGCCGTACCGCTGCCCGGGCCCCACGGCCGGCAGGTACGCGTGCCAGTTGAACGCCGTCCGCTCCTTCAGGTCGAGCCGCGTCTCGGCGTCGCCGTCGTCGAAGAGGCAGAGCTCCACCCGTTCGGCGTGCTCGGAGAAGAGGGAGAAGTTCGTCCCCTCCCCGTCCCACAGCGGGCCGAGCGGGAACGGCCGGCCTGGCCAGAGCCTCACCGTGCGAGGTGGACGTCGAGCGTGCGGAAGTCCACGTGCAGGTGCGCTGCGCCGCGGCGGAGGTCGAGTGTCCGCGCCTCCTCGTCGAAGGTCATGTCGAGCTCGCGCGGCAGCTCCCGCCGTAGCCGCAGCAGCTCGGCGACGAACGCGCGGTGCTCGGGGTCACCGGCGGCGGGGTCGAGCCGTGAGGCGAGGAACGTTTCCTCCGCCTGCGGGTCAGGGACTTCCTCGCCGAAGCCGGTGAACGCCTCGAACTCGCGCTTGCGGCCCTCGCGCGTCGCGTCGGCGATGAACGGGTCGATGTGGTCGGTGAAGAACTGGAACGGGTTCCGCTCGGCGTGCTCCTCGCCCATGAAGAGGAGCGGCGTGAAGGGTGAGAAGAGCGCGACGGCCTGCGCGACGCGGAGCTGCGCGGGCGGCAGGCGGTCGCCGAGGGCGCGGTTCCCGACCTGGTCGTGGTTCTGCGCGCAGACGACGAGCCGCTCGCCCTCCGGCCGGCCGAGCTCGCGGGCCAGCTGCGCCAGCGAGCCGTCGAAGTCGGCGTAGTAGCCCTCCTGCTCGCCCGTCAGCGCGACGTGCAGCGCGTGGTGGAGGTTGTCGAGCCACATCGCGTCGTGGCCCCACTCGCGCAACGGCCGGAAGTCGTCCGGGCCCATCTCGCTGATCACGAGCGCGTGCGGGTTCGCAGCGCGGACGCGCCCGGCGAGCTCGGCGAGGACGTGCAGGTCGGACTCGTCGTACACGGAGTGGACGGCGTCGAGCCGCAGCCCGTCGATGCGGTAGTCGCGGACCCACAGCTCCGCGTTCTGGATCGCCCACTCCCGGACGCCGCGGCGGCCGTAGTCGAGGGCGTCTCCCCAGGGGGTCTGGCCCCATCGGTCGGTGAAGTACGGGCCGAACGCGGTCAGCGCCTCGTTCCCTGGACCGACGTGGTTGTAGACGACGTCGAGCAGGACGGCGAGGCCCTCTCGATGGGCGGCGTCGACGAGCCGGGCGAGCCCCGCGGGGCCGCCGTAGGCCGGATGCGGCGCGGAGCTGTAGAGGCCGTCGTAGCCCCAGCCGCGATTCCCCGGGAACGTGGCGACCGGCATCAGCTCGACGGCCGTGACGCCGAGCTCGCGCAGCTCGCGCAACCGCGGGACGACGGCGTCGAAGGTCCCCTCGGGCGTGAAGGTCCCGACGTGCAGCTCGTAGACGACGAGCTCCGCGAGCTCGAGGCCCGGCCCCGGCGCGATGTCGAAGTCGGCGGTGTCGAGGAGGCGGGACGGCCCGCGCACCCCTTCGGGCTGCCAGCGGCTGGAGGGGTCCGGCCACTCCTCGGCGCCGTCGAGCACGAAGCGGTAGTCGTCGCCCGCGGCGGCCGGCGCCGCTCCCGCCCAGAAGCCGCCGTCGGCTGCCCCGAGCTCGTGCCGGGCGCCGCCGACGGCGACGGCCGCCGACGCCGCGGCGGGAGCCCAGACGCCGAACTGCGCGAGGCCGTCGGCGAGCGGCGTCGCGCCCAGCACGTGTTGTCCGATCTGACGTTCCGCGAACGGCATGGCGCGCAAGGTACCCGTCGACGGTCGACCTACACCTGGCCCGAGCGGGCGGCCCCGGCGCGTCCTCAGCCGGCGGCCTCGGCCTTCCGGAGCCCGCGCAACGCCCAGGCGCCGAAGCCGGCAAGGAGCCCCAGCGAGAGCCCGAAGGCGAGCGCGACGTGCACCTGCGCGTCCGCGAGCATGCCGCGGACCGCCTCGAGCACGTACGTGAGCGGGTTCAGCGTCGCGAGCACCTCGATCCACCCCGTGAGCAGGTCGAGCGGGACGTAGACCGGCGCGAAGAAGAGCGTCAGGAAGACCGGCATCTGCATCACCGGCCCTGCCTGCATCGTCCGGAACCGCATCGCGACGCCGCACGCCCACATGATCCCGGCGACGTTGATCAGGAGCGCCAGCGCGTACATCCCGAAGACGTCGACGGCGCCGCCGAAGACGTTCATCCCGACCGCGAGCGCGACGACCGTCAGCACCGTCGCGGTCACGGCCCAGCGGACGCTCGCGGCGAGCGCGTAGCCGAGCACGATGCCGGTCCGATTCGGCGCCGCGAGCAGGAGGCGCCGCGCGAAGCCGCTCTCGAAGTCCCGCGCGATGCCGAAGCCCGTGAAGACGCCGCCGAACGCCGCGGACTGGACGAGCACGAAGCAGAACTGGAAGGCGGTGTAGCCCGGCTCGAAGTCGAAGCCCGGGACGCGCGAGACCTGCGAGAGCCCGCCGGCGAACGCGGTGAAGAAGAAGAGCGGGAACGCCATCGACGGCAGCAGGATCGACGGGTTCGTGAACACGTTCTTGAGCACGCGCCACGCGACGCCGCTCGCCACCGGCCACAGCCTCACGGCCGGCCCCTCACGTGCGCGTCAGCCTCTCCACGAGCGCCCACGACGCGAGCCCGAGCGCGACAACCGTGATCGCGAGCGTCAGGCCGAAGCCCAGCGCGAGCGCCTGCGCGTCCCACCCCGTGATGATCAGGCTGCGCACGCACTCGATCAGGTACGAGACCGGGTTCAACGTCGCGACGAGCTGGAACCAGTCGACCGCGATCAAGTCGCGCGGCGCGTTCATCGAGGAGAGGAAGAGGAACACGAAGAGGAGCGGGAAGAGCCCCTGGATCGCCTCGCCGGAGCCGGTGCGCAGCGCGAGGAAGATCCCGAGCGCGCCGAAGCCGACGGAGACGAGCGCGGCGAAGAGGAGCAGAACGAGGATGCCGGCCGCGCCCGTGGCGAACTCGACGCCGGCGACGAAGCCGACGATGACGTAGAACACGGCCTGGATCACGCCGAGGACGACGATCCCGCCGAGCTGTCCCGCAATCAGTGCCGAGCCGCGCATCGAGGTCAGCGAGAGCCGGTTCAGGAAGCCCGTCTGGATGTCGCGGGCGAGGTCGGTACCGGCGTTCATCGTGGAGAAGAGCGCTCCCTGAATGAACGGCACAGCGAGCGCGAAGGCGAGGAACGAGGTCGTCGGAAAGCCGGGGAGCCGCGTGGACGCGTCGAGGCCGGCGGCGTTGACGAACATCAGCATGACGGGGAAGAGCAGGGGCGGGATCGCGCTCGCGGGCTGGCGCGCGGTGCGTGCGATCGACCGTGCGGCCAGCGCGCCGATCTGCGCCGCGACGGCGCTCACGCCCCGGGCCCGGCGCCGTTCTCGGACTCGCCGGAACCCTCGAGGGAGCGGCCGGTCTTCGCGAGGAAGACGTCGTCGAGCGTCGGCGCCTGGATCTCGAGGCTGGCGAGCTGGACGCCGTTCGCGTCGAGCGCGCGGACGACTGCCGGGAGGCCGGCCACGCCCTCGCGCAGCCGCACGGCGACGTCCTGCGCCGAGTCGCCGAGTGGGTCGCCGAACTCCGCGAGTACCCGCGCGAGCCGGCCGCGGTCGTCCTCGGCCGCGGGAACGGCATGCACGCTCGGCCGGCCGATCTCCGCCTTCAGCGCCGCCGGCGAGCCCTCGGCGACGATGCGGCCGTGGTCGATGATCCCGACCCGGTTCGCGAGCACGTCGGCCTCCTCCAGGTACTGCGTCGTCAGGAAGACCGTGACGCCGTCCTCGCGCGCGAGCCGTGCGACCTCGTCCCAGAGCGCCGTCCGGCTCTGCGGGTCGAGCCCGGTCGTGGGCTCGTCCAGGAAGAGCAGGCGCGGGCGGTGCACCAGCGCCAGCGCGAGGTCGAGTCGGCGCTTCATCCCGCCGGAGTAGCCGCCGATCTTCCGGTCGGCGGCGATCCGCAGGCCGACGCGCTCGAGCAACTCGTCCGTCCG
>DASQNG010000011.1:0-22172 GCA_035645095.1 Gaiellaceae bacterium | reverse complement strand
CCTTCGCGGTGTCGGCGCGGCGGTCGCCGGGGACGAGCACGACGACAGGGCGTCCGTCGCAGACGAGCACGAGCGACTTCACGACCTGCTCGAGCCTGCAGCCGGCGGCGCCGGCGGCGTCCTCGGCGGTCGGCGTACCGGACCCGAACTCCTCGAGCCTCGCCTCGGCACCCGCCTCCCGGAGGAAGCCGGCCACTCGCTCGACCGGCTCCGGCCAGCTCGTCTGCACGGGCGAAGCCTACCCGTGCCCGCCGCACCCGAATCGCCGCTCCGACCGTTGTCCCGACAGCACACGGACTGGAGGTCGCGGGACGATGACGAACAACCCCGAACACGCATGGATCGCGCGGACGGAAGCGCTCGTCCGCGAAGTCAACGAGCGCATCGCTGAGAGCGCCGAGCGGTTCGAGGCCGACGAGGCAGAGTTCGTGCGCGAGTGCGGCGACCCCACCTGCTCGCGGCGCGTCGCGGCGACGCTCGACGAGTACGAGGAAGTCCGGCGCGAGAGCACGACCTTCCTCCTCGCGGCCGGTCACGCGGACGAGCGCGTCGAGGACGTCGTCCATTGGATGCCGACCCACACCGTCGTCGAGAAGCGCCACCCGCTCGTCGCGACGCTCGTGCGGCAGCTGGACCCGCGCGCGGCGTAGGGCGCGAGCAGCCCCGCGTCAGCCCAGCGCGATCACGCGCGCGTCGTCGAATCCCTCCCGCCGCACGTACGCCACGAGGTCGGGCGGGGGCTCAGAGTCGAGCGACAGCACCATCAGCGCCTTCCCGCCCTCCTTCGTGCGCGAGACGGCCATGTTCGCGATGTTGACCCCGGCCGCGCCGAACGTCGAGCCGACCTTGCCGATCACTCCCGGAACGTCGTCGTAGCGGAAGAACACCATCAGCGGCGAGAGCTGCAGGTCGATCGCGAAGCCGAGGGCGCCGGCGAGGAAGTGGCGGTGCTCGGGGCCGATCGTGGTGCCCGAGACCTCCACGTCGTCCACCGTGACGGTGACGAGGTTCGTGTAGTCACGGGCGACGGCCGATCGCTCCTCCGTCACCTCGATGCCGCGCTCGGCCGCGATCACCGGTGCGTTCACCCAGTTCACGGCCTGCTCGACCCGGCCCTGGAAGGCGCCGTTCAACGCCGCGACCGTCAGCAGCCGCGTGTCGTACGCGGCGAGGCCGCCGGTGTACGCGAGGGCGATCCGGCGCGGGTGGCCTCCGGCGAGCTCGACCGCGAGGCGGCCCAATCGCGCCGCGAGCGGGATCAGCGGCCCCAGCACCTCGAGGTCGTCGGCGCCGACGACCGGGATGTTGACCGCGTTCGTGACGAGCCCCCCTTCGAGCGCCGCCGCCACCTGCTCCGCGACGATGAGGCCCGCCCGGTCCTGCGCCTCGGCTGTCGATGCGGCGAGATGCGGCGTCACGACGACGTTGTCGAGCCCGAGCAGCTCGCCCTCGTACGGCTCGGACGAGAAGACGTCGAGCGCGGCTCCGGCGACGCGTCCGGAGCGGATCGCCGCGGCGAGCGCGGGCTCGTCGACGAGCTCCCCCCGAGCCGCGTTGACGATCCGCACGCCCGGCCGCATCAGCTCGATCGCGGCGGCGTCGACGAACCCGCGCGTCTCGTCCGTAAGCGGGAGGTGCAGCGTCAGGAAGTCCGCCGCGGCGAGCACCGCCTCGGGCGTCTCCGCGTGCTCGGCCCCTAGCTCGGGGAATCGCTCCGGGGCGACGAACGGGTCGTACGCGACCACACGCATCCCGAGCCCGAGCGCACGCCTGCCCACCTGGCGGCCGATGCGGCCGAAGCCGAGTACGCCGAGCGTCTTGTCGGCCAGCTCGACGCCGCCCCAGCGAGAGCGCTCCCACCGCCCCGCCTGCAGCGCTGCGTGCGCCTGCGGGATGTTGCGCGCGAGCGCGACGAGGAGGCCGACGGTGTGCTCGGCGGCCGAGACGACGGTCGATTCCGGGGCGTTGGCGACGACGATGCCGCGGCGTGTCGCGGCGGCGACGTCGACGTTGTCGATGCCGACGCCGGCGCGGCCGATCACCTTCAGCCGCTCGGCGCGCTCGATCACCTCGGCGGTGAGCTTCGTCGCTGACCGGATGACGATCGCGTCGTAGCGGCCGATCACCTCCTCGAGCGGCGAGTCGCCGTCGACGTCCACGTCGAAGCGCGCGCGGAGGAGCTCGACGCCGGCCTCGGCGATCGGCTCCCGGACGAGGACCTTCAGACGCGCACCCCGTTCGCGTACGCGTCGAGGGCGCGCGCAGCGGCGATGCCCCGCTCCACCGGCGCCCCGAGGTCGGCCAGCACCAGCTCCACCGCCGACAATGCGGTCGCGATGTCGAACTCGTCGAACCACCCGATGTGGCCGATGCGGAAGATCTCGTCCTTCAGCGGCCCCTGGCCGCCTGCGATCGTGATCCCGTGCCGGTCGCGCAGCGCGAGGGTCAGCCGAGACGCCGGGATCCCCTCCGGCATCCGGGCGGCGGTGACGACTGCCGCAGTGTCGTCGTCCGGCGAGAAGAGCTCGAGCCCCATCGCCTTCAGCCCGGCGCGGCACGCCCGGCCGAGCCGGACGTGGCGCTCGCAGACCGCGTCGAGCCCGTCCTCGAGCAGGAGCCCGAGCGCCGCGTCGAGTGCGACGACGAGCGACACCGCGGGGGTGAACGCGCTGTCGAGCTTCTGCTGCGCCTTTCGCGTCCTGCGCCAGTCGAAGTAGAAGCGCGGTAGCGTCGCCCGTTCGACCTGCGCCCAGGCCGCCTCGGAGACCGCGGCAGTCGCGAGGCCCGGTGGGGTCATCAGCGCCTTCTGAGACCCGGCGATGACGACGTCGAGCCCCCACGCGTCCATCTCGAGCGGCACCGCGCCGAGGCTCGAAACGGCGTCGACGACGACGAGCGCGCCCGCCTCCTTCGCGACCGCGGCGAGCGCCTGCACGTCGGCGACGACGCCCGTCGAGGTCTCGGAGTGGACGAGAAGGACGAGCGAGACGGGATCGATCCCGCGGAGCTTCTGCGCGAGGTCGTCGGGGCTCGGGTCGGCGCCCCACGGGAGGCGGAGCTCCTCGACCTCGAGGCCGAAGGTGCGCCCGAGCGTCGCCCAGCGCTCGCCGAAGTTGCCGAAGGAGACGGCGAGGACGCGCTCCCCAGGCGAGCAGAGGTTCACGAGCGCCGACTCGAAGGCACCGGTGCCGGAGCACGTGAAGAGCAGGACGTCCGACTCGGTTCGGTGCACCTCGCGCAGCCGCTGCAGGACGCGCTCGTAGACGGCGCGGAAGTCCGGCGCACGGTGGTGCAGGACGGGCTCCGACAGTGCGACCAGCACCTGCGGCGGCACCGGCGTCGGGCCGGGCGTGAACAGGTACCGCTTCGTGGGCATCCGGCGGAGCCTAGCCGAGCGACCCGCCGATTAGGCTCCGCGCGTGGAGGCTCTGCTCGCGTTCGCCGCCGCGCTGCTGACGCTCCGTCTCGCGGGGCTCCTGGCGGCCCGCTGGCGCACCCGCCGGACGCCGCACCTGCTTGCGTGGAGCGCCGGCCTCGGCGCCTACGCGCTCGGCACCGCTGCGCTCGCCTGGGGCGCCGCCGCCGGGTGGGACGGCCGAGCGTTCCGCGCGTACTACCTCTTCGGCGGGCTGCTGACGGCACCGCTCCTGGGCGCGGGTTCGCTGCTCGGAATCGGGCGGCGCGCCGCCGCACCCGTCGCGCTCGTCTACGCGGGGCTGGCGGTGGGCGTGGCGCTCGCGGTGCCGCTGCAGGGGGAGGTGGCCGGGATGGCGATCCCGCACGCGCAGGAGCACCTCGACTTCTTCCCGGCGCGCGCGGTTGCGCTCGTCGGGAACATCGCCGGCACGCTCGCCCTCGTGGCGGTCGCTCTCGCAACGCTGCGGCGCCGGCCGCTCGGGAACACGCTGCTCCTCGCGGGCGTCGTCCTTGCAGCGGTCGGGAGCGCCGTCAGCGGGCTCGGCGTGAGCGGGACCTCGGCCTTCGTGGCTGCGGCGGCGGTGCTGCTGTACGCGGGTGTCGTCGTCCGTTCGTGACGATCTTTACGCGCCCCGAACAACCGGCCGCTACCTTCCCCCGAGCTTCACGCGGCCGCCGCGCCTCCCAGTCCCCGCGCGTGCCCGGGCCGCCGTCCCGTTCCCCACAGAGGAGGATCAATGGCGAACCTGTCCCTGCGCTTCCTGCTGCTCGCCGGCGTGCTCATACTCGCGCTGGCGGCTCTCACCCACTCCGGCACCGCCGACGCCTCGACGCAGCGGAGCGCCGTACTCGCCCAGGTCGACACCTTTCGCGCCGAGACGTGGCGCCTGCAGCGGCTGATGGGCAAGCCGCGGACATCAACCGCGTACTCGGAGCGCACGACGAGGAGCAGCGCGTACCGCATCTGGGTGCGCGACCTGTGGCAGAAGCGCCTCGCCGTCGCCCGCACGCGCGCCGCGAGCCCACCGCACCGCGCCGGCTGGCTCTGCATCCACCGGCACGAGCGCCATCCGGCGCAGGGCTGGCAGACGCGCACCGGCAACGGTTTCTACGGCGGCCTGCAGATGAACATCTCGTTCCAGCGCTCCTACGGCCCCGAGCTCCTGCGCAGCAAGGGCACCGCGGACCGCTGGACCGCGGTCGAGCAGATGTGGGTCGCCGAGCGCGCGTACCGCAGCGGCCGCGGGTTCGGCCCGTGGCCGAACACCGCCCGCGCCTGCGGCCTGATCTAGCTAGTCGCTCTTCTCGTCGTCGTGGCTGCGCGAGCGCCGCTCGCGCAGCCACACGACGACGAACACGACGGCGATCGTGACGACGAGGGCGCTCTCGACGATCGCGCCGCCGAGCCCGCCGTGGGCGAGGGTCATTCCTGTGAGAGCAGCCACATGCCTCCGACCGTGTAGGCGACCATGAGCACGAGCAGCGCGTACTGGGAGCGCAGCGCGTCCTTGGTCGCGAGGATGCTGACGGCACGGTCGTGCGCGACCGCGAGTCCGGCCGCGTGGCCGGCGACGAGCGCCCCGACCTGCACGTACCAGACGGTGTTCGGCGCCAACGGCGCCAGGTTCGGCTCGTAGTCGGTCAGCCCGAGAAGGTCCCAGCCCCACCCGAAGGGATCCGAGGCGAGCGGCAGCGCGTACTGCCCCTGCACGAGCAGCAGGGTCGCGTAGTGCGCGACGGCGTAGACGAGCGCGATCGGCACGAGGCTCGGCAGGAAGTCCGGGATCAGCCGGCGCTCCTTCCCCGCCGCCCGCCGCGCGAACGCGACGGCGGCGAGATATGCGGCGCTCACGAGCGCGATGCAGCCGAGGAGGCCGGCCGCGGCGAGCGCCGTCCCGACGAGGTCGGCGAGCCCCGGCGACTCGAGCACGTACGGCCCCTCGACGCTCGCCCGCAGGTCCTGCCACGTCGTCGAGCGGCTGAGGCCGTCGAAGCCGACGGAGCCGAGCATGACGGCGACGACCGCCAGCACGCCCGGGCGCGCGTCGGCTCCCGCCAGCCCCGAGAAGGGCCAGCGCACGACGAGCCTGCCGTCCTGCCGCCTCCCGAACGGGGCGATGCGCGCCAGCAGCGCGAAGTAGACCGTGAACGCCTCGCCGTGCTCGGCCCACGTCCGGCGGCCGTAGGCGGCCATCGCGAACCACGTCAGGTAGCTGTAGAGCGCGATCGCGAGCGCGAGGGCGCGCGGGTTGGCCGGGTCCCTGTACGCGAGCTCGAGCGTGACGAACGCGAGCAGCAGGAGCGCCGCGGGGTACACGCCGAGCCCGAGCGGATACCTGAGCGGCGGCGCCCACTCGCGACCGAGCTTCCCCCAGAGCCACGCCACCGCGTCGGCGACTGCGAGCCACGGGTTGAGCACCGGCCACACGTTCCCGAGCAGGACCTGGAGCACGACCACCCCAAGCCAGAAGACGACGTAGACGAACGTCGGTGCGAGGTTCGTCGCCGACGACGGCTCGCCGAGCAGCGCGGCGAGGAAGACGAGCACGAGCAGGCCGGCGGAGACGGCCCCGAGAGTGACGCGCAGCACCGACGACTCGAGCAACCGCTCGAGTCCCACCGGGAGCGGCCGCCCGCGCGCGGCAGGCGCGAGCTGCGGCCGGCGCCAGAGCACGCCGAGCGCGAGGAACGAGACGATGAGGACGACGCCGCCGCCCCAATAGAAGAGCCACGTCGGCACCGGCAGGTCGCGGACGCCGCCGATGCCGTGCGCGAGCAGCGTCACGGGCGGACCTCGAGGTCGGCGAGGTGGACGCGCCGGTCCTCGAGCTCGATCTCGAACCGCCCGGGGACGGACGCCGTGAATGCGAGCCGGGCCGGCCTGCCCGGCGCCACGTCGGCGAAGATGTCGTACCCGTGCAGGTGCACGTGGTCCGCGACGTCGGAGGTCACGGTCAGCACCACCTCGCGGCCACGTTTCACGCTCGGCCGCGCGATCCCGCCCTTCGGGCGGCCGCCGATTACCTCCAGGCGGACGCGGACTGGCCCGGCCGGGGCGGCGGTCGTCGCCGGCGGTGCCGTCGTCGCAGGCGGCGCGGTCGTCACAGGCTCCGTGGGCGGCAGCGGCTCGGCCGACGGGGGCGCGGTCGGCGTCTGCGTCTCCTGCGGTGCAGCGGTCATCGCCGCCGGCTCCGTCGCGCTCGCCGTGCCGCCATCGTCCTCGCGCAGCGCGACGAAGAGGCTGAGGACGAGGCCGAGGCTCGCCGCGATCAGCGCGACCTTGCGGAAGTTCGGGTTCATCGGGTCCCTCCAGTCGGGTTCGGCCGCCGCGCCGCGGCAGCCCCGTCGTGCGCTAGAGGGACGCCGGCGGCGCACGAGCCGGCGCGGCGAGAGGCGGCGCGGCGGCCGGGTCGAGCACAGGGAGCCGCGGGAGCGCGAACAGCCGTCGCGGCAGGAGCGGGGGCGGTCGCAGGGCGGCAGGATCGAGCCGCAGGAGTGTCCGAGCGACCCACCACGCGGCGAGCGCGAACGGCAGCTGGAGCACGAGCCCGAGCAGGAAGACGCGGCTCGTCAGGGGCCAGGAGCCGCCGGCGCCGAGCCGCTCGACGTGCTCCATGACGACGAAAGCGGAGACGCCGAGGAGCGCGAAGCACCGCGGCGGAGGCGCCGGTCGCCGGGCACCCGAGACCGCGACGAAGGTCGCCGCCAGCGCGAACGCCAGCAGCACCTGCGGCACGTGCGCCAGGTACCCGTGGCCGCCGCTCGCCGCGCCGGTGAGGCGGTACGCGAGCCCGTGTGCGAGGAGGACGCCGGTCGCCGCAAGCGTTAGCGTGACCGACCAGACGACGGCGGTGCGCCCCATCGCCCCAGTCTGCCAGTCGACTTCGTGGCTCTGAGCCACCAGCGCCGCGCTCACAGGACTCCCGGGCGGGCTCCTCCGAAACGGGGGCTAGTGGCTCTGAGCCACTATGTGCCGGCGCTGAGCTTCTCGCGGACGAGCTCGCTGACGACGCGGGCGTTCGCCTTGCCGTCCGTCTCCTTCATCACCTGACCGACGAAGAAGCCGAGCAGCCCTTCCTTGCCGCCGCGGTAGGCCGCGACCTGCCCCGGGTTCGCCTCGAGCAGCCGGTCGACGAGCGGCCCGAGCTCGGCCGTGTCGGAGACCGCCTCCTGCGCGAGGTACGGGTCGGCGGAGAACCCCGGCTCCGTCACCTGCGCGAGCGCTTCGTCGAGCGCCGCGCGTGGGATCCGGTCTCGCGCCTGCACGAGCCGCGCCAGCTCGCGCGCGTCGACCGCGGCGCCGTCGCGGCCGGCCAGCCGGTTCGCGATCAGGTTCGCCGCGTCGACGCGGTCGGCGCCGGCGGCGACCGTCTCTTCGTAGAGCCGGTCGAGGCCGCCGGTCACGAGCACGGTCGCGCGATCGAGGTCGAGCTGGGCCTCGAGCCGGCGGATCCGAGCAGCGGGCAGCTCCGGCAGCTCCGCCCGCAGCCGCTCCACGAGCTCCGCGGGTGGCTCCACGGGTACGAGGTCCGGCTCCGGGAAGTAGCGGTAGTCGTCCGCCTCCTCCTTAGAGCGCCGGGCGGTGAGGGCGCCGCTGCCGGCGTCGAAGTCGTACGTCTGCTGCACGACCTCCCCGCCCGCCTCGTACACCGCGACCTGCCGCGCCACCTCGGCGTCGATCCCCTGCGCGACGAACCGGAACGAGTTCATGTTCTTCAGCTCGCAACGTGTGCGCAGCTCGGTCGAGCCTTCCGGGCGGACGGAGACGTTCGCGTCCACGCGCAGCGTCCCCTTCTCCATCGCCGCGTCGGAGATCCCGAGCTCGACGATCGTCTGCCGCAGGAGCTGCAGGAAGCGCCGCGCCTCCTCGGCGGAGTGGACGTCCGGGCCGGTGACGATCTCGACGAGCGGTGTGCCGCCGCGGTTGAAGTCGACCAGCGAGTGCTCGGCGCCGCCGATCCGGCCGGTTCGGCCGCCGACGTGCGTCGTCTTCGCCGCGTCCTCCTCGAGGTGGGCGCGCACGATCGAGATCTCGCGGTCGCCGTCGGCCGACGGCACGACCAGGCGCCCGTCAACGCACGAGGGCAGGTCGTACTGCGAGACCTGGTACCCCTTCGGCAGGTCGGGATAGAAGTAGTTCTTGCGCGCGAACACCGCGCGCGGGGCGATGTCGCAGCCGAGCGCGAGGCCGAGCCGGATCGTCCACTCGATCGCCTGCCGGTTCGGCACCGGCAGCGCACCGGGGAACCCGAGGCACACCGGGCACGTCTGCATGTTCTCCCCGCCGCCGAAACCGGCCGCGCAGCTGCAGAACATCTTCGTGCGCGTCTTGAGCTGGACGTGGATCTCGAGCCCGATCACCGGCTGCCACGTCGTCATCGCAGCCGCTCCGGCACCGGGTCGAAGCCGAGCGCGCGCTCGAGTGCATGCCCCGTCTCGAAGAGCGTGTTCTCGGCGAACTGCGGGCCGACCAGCTGCAGCCCGACGGGAAGGCCCCCGGAGAGGCCGCACGGCACGTTCAGCCCGGGCAGCCCGGCCATGCACGACGGGATCGTGAGCAGGTCGGAGAGGTACATCGCGAGCGGGTTCGCCGCCCGCTCGCCGAGCCGGAACGCGACCGTGGGTGACGTGGGCGACACCAGCACGTCGAAGCGCTCGAACGCCGCCGCGTGCTCGCGGGCGATCACCGTGCGCACCTTCTGCGCCTGGCCGTAGAACGCGTCGTAGTAGCCGGCCGAGAGCGCATAGGTCCCGAGCATGATCCGCCGTTTCGGCTCGTCGCCGAAGCCTGCGTCGCGCGTGCGCTCCACCATCTCCGCGTACCGGCCGCCGGCGATGCGGGCGCCGTAGCGGACACCGTCGTAGCGGGCGAGGTTCGACGACGCCTCCGCCGGCGCGATGAGGTAGTAGCAGGCGAGTCCGTAGTCGACGGAGAGCGGCAGCTCGCACTCCCCCACCTCGGCGCCCAGCTCCCGCGCGACGTCGACCGCTCGCGCGACGGCCTCGGCGACACCCGGCTCGATGCCCTCCGCTTCGTTCAGCTCCCTCGGGACGCCGACCCGCAGGCCGCGCAGGTCCTCGCGCTCCGGCAGGCGCACCGGCTCCGGCAGCTCCACCGTCGTCGAGTCGCACGGGTCGCGTCCCGCGATGATCCGGTAGAGGAGCGCGCAGTCGCGCACGTTCCGGGCGACCGGGCCGATCTGGTCGAGGCTCGACGCGAACGCGACCACGCCGTAGCGGCTGACGGTGCCGTACGTCGGACGCAACCCGACGTTGCCGCAGAGCGCCGCCGGCTGCTTGATCGACCCGCCCGTGTCGGAGCCGAGCGCCCACGGCGCGAGGCCGGCTGCCACGGCCGCGGCCGAACCGCCGCCGGAGCCACCGGGCACGCGTCCCGGGTCCCACGGGTTCCGTGACGGCCCGTAGGCCGAGTTCTCCGTCGACGACCCCATCGCGAACTCGTCGGTGTTCGTCTTCCCGAGGACCGACAGCCCGGCCGCGCGGCACCGCTCGGCGACCGTTGCGTCGAAGACCGGGACGTAGCCCTCGAGGATCCGCGAGCCGGCGGTCGTCTCGACGCCCTTCGTCGAGATCACGTCCTTCAGCGCGATCGGGATCCCTGCCGGAGCGGCGTCGTCGTCGTACGGGATCGTCCGCAGGTAGCAGTTGAGCTCTCCGTCGTGCGCAACGATCGCGTCGAGGTAGGCGTCGTGCAGCTCGCGCGGCGTGACCTCCCGCCGCTCGACGAGCCCCAGCGCCTCCTCGGCGGTGAGGCGAAGCGTGTCGAGCGCCGCGGTCACGTCGTCGGCGGGACCCGGAAGAGGTCGCCCTCGCGCTGCGGCGCGTTGGCGAAGACGTCCTCCGGCGGGAGCGACGGCCGAGGCTCGTCGTCTCGCCACGCGTTCACGAGCGAGAGCGGGTGCGACGTCGGCGGCACGTCGGAGAGGTCGAGCTCGGCCACCTTGCCGACGGCTTCGAGGATCGCGCCGAGCTCGACCGTGAGCCGCTCGACCTCCTCGTCGGTCAGGTCGAGCCGCGCGAGCTTCGCGACGTGCAGCACCTCTTCGCGCGTGATCGCCATGCGCCCATCCTCCCAGATGCGAAACGGGCCCCGTCTCCGAGGCCCGTCCGCCGTTCCCGAAACCCGGAGCTAGACCGCGGTGACGTTCGCCGCCTGGGCGCCCTTCGGGCCCTGGACGACTTCGAACTCCACGCGCTGCCCCTCGGTCAGCGACTTGTAGCCCTCCATCGTGATCGCCGAGAAGTGGACGAAGACGTCCTCCCCACCCTCGCGTTCGATGAAGCCGTACCCCTTCTCGTTCGAGAACCACTTGACGGTGCCCTGAGCCAACGACCTTCCTCCTTGCAGTGAAGCGACGGCCCGGGCACCGAGCCGCCGACCTTGATAAGCGCGCGAACCTTAGCCTCAGTTCGCGTCCGTTGCAACCTGTCCGCGGCGGGCGCGGGCCGCGCGGACGGTGTTCTGCAACAGCATCGCGATCGTCATCGGTCCGACCCCGCCGGGCACCGGCGTCAGGAAGGCCGCGCGCTCGGCAGCCGCCGGGTCGACGTCGCCGCGCAGGCCGTCATCCGTGCGGGTGATGCCGACGTCGACGACGGCCGCCCCCTCCTTCACCCAGTGCGGGCGCACGAGGTGAGCGTTGCCGATCGCCGCAACGAGGACGTCGGCGCGCCGCACCTCCACGGCGAGGTCGCGCGTGCGCGAGTGGCAGAGCGTGACCGTGGCGTGCCGCTGCAGCAGCAGGTGCGCCAACGGCTTGCCGACGATCGCGCTGCGGCCGAGGACGACGGCGCGGGCCCCCTCCAGGGGCACCTCGTACTCGTCGAGGAGCGCGAGCACGCCGGCGGGCGTCCCCGGAACGTGGCGCGGCCGCCCGAGGTAGAGGAGGCCGGCGTTCTCGGGGTGGAAGCCGTCGACGTCCTTCAGCGGGTCGACGGCGGCGATCACGGCCCCCTCGTCGAGGCCCTCCGGCAGCGGCAGCTGGACGAGGATGCCGTCGACCGCGTCGTCCGCGTTCAACTCCCGGACGCGCGCCAGCAGCTCCTCCTGCGAGACCGTCGCCGGCAGCCGCAGGTCGCGGGCGTCGATGCCCGCTTCCTGCGAGGCGCGGTGCTTGGCGCGGATGTAGACGTCGGAGGCGGGGTCGTCGCCGACTAGCACGGTCGCGAGGCCGACGCGAGTGAGCTCCGCCACGTCCTCGGCGACGCGTGCCCGGACACGCACCGCGAGTGCCTTTCCGTCCATGAGCGTCGCCGTCACCGGCGGAACGTTAGTGGCGGCGTCGGGCGGTCCCGCGCGGGCGCCGGCGACTACGCTGCGGTCGTGCCCGCCCGCTGGCCCCGCAGGAACGACCCCGCGTCGGTGCGGGCGCGCCAGGACGCGATCCGCGAACGCGTCGGTGACGAGGTGCTGGCGCACGACCTCACGCCGTGGACGGGCGCGCAGGAGGTGCTGACCGGTGCGACGCTGATCCCGGTCTCCGTCGTCGGGCCGCTGCTCGTGGAGCTCGGGACGTACGAGCTCGAGGAGCCGGAGGGGACGCTGCGCGAGCTCGGCCGCGCGCAGGAGGAGCTGCTCGTGCCGCTCGCGCACACGGAGGGCGGCCTCTCGGCGTCCGTCTCCCGTGGCGCGAAGGCCGCCACGGCCGCCGGCGGCTTCAGAACGTACGTGCTGAACGACAGGATCACTCGAGCAAGTTGCTTCATCTGCAAGGACACGGAGGATGCGGTCGCGCTGGCGCGGTGGCTCGAGGCATCCGTCGACGACATGCGCGCGTTCCTCTCCGCCCTCGACGACCCTTCGCTCTCCAAGCGCGCGAAGCTGCGCGAGGTCACCACGCACGTCGTCGGCCCGATGTGCCACGTCCTGTGGGCGTGGACGACCGGCGACGCGTGCGGGCCGAACATGATGACGCGCAACTCCTACGCCCTGAACATGGCGTACGTGCTGCCGCAGGCGCCGGTGCGGCCCGAGCGCGCGATCCTGGAGGCGAACATGGGCGGTGACAAGAAGCCGTCGCACCAGTTCTTCGCCTCCGGCCACGGCAAGACGGTGCTCGCCGAGGCGACGCTCGACGCGGAGACGGTGCGCCGCGTGCTGCGGACGACGGTGGACGACCTGCTCGAGCTCTCGTGGGCGGGCACGCACGGTGCCGTCGCCTCCGGGATGCAGTCGGTCGCGTTCACGCCGGCGTCGGCCGTCGCCGCCCTCTTCGCCTGCACCGGGCAGGACCTGGGGATGGTCGGCACCAGCTCGATGGCGCACGGAACGGCGCACCGCACGGCGGACGGCGGCATCCACTGCGCGATTCGCTTCCCCGGCCTCGAGGTCGGCACGGTCGGCGGCGGCACGACCCTCCCCTACGCTCGCTCCTGGCTCGAGCTGCTCGGCTGCGCCGGTTCGGGGAAGGTGCACCGCTTCGCGCAGATCGTGGCTGCAACGGCTCTCAGCCTGGAGATCTCGGCGTCCGCGGCGATGGCGACCGCCGGCTCCGAGAACTTCTTCCGCGCGCACCACGAGCGCGGCGGCCTCCGCTGAGCTCGGCCGCACGCATCCCGCCGCACCACGACCCCTCCTGTTTCGGCTGCGGCGACGCGGAGGGCGGACTTCGGCTACCGCTCCCGGTCGAGGAGGGGCTGGAGCGGTACGAGGCCGCCGTGACGTTCGGCGAGCACCACCAGGGCGGCCCCGGCGTCGCGCACAGTGGGATCGTCGCGGCGGCGCTCGACGAGGCGGCGGGGCTGCTCGGGACGTGGCACCGCTTCCCGACCGTGACGGCGCGGCTCGCCTTGCGGTTCCGCCAGCCGGCGCCGATCAACCGGCCGCTCTCGCTGGTCGCGCACATCGTCGGCTCCCGCGGGCGGCGGATCGACGTCGAGACGGCGCTGCGCGAGGAGGACTCGCTGCTCGCCTCCGCCGAGGTCGCGTTCCTCCACGTCCCGCTCGAGCACTTCCTCGCCACGCCGGAGGGCCAGGCAGCAGCCGAGGCGTGGCGGCGGCGCCTCGACATCATGAAGGAGCTTGTGGTGTTTCACCACAAGCTCGCGTTGTCCCGCCCTGCGACGCAGCCTCGTCCAGGCGTGTGTTGTTTCAACACAAGCAGCTCGTCGATCGCCTCCTCGGCCGCTCCCTCGAGCGTGACGGCGTGACGGCGTGACGGCGTTCGAGCTGAACCGGACGCAGGTCGTGCCGTGCGGGCTCGAGCGCACGTTCGCGTTCTTCGGCGACCCGTGGAACCTCGAGGCGATCACGCCGCCGTGGCTCGGCTTCGCGATCGTCGAGGCTCCCACGCAGCTCCGGCGCGGCTCGCTCCTGCGCTACCGCCTGCGGCTGTACGGCATCCCGCTGCGCTGGACGACAGAGATCACGCAGTGGCTCCCACCGCGCGGATTCGTCGACACGCAGCTGCGCGGGCCCTACGTCGAGTGGGTGCACACGCATCGCCTCACCGCGGTCGCCGATGGCACCGAGATCTTCGACAGCGTCCGCTACCGCCTGCCCGGAGGACCGCTCGCACCCGTAGCCCACCGCCTGCTCGTCCGCCACTGGCTCGAGGCCATCTTCGACCACCGCACGAGCCGGGTCGCGAAGCTCCTCCCGAACGGGTGATGGAGCGGCGCCGCGGGTGCCGACGCACCCGTCAGCTCACAGGAGATCCAGGCGCATGTCCGCGTCCTTCTCGTCGCAGCGGCCGCGACCGCCACCCTGTACCTCGTCCGGCACGAGCACGTGCTCGAGCGCGCCCGGCTACTCAGCGCCGGCGCAGCCCGGTGCCGACCGGCTCGCATGTCGCGCCGGCCGGCTCGACGGCTTCCCGAACTGAGCTGCGACTCGTGCACCTTCTCGTCGGAGCGGAACGGCCTCCGGTACTGGCTCTGCCCGGCCATGCTCGTTAGTACGCGGGCCTAGCTCGGTGCGCTCACGCCAGCAGCTCCTCGAGCCGCCGCCGGACCGCGGCGACGTTCGCGGTGTGCAGCGGCTCGCCGAGCACGGATGCCGCGAGCTCGTTCGCCTCGCGAACGACCCGCTCGCGCTCCCCCTCGAGCCCGCTGCGCACGACGAAGACGGCGGCGCGTGCTCTCCCACCCCAGGCGACGACGCCCGCGACACCCGGCGCGGGGGGCTCGGTGCGCGACACGCGCGGCGCTGCCTCGAGCTCCGCGGCCAGAGCCGTGGCCGCCCGCTCGAGCTCGCCGGCCTCGGCCGCACGCTGCTCGGCCTCCTGCTCGAGCGCGGCGCGTCGATCCGAGGCGCGCCGCACGCGCTCGTCCGCACTGCCGAGCTCGGTTCCCGCCGCCGCGACGGCACGCTCGGCCGCACCCCGCCGGTCGTCCTTCCTCGCCGCAGCGAGCTCGGCCTCCGCCGCCGCCACCGCCGCACGCGCCCGCTCGAGAGCAGCGGCCGCGTCCGCGGCGGCGACGTCGAGGTGCGCGCGCTCCGACGGCAGACGCGCGAAGAACCGCTCCACCTCGCCGGCCCCCGTCACCAGCCGCTCGACTTCGTCGCCGAGACGGCCGAGCAGCACGAGCCGGTCCGCGACGTCGCGGTCGCGGCGCTCGAGCTCGCGGGCGAAGTCGAGCCGCTGATCCACGGGAGCACGTTAACGTGGCTCCGCGTGCAGCGGACGATCCTCACCGGCAGCGTCGACGGCATGATCGGCTTCGTGCGCGGGACGGCGCGGATGCTCCGCACGTACGCGCTCGCGACGGTGGGCGCGGTCGCGGCGATCGCCCTCGCGTTCGCGCGGGACGGCTTCGACGAGCTCGACGCGGTGGTCGTTCTCGTGCTGCTCGTCCCGCCTGCCCTGCTGCTCCTGTTCGTCCTCGGGCTGTACGAGGTGGCTCGACTCCCCGACCGCCTGCGCCGGATGCCGAACCAGGGCGCCGCGCAGCTCGCGGAGCTGACGGCTCTCGCCGGGGACGCCCGCCGCTCCGGCTTCCGGCGGGCGCCCTCGCTCCTCTGGCGCCTCCGGGGGGTGGTCGGCTCGAGCCGCGACCTCGTCGGCTTCGCGCTGCCGCTGCGCGTGTTCGCGCCTCCGTTCCTCGCCGCGACAGGTGTCGCCGCCCTCCTCAGCCTGCTGATCCTCGGCGGCGGCCTCGTCGCGCTGCTCGTGCTCGCCGTCGCCTAGCCGCCGGTACTCCGCCGCACGCCGATCAGCGGAACCTCCGCCGCGACGGCGCCGTCGCGGCGGAGGATGAGGGCGCCCAACGAAGGAGGCACCATGACACCCGAGAGACTGACCTCGGTCGTCCGGCCGCTGTTCGTCAACGTCGCGGGCGCGCTCTTCCTCGACCTCTTCCTCGACTGGCGCGTCGCGTCCGTCTCGACGCCGGCACTCGACCTTCGCACCGGCGCGTCCGGCTGGTCGGGCTGGGGCGCCGTCGCCGGGATCCTGCTGATCGCGCTGATCGTGTGGGAGGTGCGGCGCTGCTGCGAGCACGGATCCGGCACTGCGGGAGGTGGGGTCGTGAGTGCCCTCACGTGCGGCCCGGCCGCGTTCGCCGTGGGCGGCTTCTTCACCGGCACGGCGCGCGTGGACGCAGGCGTCGTCGCGGTCGACATCGGGTCGGCGACGTGGGCCGCGCACGCCGGGCTCACGCTCGCGGGGCTCCTCGTCGTTGCGGCGGTCGCGCGACACGCTGTCGAGGCGCCGAGGCCCGCGACGCCGCCGCGGGCCTCGGCGCACGGCAGCGCCTGAGCGGTTGACGCCGGCACCGCGCGGGCACAGGAGCCGCATGGAGCCGGCCAACGCCGTCCAAGACCTCGACCTCGTCGTCGGCCGCGTCACGTTCGCGGAGTCACACCGTGGCGCGCGCGGGCCCTCGGCCCTGCTGAAGCTCGACCTCGGCCGCCGCGGGGAGGCGCAGGCGCCGCTGCCCGTGCGAATCGACGAGGCGCAGGAGCTCGTGGGGAGGCAGGTGGTCTGCGCGATCGGGGGGGAGGAGGTGGTCGTGCTCGCCGTCCACTCCAGTGAAGGCGTCGTCGTGCTGCACCCCGCGCGTGAGGTCGAGGAGGGCTCTCCCGTCGCCTAGCTACCCTCCGCGGGTGCTGCGCCGCAACCATCCCGCCGAGAGGGCAGACCTCCGCAACGTCGCGATCGTCGCCCACGTCGACCACGGGAAGACGACGCTCGTCGACGCGATGCTCTGGCAGTCGGGCTCGTTCCGCGAGAACCAGGACGTGGCCGATCGGGTGCTCGACTCGATGGAGCTCGAGCGCGAGAAGGGGATCACGATCCTCGCGAAGAACACGGCCGTCCGCCGCGACGGCGTCAAGATCAACATCATCGACACGCCGGGCCATGCCGACTTCGGTGGCGAGGTGGAGCGCGGGCTGACGATGGTCGACGGCGTGCTCCTGCTCGTGGACGCGAGCGAGGGCCCGCTGCCCCAGACGCGCTTCGTGCTGCGCAAGGCGCTCGAGGCGCGCCTCCCGGTCGTCCTCGTAGTGAACAAGGTCGACCGCCCGGACGCGCGCGTGGAGGAAGTCGTGAACGAGGTGTACGAGCTCTTCCTCGACCTCGACGCCGACGAGAGCCAGATCGAGTTCCCGATCGTCTACTGCAACGCCCGGGCCGGCCGTGCAGGCCTCGCGCCCGAGTCGCTGGAGCGGGACCTCTCCCCGCTCTTCACGGTTCTGCTCGACACCGTGCCGCCGCCGTCACACGACCCGAACCACCCGCTCCAGGCGCTCGTCACGAACCTCGACGCGTCTCCGTACGTGGGCCGGCTCGCGCTTCTCCGCATCCACCACGGGACGCTCCGGAAGGGCGCCACGGTGGCGTGGTGCCGAGCGGACGGGACGATCACGAGCGCCCGCGTAACGGAGCTCTACGTGACGGAGGCGCTCGACCGCGTCCCTGCCGACGAGGCGGGACCGGGAGACATCGTGGCGCTTGCGGGGCTGCCGGACGTGACGATCGGCGAGACGATCGCCGATGCCGAGGATCCGAGGCCGCTCCCGGTCACGGGCGTCGACGAGCCGTCGCTCTCGATGACCCTCGGGATCAACACGTCGCCGCTCGCCGGCACGGAGGGGGACAAGGTGACGGCGAGCCTCGTCCGGTCGCGCCTCGACCAGGAGCTCGTCGGAAACGTCTCGCTCCGCGTGCGGCCGACGTCGCGGCCGGAGGTGTGGGAGGTGCAGGGGCGCGGCGAGCTCCAGCTCGCCGTTCTCGTCGAGCTGATGCGGCGTGAGGGGTTCGAGCTGACGGTGGGGAAGCCGGAGGTGCTGACGAAGGAGGTCGACGGAAAGGTGCACGAGCCCGTCGAGCGCGTGGCGGTCGACGTGCCCGAGGACTACGTCGGCGTCGTCACGCAGCTGCTCGCGCTGCGACGGGGGCGGCTGCAACAGATGGTGAACCACGGCACCGGCTGGGCGCGGATGGAGTACCTCGTCCCCGCCCGCGGCCTGATCGGGTTCCGCACCGAGTTCCTCACGGAGACGCGCGGGGTCGGGATCCTCCATCACGTGTTCGACCGGTGGGAGCCCTGGCACGGCGAGCTCCGCACCCGTCCGACCGGGAGCCTCGTCGCCGACCGTCGCGGCCCGACCACGTCCTTCGCGCTGCAGAACCTGCAGGAGCGCGGCACGCTCTTCGTCGGCCCGGGAACCGAGGTCTACGAGGGGATGATCGTCGGCGAGAACGCCCGCTCGGAGGACCTCGACGTGAACGCCTGCAAGGAGAAGAAGCTGACGAACATGCGCTCCTCGACCGCCGACGAGCTCGTCCGCCTGATCCCGCCGCGCCCGCACTCACTGGAGCACGCGCTCGAGTTCCTCCGCGACGACGAGTGCGTGGAGGTCACGCCCGCGTCGATCCGCCTGCGCAAGGTCGAGCTGTCGGCGTCGAAACGGCAGTCACAGGCCTCGCGGCGCAAGCGCGAGCGCGAGGCGGCGCTGCAGGCCTAGTCCTCCGCGGCCGGCGCGAGCAGGTCGCACGGCAGCTCGACACTCCGCGAGTCGAACTCGACGAGGTACGTGCGCTCCGAGAGCCGCTCGTAGCTCTCGACGACGGTGCCCACCTTCCGCGCGGGCAGCCCGAGCACCGGCACGAGGAGTTGTACGCGATCTCCGCGCTGATAGGACGTCGTCGCGCTCGCGGCCATGCGCCGGAGCCTAATGATGCCTCTGCCGCTGCTCCTCCCCGGCGGCCACCGAGGCATGGGAAGGGCCGAAGAGGGACGTACGGAGCTCGTCGAGGAGCCCGCGGTGCGCCGGCGGGGGTGCGAGGAAGTGCGCGAGCCGGAGAGCCTCCGCCTCGGCGAGCGAGAGCGCGGCCGACGCGACGTCCTCGTCCCAGATGCTGAAGCGGACCTGAGGCGGCCGCGCGGTGCCGCCGAAGTAGCGCGAGACGCGCAGCGCCTTGCGCGCGTCGTCCGGCACGGCCGGGTGTGGCAGGAAGAACTCGACGAGCTTCGTGCGCTGCGGCCGCCCGCAAAACGGACAGAAGCGGAAGACCGCTTCGACGTCGCGCCCGCAGTCGGCACAGACGTTCATCTCGGCATTGTGTGCCCGCCGGCCGCCGGATTCAACCGACGAGGGACTCAGACGCGCTCCGGGCGGAACCCGGGCGCCTCGCCAGAGGCGCCCCGTGCTCCACTCCACACGCCGGCGCTAGAAGAGCCAGACGAGAAGAAGGATGATGACGATGAGCGCCAGCAGTCCGCCGCCGATGTACATATCGTCCTCCTGTGTCGTTTACAGACGGATAAACGGCCGAGTCGGCGGATCGGTTACGGAGGGGCGGCTACGATGCACCGCGCGGCGACGTGGCCGAGTGGCTAGGCAAGGGCCTGCAAAGCCCTGTACACCGGTTCGAGTCCGGTCGTCGCCTCCTCTTCCTGCGGCGTTCGTCGTCCACTGCTACGTCTCTCTTGGCTGGCGCGTGACCGTCCCTCGGTGACGCGACGGTGGGCGGCGGCTACGGCGGGCGGTCTACGCGTCGGCGCGCTCACGCCGCGAGCGCCGCGCTCCGGGACGAGGTACGTCAGGAGCCCCGGGATCATGAGGACGAGCAGCACGGTCAGCAGCAGTTCCATGTCGTCGAAACGGTCCGGCGGCCGGAGGGTTACGCGGGTACTACGCTCCCCCCGTGTTCGACCACGTCACGATCCGGGTCGCGGACCGGCAGACGTCGGAGCCTTTCTACGGGCTCGTCCTCGGCCGCCTCGGGCACGGGGAGTCCCGTTCCGAGGAGGCCTACGCGGAATGGGGCGACTTCTCGCTCGCGCAGGCCGACGCGGCGAATCCGCCGACGCAGCGCCTGCACGTCGGGTTCGGCGCCGGGTCGCGCGCCGAAGTCGAGGCGTTCTGGGCAGCGGCCGTCGACGCCGGTTACTGCAGCGACGGCGAGCCCGGCGCAAGGCCGCAGTACCGCGACGACTACTACGGCGCGTTCGTGCTCGACCCCGACGGCAACAGTGTCGAGGCCGTCCACCACGGCGCCCTCCGCACCGAGGGGGCGATCGACCACCTGTGGCTCCGCGTGCGCGAGCTCGACGCCGCAACGCGCTTCTACGAGACGATCGCCGACTACGCGGACCTGCGGCTCCGCGACGTGGGCAGCCGGACGTTCGTCGCCGGGCGGCAGGGATCGTTCTCGCTCGTGGCGGGCGAGCCCACGAAGCACGTGCACCTCGCCTTCCCGGCCACGCGAAACGCCGTCGTCGACGCATTCTGGGCCGCCGCGACCTCCGCCGGCTACCGCGACAACGGCCGCCCGGGCGAGCGGGCGCAGTACCACCCAGGCTACTACGGCGCGTTCGTGCTCGACGCCGACGGCAACAACGTCGAAGTCGTCTGCCACAACCGTTAGGGTCACGACGGACGGCGGGGAGACGAGGCGTGCGCTCGGCCGGCCGCTCGTGCTCGCGATGGCCGCTCTCGCCGTCTTCGTCCAGATCGCGGTCTGGGGAGCGACCAAGATCCGCACCGACGGCTCGTTGCTCGAGTCTTGGCAGCCGTACTTCGGCTGGCCGTACGGTCTCGGGTTCGCAGGCGCCCAGCTCGGCGTCTGCCGCTGGCTGCGCGTCTCCCGCGGTCCGACGTGGCTCGTACGGACGTGGGTGGTCGCGGGCGTCACCGCCGTCCTCGCGTCGTGGCTCGCCGGACGGCCTCTACGAGCCGAGGAGCTCGTCCCGCTCGTCGCGGGGTTCGGCGCGGTCGTGCTGGCCGCCGGCCTCTACGAAGGACGGCTCCAGCTGCAGCGCTGAGCCCGGCCGACCGTTCGACGCCGGCCAGGCCCCGCCGCACCATCCTCGCTAACGGCCCTCACTCGCCACGACGTGTCCTGCCGCGTCGTAGGCGACGAGGCCGAACGCATCAGCGCCCTTCGGCAGCGGCACCGCCCGCTCCGGGTCGGCGTCAGGGATAGCCAGGATGAACCGCCCGCCGCCGCTCACCGTCGCCCGACGCCCGGAGGAGCGATCCAGGACCGAGACGACGGGCCGTTCGCCCGTGACGATCCCGTAGTAGAGGCGCCAGAACGATCCGCCGCGGTTGCGTGCGTCGAGCTGCACCTCGTAGTTAGTCGAACCCGTTGAGGACGAGCAGGGGATCATCGCCGTTCGTCTGAGCGCGGGTGGGGTAGCAGCCCGGCGCCGTACCGCCGCCGTCGCCGTCGTTCGTCGCCGCCCAGCCGCCGTCCGGCAGACGGATCGCGCCGCACCAGCCCCCCTGCCGCGTGTCCGCATGCCAGAACTCGACCGTGCCGTACTGCGGGATCCGCACGGCGCCTGCGCGTTCGACCGACTGCGGTACGACGTCCTGGTCCCACAAGGTCCCGGGGGACGCGCCTTCTCCCTGCGGGTTCGACGAGAACAGGGCCAGCGGCCCCCTGGCCGCCCAGGCAGCGCCGACGGTCAACGTCAGCGCCACCGCCACGAGCGCAGCGCGGCCGGACCACCGGGGCGCTGCGGCCGCGCGATCCGGGCGAGCCGCCCGTCGCCGCGGGTGCCGACGATGGCGGTGAACAGCTCGTCGTCTCGCACGGGCGTCGTAGGCGCCGGGTTCGCTGCCCGCAGGCGCTTGATCATGTCCGTGGGGTTCATCATCGATCCTCCGTCTCGGGTACGTGGGTGAGGCCGCGGTGCGTGGCCGTGGGTGTCGCGAGGGCTGCTTCAAAGCGGCGTCGCGCGCGGTGGAGGCGAACGCGGAAGGTGACTTCGCGAATGCCGAGCGATCGTGCCGCGAGTGCCGGCGTCAGGTCTTCCCACGCGACGAGCAGGAGAGCCTCACGATCGATCGCAGGAAGCGCCTGCTGCGCAGCGGCGAGCCTCGGCTCGAGTTCGTCCCACTCGACCGGAGCCGTCGAGACGTCCGTGTCGCTCGCCCTGAGCGACGAGAGCCGCTGCCGTTGTCGCCACTCCGCGTGGAGAAGGTTGCGGGCCGTGGCGTACAGCCACGGACGTGCGTCGTCCGCCGGGACGTCTGCGAGGCGCCGCCAGGCGACCGCCATCGCCTCGGCCGCGATTGCTTCGGGATCCGCACTGCCACGGCGTCTCGCGTACGCCGTGACCCCGCCGAGATGAACGAAGACGTCGCGAAACCGCGCCTCCGCCTGCGAGCGATCAGGAGGTGTGTGCATGAGAGGTACTGTCGGAACCGGGCTCCAGGCGTTACAGCGGGCAGCGGCGGCTCTACCCGCGGTGCCCCGCCGCTGCGCAAGGATCGACGGCCCGTGGCTACGCCTCGCCGGGATACGCCTCGCCGGAGCCGAACTCAGCGACCGCGG
>DASQNG010000010.1:0-26991 GCA_035645095.1 Gaiellaceae bacterium | reverse complement strand
CGCAAGGAGGAGTGAGTGAGATGACTGCAGCAAACGTCAGGGCCGCCCTCGTCGCCACCGCAGCGGCAGTGTCCGCACTCGCGCTGAGCGCACCGGAGGCGGCGTCGAGGGCCGCAGCCGAGGCACGTGCGGAGCTCGTCTTCGCCCGCGGCGGTGAGATCTACGCCAGGTCCGCGGACGGTGCCGAGCGGCGGCTCACGAAGAACCGGGTCTACGACGGCTTCCCCGCTTGGTCGCCCGACGGGAGCTCGGTCGTGTTCACGCGGGCCGTCGGCGGCGACTCCGACATCTACCTGATGAACGCCGACGGCAGCGGCGCGCGCCGCCTCGCCGGGAGCGCCCGTGGCGCACAGGATCTCTATCCGCGCTTCTCGCCGGACGGGAAGCTGATCGCTTTCGCCTCGAACCGCGCCAGCGAGAGCGACGTCTTCGTCATGTACGCGAACGGGACGAACCTGCGGCGTCTGACCCGTGGCCCGCGCTGGGTGGAGGACACCCAGCCGAGCTTCTCGCCGGACGGACGCCACATCGTCTTCGCCTCGAACCGCGTCGCCTTTTCGAACCACGAGGTCTACCGTCTCCGCGTCGCGGACGGCGGCAGGGTCACCCGCCTCACCTTCTGGGGGTCGGGCGGCGACGGTGCGCCCGGCGACGACGTCAGCCCGTCGTACTCGCCGGACGGAAAGCGGATCGCCTTCGTGTCCGACCGTGGCGGCGGGTATGCCGTCTGGACGATGAACGCGAACGGCGGGCAGCTGCGCAAGCTGTCGCGGCACCCCGGCCACGACGTCGTCTTCCCTCGCTTCTCCCCCGACGGCGGAACGTTGATCTACACGTCCTCCGCAAAGGAAATCGCCGCGGTCGATCGGCTCTGGACGGTGAGGGCAGACGGCACGGCACGGAAGCAGCTCGCCCCCGGCAGCTCGGCGGACTGGCGGTGACCGCCGTCGCGGCCCCCGTTCCCGTCGCCCCCACGCCCCCCAGTTCGGGGCGTGGGCGGCGGGGGCGGCTGAGCCCGCAGGTTCAGGCGCAGCTGTCGAGGCTCGAGGAGCTCGGCGACCGGCAAGCGCTCGCGCTGCTGTTGCGGGCGATCGCGGAGGGCGAAGGCGCAGGACGTGACGGCCCCCGCGCTCGGAGCGAGGTCGCCGCCGCGTCGTGGCCGAGCCCCAGCCCGCGAACCTCGTGAAGATGGCGCCGGCGGGACGTCGCTCGGGCTCTGGTCGTCGTCCTAAGCCTCGGACGGTGCGGCTGTTCCCGCGGTGCTTACGGGGCCGTCGGCGGGTGCTGCCGCAATAGCCCCTTGAAGAGATAAAGCGAGACGCGTACGCTGCGGAGGCGCGTCGTTTCGGGCTGCGCCCTCCACACCGGGCGCAGTCCCTCTGGCGCGTGTTCCACCGACCGAGCGAGGCCCTGCGGCGCCTCACGCCCCCGGTGGGGCTGCCGCGGCCTCGCTCGTCACGCAAACTGAGACGTGGACTCGGCCCCCTTAGTTAGGCGGCCGCGGGTCGCGGCGCTCACGACCACCGCACCTGACGCGCGAACGCGCGCTCGTTCGTCGCCGCCCCGAGCAGCTCTCCGGCCCTCAGGGAGCAGTCGACGACTGGATCGGTGCCTACAGGCGGCCGCTTCAGCCGGCGGCTAGCAGCCGGTCGCGGGTCGCGCCGTAGATCAGTGCACGCACGTCGTCGGACTCGAGGAACGCACGCGGGAACCCGAGGTCGGGGGCGCCCGCTTCGTCGAGCAGGTCGCGCTCCGCCGCCGTCAGCTCGAGTTCGATCGCACCGAGGTTCTCGCGCAGCTGGTCTGCGGAGCGTGCACCCACGATCGGCACCGTCAGCGGCGCCGTCCGCCGCAGCAGCCAGGCAATCGCCATCTGAGCTGGCGTCGCTCCGCGCTCGGCAGCGATCGCACGGAGGAGCTCGACAACCTTCTCCGTGCGGGGCGCGACGCGGTCCTCCGGCCAGCGCCTCTGGCCGGCCGGCTTTCCGGTCAGGACGCCCTGACCGAGGACCGCCCACGGGGTGACCGCGAGGTCGAAGGCGGCAGCCATGGGCAGAAGCTCGCGCTCGGCGTCGCGGTTCGAGACGCTGTAGGGGACCTGGAGCGCGGTGAAGGGGGTCCAGCCGCGAAGCTCGGCCAGCGTGTTGCTCTGCGCCACGACCCACGCCGGCGAGTCGGAGATACCCACGTGCAGGACCTTGCCGAGCCGAACCTGATCGTCGAGGGCCCTGACGGTCTCGTCGATCGGTGTGTGGACATCGCGCATGTGCAGCCAGAGGAGGTCGACGTGGTCGGTCTTCAGCCGCCGCAGGCTCTGCTCGAGAGACCGGACGAGGCTCTTGCGGTGGTTGCCGCCGGCGTTGGGGTCGTCCGCCCGGGTCGTCAGCGTGTACTTCGTGGCAATCACCCAGCGGTCCCGGTCGGCACTCGTGAACTCGCCGACGAGCGACTCGCTCGTCCCGTCGGTGTAGTTGTTCGCCGTGTCGACGAAGTTGCCGCCGGCAGCGGCGAACGTGTCGAAGATGCCGCGGCTCGCGTTCTTGTCCGCTCCCCAACCCCACTCCGGGCCGAACGTCATCGTGCCGAGGCAGATCTCGCTCACTCGCAGGCCGCTCCGTCCGAGCAGGCAGTACAACATCCGCTACGCTCCTAGTTCGATGGTGATCGAATGAATTTGACGAGAATAGAACATCACGCGGTGCCGCGCAAGGACGGGTCACCGCTGCAGGCAGAGCTCCGCGGCAGTCTTGCCTTCGAGCTGCTGATCGGCCTCTACGCGCTCCTAACGCCGACGCAGCAGACGGACGGCTGGGTCCCCCCACTCGAGCGCTGCCCGGCGCGGGTGCGACGGGCGGCGGCAGCGGTGGGAACGAGCAGCGGCGAGCTGTGGCTCCACCTCCTCGGTGTCCCGCTCGAGAGCGGCGCCTCGTCAGCCGACGAGCTCGTCGACGCGGTCGCCGCCGTCGAGCCCGCCGAGCTGCGGCGCCACATCTTCGGCGTGCACGTCCCGGCGTGGCAGTCCCTGGTCGGAGCCGAGCGCCTCGAGGCCGCGGCGGCGGGAAGCCAGGCTGCGGTCGACGAGCTCCTCCGGCACGACCGCTACTACGGCGGACGCGCGCACGAGAGCCTCGAGCTGCTCGCTCGGCTCTCGCCGGCGCAGACGAAGCGCCGGGTCCTCGCCGTGCTCCGGAGCTTCGCCACCGACGTGCTCGCGGCCCGTGCGCGCCCCGTCGCGACCGCGATCGGCGCCGAGATCGCCGCGCAGCAGCCGCTCGTCGGCCGGCTCGACGCCCCCTCGCTCGTCAGCGCGCTCGCGCGCGGCTACGCCTACGAGCCCGAAACCGAGGCGACGCGGGTCGTGCTCGTGCCTCATGCCGCTGCAACGCCCTGGCTCCTTCTCTGCCAGCACCGCGACGCCCGGATCATCTGCTACCCGCTGGGGGCCGGAGCGGCAGGCGAGGATGCGCTGCAGGAACAGACGGTCGAGCTCGGCAGGGCGCTGTCCGAGCCGGCCCGCGTCGCCATCCTCCGCCGGCTCACGGGCGGTGAGGCGTCGCTCGGCGAGGTCGCTCGGATCGCCGGGGTGGCGAAATCGACTGCGCACCACCACCTCGCGCAACTCCGGGCCGCCGGGCTCGTCGAGGTCCGCGGCAACGCACGTGCGTACGTCTACGCGCTTGCGCCGGGCGGCCTCGACGGCGCCGTCGAGCTTCTGCGGCGCCTCGGAGTCAACGACGCGGCGGAGGCGGCCGAGGGACCGCGCAGTGGCCCGCGGCCCGCCGCGCCAGGGCTCAGCGGGTGCCGACGTCGAGCACGAGCCCCTGTCGCCTCGGCACGATCGATCGGTCGTACCCAC
Source organism: Gaiellaceae bacterium (assembly GCA_035645095.1). Lineage (GTDB taxonomy): Bacteria > Actinomycetota > Thermoleophilia > Gaiellales > Gaiellaceae > Gaiellasilicea. The sequence goes on along the minus strand of DASQNG010000010.1, from coordinate 23,135 downwards.
CTGCGATCAGGAGGCGCGAGCGTCCGATGACGGTGGCGGTCGCGAAGGCGAGCTGCCCGGGTGTCGCCGCGGAGCGGCGGAAGCGGGCCCGTCGCGGGTCGTAGATCTCGGCCCGATCGCCGCCACCGGCGACGACGACCTCGCCTGATGGGAGAACGGCGATCGCATCGAGGATCTTGTAGCGCGGCTCGTGCATGCTCGGCCCGCGGACGAAGCGGTCGGCGCCGGGATCGTAGAGCTCGGTCGAGCGGTAGCGACCGTGGCCGTCGGCGGCGTTCGAGCCGCCGACGACCAGGACGCGCCCGTCCGGCAGCAGCGCCGCGCCGAGCTTGTGTCGTGCCTCCGCCATGGCCGCGACCGGGCGGAACTCGCCACTACGCGGGTCGAAGACTTCGGCGGAGGAGAGGACACCCGCGCGCGACGATCCTCCGACGATGAGGACGCGGCCGTCGCGCAGGCGCACCGCCGCGTGCGCCGCCCGCGAAGTGGTCATCGAGCCCGTCGGCCGGAACCGGCGGAGCCGCGGGTCGTAGAGCTCGGCACTGGCGAGCACCCCCGTTCGGCTCTCTCCGCCGGCAACCAGCACGCGACCGTCGGCGAGCGGCGTCAGCGTGAACCCGCCGCGCGGCACGCTCAGCCGTGGGCCGAGGGTGAACGAGTTCCGCCTCGGCTCGAAGATCTCGCTCGTCGCCGTGACCGCGCCCGACCGCCAGCCGCCGACGACGAGCACCTGTCCCGACGGCAGCCGCGCTGCCGCATGTCCGACCCGCGGCGCCCGAAGACCGCCGGCGAGCGAGAACAGGCCGCGGCGGGGGTCGAAGATCTCGGCGCGACGCGAGCGCGTGGAAGCCTCACACGAGCGCAGGTCGCAGCCACCGACGATCAAGACGCGCCCGTCGGCGAGCGCAGTCGCTGTGTGAACCGCCCGCGGCAGAGCCAGCGCGCCGGGGGTGTCTCCGCCTCCGGTCGCGGTGCCGGCGAGCAGCGCGGCGGCCATGAACACGGCTGCGATCAGGCGAATGAGGTTCCTCTGAGCCATGTCATCTCTACACGTGGCAGCGATGATCGGTTCCCGGGCGGCCCACCTATGCTGCTCCGGTGGCTCGTGGATCCGGGCGGCAGGGTGCGATTGGTCGCAGCTGCCCCTTTCGTTCAGCCCTGAGCAGCCCTGTCCCGCGCCGACCAGGCCCATCCGCGGCAGGCGAAGACCGCTCGCTCGGTGTCCTCACGTGCGGCAGCGTCGAGGCGGCCAAGGGAAGCAGCGACGGTGCCGATCCCCTACCGGCGGGGCCCAAAACGTCGATCTCGCGGCGAGTTCCGGGGATCGGCGTGTCCCCATTTGGGGGGCTTCGTAGCCCCCCTTGTGGGGGTCGGATCAGATTGTGGACGGGACGATGGAAACCGCATGCCGCCACTACACAAGAACACAGTCGCCTCCCTGGCCACGGTCGTCCTCACGCTCGTCGGGCTCGCAGGAGCCTCCATGATCGCGGACACCGCCACGGGTAGCCCCCCCTGCTGGTCGAAATCCAATAAATCTGCAGCGTGTCCCGTCACCACCACGCCTCCCCCCACCGACACCACCGCCCCGAGTGTCTCTCTCACCTCACCCGCCGCCGGCGCCACCGTGTCGGGACAGCTGAGCGTCACCGCCAACGCCGCCGACGACGTCGCCGTTGCTGGCGTTCAGTTCAGGCTCAACGGTTCAGCACTCGGCGCCGAAGACAGCGTTGCTCCCTACTCGACCGCATGGAACTCGACAGCCACGACGAACGGCACCCACACACTGACCGCTGTCGCCCGCGATGCCGCCGGCAACAGCTCATCCACACACGTCAGCGTGACGGTCTCGAACCCCCTCGCCGACACGACCGCCCCGAATGTCTCTCTCACTTCACCTGCCACCGGCGCCACCGTCGCGGGACAGCTGAGCGTCACCGCCAACGCCTCCGACAACGTGGCCGTGACCGGTGTGCAGTTCCGGCTCAACGGTTCAGCACTGGGCGCCGAAGTCAGCGTGGCCCCGTACTCGACCACGTGGAACACGACAGCCACGACGAACGGCACCCACACACTGACCGCTGTCGCCCGCGATGCCGCCGGCAACAGCTCATCCACCCAGGTCAGCGTGACGGTTTCCAACCCGACAGCGACCACCAACTTTCCCGCGTCCTACTTCACGGGCCCGCTCGGAAGCCGGAACATCCTTCCTCCGACCGCGAAGGGAACCCTCATCGGCACGATGACGGGCGGCGTCGGGTTGCCCTGGCAAGAAGGTTGGAAGCTGACTCTCGCGCGCGAGGCCGCAATCGGCCGCCAGTTCGACCTCTACCACATCCACAGCGGCTCACCCTCCGGAGGCTGCTGGTACGCCCCTGAAGGTCCGTTCCAGCGTGTGCTCGATGGGAAGCCGCTGGAGCGTGTCATCGCGGACAAGGGAGGAGTACCTGTCCTGTCATGGCACCCTGGATTCACCGTCGATCAGGCGGCCGCGGGACAGGCTGATGACTGCTTCCGGCAGTTCGCCCGATCGGCCAAGGCCTACGGGGGCATCGTCATGCTCCGCGCGTTTTGGGAGTGGAACATCCCTGGCATGGCATGGGGTACGCAGTCCCCCCAGTCCATGATCACCGCATGGCGCCGCATGGTCGACATCATCCGGAGCGAAGGCGCAACGAACGTAGGCTTCTTCTACTGCCCCGACGAGGGGTACCGAAAGCTCGCCGTGGATGGTTATCCGGGCGACGCGTACGTCGACTGGGTGGGCTCCGACGCCTACAACCACAACCGCACCGACGTATGGCATTCCCCGATGGGAACCGGATGGGGCGAGTTTTGGCAGATCTTCTACCACACGCCGGCAGTGTCGCTACACAACCAGCTCGGCTCGCGTAAGCCCTTCGTCATCGGCGAGACGGGTACGCCCGAGGACCCCGCAGTTGCAGGGCGAAAGGGTAATTGGCACCGCAATGCAGGCACCTTCATCCGGGACAACATGCCGAACCTGAAGGGATACATCTACTTCGACATCGACGCCTCGAAGGTCGAGCACTCCACCTACAACTGGCGACTTGATACCTCCGGCTCGTCGATGGACGGATTCGGAGCGATGGCACGGATGCCGCACTTCAACACTCGCGGCCGCTGAGGTACATCTGGACGGAACGAACGAGCTTCCGAGACCATGAACCGAAGAGAGCCCCAGGGGGCTCTCTTCGGTTTCAAGACCGAGCCGAAACCGACATCACTGATCATCGACCGGTCGTCAGTTTGGAGACGAAGAGCAGCGTCTGCGCATTCTGGAACCGACGCACCACGCGCGGTGACGAGAGAGATGCGTCCGTCGGCGAAAGCCCCCAGTCCGCGAGGCACTCGAGGAGCGAGACGCCGAGCCACAGCTGCGCCTCACAGCGCGATACTTGGGGGAAGTGAAACTCCGCCGTCGCGGCCTCCCGGTGGTCGATGAGCGCAGCCGGCGACAGCTGCGCAACGTGACGCCGCCGCGCAGCCAGACTCGCGTCTTGGAGTGCATGCGTGCGGCGCGCCCTCCCCGGCGGGCTGCCGAGCGAGCTGCTGGCATTCCTTCACCTTTGTCCGCGGAACACGCATTGCTCGCGTACGCCTGTCGGGAGCGGGGAGGCCCATGTCGGCACTCGCTGTCGCTGTCGCTGTGTCTGCCGCATCCTTGCGAGAGTGCCGGATGCATGCGTTCCGAGTTCTTGCTCGACCTGCCTCGTGGTGAGAGCATGAGTCTCGTTCGCGCGACCGCGGGCGACGTAGCGACCGCCGCCGCGGGGGTGGCCGCCCTCGGGGCTGCCGCGAGCGGGGCGGAGAACCTCGTCAGCGGCGTCCGTCGGCCACTGCTCGTCGCAGAGCATCAGGCGTTCCTGCGGCCGGGTGCCACGCTGTGCCGTGTCACGGAGACGCGCACCTCGCGAGCGGGTCGAGCAGCGACAGCCGCGCCACAGAAGGGGCGCGTCCGCCGAGTGCCCGCAGGTGGCGGGCACGCGACGGTGCGGCGCCTTCATCGATCCTCTCGTCTTTGCTGTAGCTGCGTCAGCGGCGGTCGGCGATGCTCGCCTTGCACCACCTGAGCCGCCGCATCCGCACGCTCCAGAGGCCCTCCCCTCGCGGCGCAACGTGGCTGGCGGCAGGGATGTATGCCGCGGTGCTGTCCTACGCCAGCATCGACCGACACGAGCGGTTCGTCACGGGCGGGTACGACCTTGGCATCTTCGACCAGGGCATCTGGCTCCTCGGACAAGCACGCCGTCCGTTCTCGACAGTGCGGGGCCGTGATCTGCTCGCCGATCACTTTCAGCCCGCAATCGTCCTGCTCGCGCCGCTCGGCGCGATGGAGGTGACGCCCGCTGCATTGCTGATCCTCCAGTCGGTGCTGCTTGCTGCTGCGGCTGTACCGCTGTACACCCTCGCGCGGCAGCGGGGCGCGCACGAGCTGTTGGCTCTCACGGTGGCGCTCCTGTGGCTCGCGTCGCCGCTCACGCAGTGGGCGAACCTGTTCGACTACCACCCCGAGACAGCCGTGCCGCTGCTCCTCGCGCACGCCGCCGTGCAGGTCGAACGCGGCCACCACGGGAGGTTCCTCGCGCTTGCCGCAGCCGCGTCGCTCTTCAAGGAGGATGTCGCCCTCGTCTTCCTCGGCTGGGGCCTGCTGCTCGTGCTGCAGGGGAAGCGCCGGTTCGGGACACTGCTGGCGGGCGCGGCTCTGGCGTGGTTCCTGCTCGCCACGAAGGTCTTTCTCCCCCTGTTTGGGGGGAACAGCGACTGGTACGCGGCACGCTTCGCCGGACACCGCGGTTCGTCCCTCGGCGATATGGGCCTCTGGCTCCTCGAGCACCCGCTCCAAGCGCTGAGGGAGACGGCCACTCCGACGAACGCGAAGCTCCTCCTGGCACTGATCCTCTCGAGTGGCGGTCTCGCCCTGCTCGCTCCCGCGCTGCTGCTCCCGATCGTCCCAGCCCTTACGGGGAACCTGTTCAGCGCGTACGTCTTCCAGCACCAGCTGCAGTACCACTACCAGGTGATCCCCGCGCTCGGGTTCGCGCTCGCAAGTGCGTACGGTGCCGGTGCCCTGCAGCGACGCCGGCCTGCGGTCGTCCGCTCCGCAACCGTGCTGCTGCTCGCCGCCGTGGCAGTCTTCGCGGTCGCGGGGCCCGCGTCGGAGGAGCTGCGCGCCGACGCAGCTCCCGGCCGCGATGCCCGCGTGCGGGCGGTTTCGCTCGTTCCAGCTCACGTGCCGACCGCGGCGGCGCACAACCTGGTTCCCCATCTCGCACACCGACGCGAGATCTACCAGCTCCCGGAGCCGTTCTTCTCCCGACCGGACAACGGGGAACGGTGGACGGCCGAGGAGCTTCGGGAGCGGGCCAGGAAGGTCGAGTGGGTGGTGCACGAGGTGGTGGGCCTCGATCCCGTGCGGCGGAGCCAGATCCGGCAGCTGCCGCTGATCCTGCGGGCGCGAGGGTTCACCGAAGTCTTCAACGAGGACGGGGTCCGCGTGTTCAGACACCCTGCGAGCACCGACGACTCCGACATCCCCCCATGACGTCGTCGCGGGCGCAGAGCGGGCCCGCGGCTCCGCCCGTCATCTGCATCCCCGGGCGGCGGGTTCGACACTCCTTGTGCGGCGGTCGATCGGCGTTCGTTGCCGACGGACCCTGACGAACGGTGAGTGGTCCATCGTTGCCTTGGTCAGTTGCAAGGTGACACTCGAGCAGGCGGTCGAGCCAGGCAGCAGCATCTCTGCGCACCAACGCGAGCGCGAGACAGCCGTCGAGGTCCGCGCCGATCATCGCAGGACGGAGATCGAGACGCGGACCGGCCTCCGCGCGTCAAGGTCCTTGCGCCGAACAGCACGTCCCGTCCGACTGGACGAGACGCTCCACCTCGTCCGCGTCGCCTCGTCGCCGACGCGGACGAGGACACGGTTGAGGACGAGGTCGGGGCTGCCACGATCAGCGGCGTAGTCCCCGGCGCCGCGGTCGGCGCGCGCGCGGCAGACGGAGACGACGGCCTGACTCGCGTCCCGCGGCCAGAGCTACTCGCGCTGGCAGAGAGCCGTGATGCCTATGACGTCAGCGATCGTGTCTGGTCGAGTCGGTCGAGCGCCTGCCGTTGGAGTTGTCGCCGTCGTTCCGAGGCGAGCACGCGCAGATGCTGCGGCAGCGAGTTGAGCGCAGAGGGTGCGTTGCTTCGCGCGGCGGCCTCGACGATGTCGATTTCCAATGCCTCGTCAAGCTGTGCCTTCACCGTCGCGACCATGCGCTGCCACGGTTCATGCAGCACATCCGGTTCTTCTGGCGCCCGGTCCCCGCGGCTCCGAGGCTCGACTTGCCCGAGCTGCTCCCGAGCTTCCGTCACCGCTGCGCGGCGCGCATCGATCTCCTGGAGTAGATCGACAGCGGTGTTGAGCGCAGCAGCAGCGTCGATGAGCACCTGATCCCGCCGGCGTATCGCTTCCGTCAGCGCCACCCGAGCCTCCTCAACTTCGAAGGCGGCGAGCGCGTCACGTGACCTCGCGATTTCGTCCCCGAGGTCCGCCAGGGCGCGACGCGCTATCTCCGTCTCGCCGAGTATGGTCGCGCGTTCGTCGTCGATCTCGCCTAGCCGCTTCTGGGTGCGCTCAAGACGGGCGCTTGCTTCTTCAGCGCTCGCCTCCGCCGCCGCCAGCCTTCGTTCGAGCTCTTCCCGACGCAACCTGCTCGTGCGCTACCCATCAGCGGGCGAGGTAAACCACCAATTTGCCCAGTGCACCGAAAATCCAGTGCCGGGCGGCCTTGGCGGGCGGGCGAACCAGACCATTCGCGCATGTGCTCGGCGGGCAGGCTCCGGTTGCAACGCATACCGGCACGTTCAGGAAGTGGCGCGGTCGTGTGCGGGCAGTGCGGCCGGAAGCGTCGACGGCCGAGACTTCAAGCGCATGTGGCGTCGCAATCGAGGGGAAGACGCCGACGCACAGGCGATGAGGGCACGCTGCCGCCGGAGCCGGTGGCGCGGGCTAGCCCTTCGGCCTGGGAACGGTGACCGTGACCGTGATCGGTTCGGTCACGGTCGTTGTCTGAAGGTCGGTGATCGTGACGGGTTGTGTCGTCGTGACCGTTCGGGTTTCCGTGACAGTGCGCGTGTCCACGACGGTTCGCACGTCCGTCAGCGTTCGCGCCTCCGTCACCGTGCGAGTCTGGCTGGCGCCTGGTGTCGTCACGACGCGCTCGCTCGTCACGACACGTTCAGCGGTCACCGTGCGCGGCGGGCTCGCGCGTGAGACCGTCATTACCTGACCGGACTGCGTGACGATCTCTCGCGTGGTTCTCCGCGGAAGCGTACGCACCCGCTCGTAGGTGACAACACGCGTCCCGCCCGGGGTCGTGATCGTGTTGTAGACGACATCTGTCTCGCGGTGCGTGACCCCTTGCACGACGGTGCGCCGATCGACGACCCGCACCGGCCGCGTCACCACCCGACCGTCCCGCCGCACGGTGACGAGTTGCTGGACGGTGTTGATCACCGTCTGCACCCCCAGCACACTTCCTTGCCCAGGCGTCGAGGGGGCGTCCGCAGCCTCGAAATCGAAGCCGGTCGCGGCGAGGACGCCGCTGGCGAGCACCGCCGCCATCACGATCGCGGCAAGCGCCGCCTTCGTCTGCACCGCGACCCGGTAGCGCCAGATCCAGATCCAGTAGCTCGGGCGGTACCAGTACGTGCGAAGCTCTCTCATGGTCGCGCCCTCCTCTCCTCGTCGGCAGCGGACCTTCGGGCGTGTAGGAGATGTCCTCCGGTTCGAGCAGTGAAACTACCCAACCGCCGCGGAGAGAAGCACAGCCGGCGGACAGCGTGCACGTTACCGCACCTCGTCATGCCGCTCTGACGCACGGGCTATCGCGAGAGAAGAGAAAGGCTCTTGAGCGGGTCTCTTGGAGGTGGCTACGCCCGGGTCACGCCATGACTCCGGTTGTCGACGGCGCCTGTCGCTCGCCGGCAGCGGTCGCATTGCGCGCCCCCTGACGACACAGCGACCGAGCCGACCGCTAGCCGAGTGGTCGCCCCGGCGTCTTCAAGAGATCGCTCGAGCCCTCGCCTGGATCCGGTTCCTCCATGCCGGCTTCAGGATCTCGACGAGTCGTCGATCGAAGCTCGACAACCGGCCCGTGCCGAACGAATCAACTGCCGGCGGTTCAGGGGCGGGCTGCGGCGCCCGCCTGTGGCTCCAGGTCGCTCGCCTGCCGCACCCTCACGTCTTCGTTCCAGGGTTCATCAGGTTGCGCGGGTCGAATTGCCGCTTGACGGCATCGCGCAGCTCGAGGGCGCGCGGCTCCCACATGCGGGCGAGGTATCCGCTCTTCACGACGCCGACGCCGTGCTCGCCTGAGATCGTGCCGCCGAGCGAGACGGCGAGCGCGAAGAGCTCGTCGACCGCGTGCTCCGCCGCCTGGAGCGCTCGTGCGTCTTCGCGCGCGAGCAGGAACGTCGAGTGGAGGTTGCCGTCGCCGGCGTGGCCCCAGCTGCAGGCGCGGAGGCCGTGGCGAAGGCCGATCTCGACGGTGCCGTCGATCGCGTCTCGCAGGCGGTCGACGGGGACGCAGATGTCCTCGCTGACCTTGCCTCCGAGCTGGGTCGTGACGGCCGCAGTCATGCCCTCCCGCCAGCGCCAGACGCCCGCGATGCCGGCGGCGTCCGTGGGTGCGTGCACCGCGCTCGCCGTCTCCTGGAGGACCTCGAGCACCTCGGCCCGGAGCCTCGCTGCCTCTTCGCGTGAGCCGTCGACGTCGACGAGCACCGCGAACCCGGGCGTGCAGTCGCCGAAGAACGCCGCCGGGGCGCAGGTGCACGCGTCGGCGTCGAGGAACTCGAGCGCCGCGACGAGGAGCCCGTTGCCAAGGATCGCCTCGACGGCCGCGCAACCCGCAGCGGCGTCGGGGAAGGCCGCGGCGAGTGGGAGTGCCGCCTCGGGAGCCGGGATCAGCTTCAGCCAGGCGGCCGTGATCACGGCGAGCGTCCCCTCCGAGCCCGTGAGCAGGCTCTTGAAGTCGTAGCCGGCCACGTCCTTCCGGACCGGCCCACCGAAGTGGACGACATCTCCCGGCGGCACCACCGCTTCGAGGCCACTCACCCACGCGCCCGTCGGGCCGTACTTGAATGCGTGCGGACCGCCCGCGTTCGTGGCGACGTTCCCGCCGATTTGCGACTGCTCGGCCGCGCCGGGGTCGGGCGGGAAGAGCAGGCCGCTCTCGCGCGCGAGGCGCCGCACGTGCGCCGTCGTCACCCCCGCCTCGACCTCCATTCGCCACTGGAGCGGGTCGAAGGAACGTACTCGCACGAGGCGCTCGGTGGAGAGGACGACACCGCCCTGCGTTGGAACGCAGCCGCCGGCGTAGCCGGTGCCGCCGCCGCGCGGCGTCACCGGGAGATCGTGCTCGTAGCAGTAGGCGAGCACGGCCGCGACGTCGCCGGTCGTTGCCGGGAAGGCGACCGCGTCTGCGCGGCCACGCAGGGCGCGCGTCTCGGTCTCGTCGACGAGATAGGCGGCTGCGCGCGGCCCCGTGACGACCGCATCCTCCCCGACGAGCCGGGCGAGGTCTGCGGCGACGCTCACGCGTCCTCCGCGAGCGCGGCGCGGCGGATCTTCCCCGTCACCGTCTGCGGGAGCTCCGCCACGAACTCGAGCTGCCGCGGGTACTCGTAGGCGGCGAGGCGGCTGCGCACGTGCGCCTGCAGCTCGGCCGCGAGCGCGTCGCCCGGCTCCGCGCCTCGGGCGGCGACGACGAACGCCTTCACCACCTGGCCTCGCGTCTCGTCCGAGACGCCGATGACGGCGGCCGCGGCCACGGCCGGGTGCGTGAGCAAGCTCGCCTCCACCTCGAGCGGCGCGATCCGGTAGCCGGACGAGATGATCAAGTCGTCGGCGCGGCCGACGAACCAGAGCCAGCCATCCCCGTCCCGGCGCGCCACGTCGCCCGTTCTCAGCAATCCGTCCACCGTCTTCGCCGCCGTGGCCTCCGGCGCGTTCAGGTACTCGAGGAACGCCACCGGGTTCGGGAGCCGAAGGGCGACCTCCCCGTCCGCGCCCGTCGCCGCCGGCGAGCCATCGGCAGCGAGCACCACGACGTCGTGGCCGGGGTACGGCCTGCCCATCGATCCGGGACGGACCTCCCACACGCCCGGCGCGTTGCCGACGAGGAGGTTGGCTTCCGTCTGGCCGTAGACCTCCGCGATCGTGATGCCGAGCGCCTCGTGGCCCCATTCGAGTACGTCCGCGCCGAGCAGCTCGCCGCCGCTGATCGCCCCACGCAGGCGGCCACCGCCCACGCGTGCACCGGCGTTCTTCATCAGGCGGAGCGCCGTGGGCGGCAGGAACGCGCTCGTCACGCCTTCGTCCGCGAGCACGCGCGCCGCCCACTCCGGGTCGAAGCGGGCGCGCGGCGTCGCGACGATCGGCACCCCGTAGTAGAGCGAGGGCAGGAACGCATCCATGAGGCCGCCCATCCACGCCCAGTCGGCCGGCGTCCAGTAGCGGTCGCCGGGCCGCGGGAAGCCGCCGTTACCGAGCTCGAGGCAGGGCAGGTGGCCGAAGAGCGAGCGGTGCGCGTGGAGCACGCCCTTCGGCGCCGAAGTCGTCCCCGAGGTGTAGATCAGGTACGCAGGCTCCGCGGCCGCGGTATCCAGGCGCTCGAAGCGCGAGGAGGCCGCGGCGAGCAGGTCGTCGAGGGTGCGCTCGGGCGCTGCGGCCGGCACGCCGTCGAGGACGATCTCGATAGAGAGATCCTCGGCCGTCTCACGCACGAGGTCCGCGGCCGCCGGCCCCGCCACGACGACGCGGGCCGCACTGTCCTCGAGCCGGTGGCGGACCGCGTCGCGCCCGTGCAGCTCGCTCAGCGGGACGACCACCACGCCGGCCTTGTACGCCCCGAGGTGGACGGTCGCGGCGGCGATGCCCTGCCCGACGACGAGCGCCACCCGCTCCCCCCGCGTGACGCCGAGCCCACCCAGCGCGTTCGCGAAGCGGTTCGAACGCTCGGCGAGGTCGCCGAACGTCCAGACACGTCGGCTGCCGTCGGGGAAGCGCTCGACGACCGCCTCCTCCGCCGGCGCGTGCACGTCGCTGCAGGCCGTGCCGATGTTGAAGCGCGACGGCAGCTCCCACCGGAACGCCGCCCGCAGCGCCCCCTCGTCGCGGAGCGGCGGCAGGAGCTGCATCACCAGCCGCCGACCCAGCCGGAGAGGAGCCCGTAGGGCTCCGTCGCCTCGCGCTCGCCCGGGAGGCCGCGCAGGAAATCGAAGTCGCAGCCGCGGTCGGCCTGCAGGACGTGCTCCAGGTAGAGCGCGCCGTAGCCGCGGCGATAGCGGGGCTCGGGCGGATCGAGCCGCTCGAGCCGTCGCGCCACCTCGTCGGGCGGGACCCGCAGCTCGATGCTGCCGGCGTCCACGTCGAGCTCGATCTCGTCGCCCGTCTCGACCGCGCGCAGCGGTCCTCCGGCGGCAGCCTCGGGCGCGACGTGCAGGACGACCGTCCCGAACGCCGTGCCGCTCATCCGCGCGTCCGAGACGCGCACCATGTCCTCCACACCGGCGGCGAGCAGCTTCGCAGGGATCGGGATCTGCCCCCACTCGGGCATCCCGGGGCCGCCCTTCGGCCCGCTGTTGCGCAGGACGAGCACCGTCTCGGGCATGACGTCGAGCTCCGGATCGTCGATGCGCGCGGCGACGTCGTGCACGTCGTCGAAGACGAGTGCGGGCCCACGGTGGCGGAGCAGGTGCGGCGAGGCGGCGCTGCGCTTGACGACGGCGCCGAGGGGCGCGAGCGACCCCCGCACGACCGCGAGTGCGCCGGGCGGCCCGAACGGCTCCTCGAGCGTGCCGAGCACGGAGCGGTCGCGCACGGCCGCCTCGGCCGCACCCTCGCCGAGCGTCCGGCCGCTCACCGTCGGTGCATCGACGTGGAGGAGCGGGAGCAGCTCCCGGAGGAGAGCCGGCACGCCGCCCGCGCGGTGCAGCTGCTCGACGAGGTGCTCTCCCGACGGCCGCACGTTGGCAACTAGCGGCACGCGGGCCGCCACCTCGTGGACACGGTCGAGCGTCAGGTCGACCCCCGTACGCCCGGCGAGCGCGAGCAGGTGCAGCACCGCGTTCGTCCCGCCACCGACCGCGGCGAGCACCGTGATCGCGTTGTCGAAGGCCTCGACACCGAGCACGTGCGAGGGGCGCAGCTCCTCCCGCGCGAGCTCGACCGCGCGCGCCCCCGTCGCCTCGCCTGCGCGGAGCCGCGCGGCGTCGACGGCGGGGATCGTCGCGGTGCCGGGGAGCGACATCCCGAGCGCCTCGACGAGCGCGGCCATCGTCGAGGCCGTCCCCATCTCGTTGCACGTCCCGTAGGTGGGCGTCGCCGCCGCCTCGAGCTCGGCGAACTCCTCCTCCGTCATGCGCCCCGCGCGCAGGTCGTCGGCGTAGTGCCAGAGGTCCGTGCCGGCGCCGAGCTGACGGCCCCGGAACCAGGCGGGCTGCGAGGGGCCGCCGGTGACGACGATGGCGGGCACGTCCGCGCTCGCCGCGCCCATCAGCTGCGCCGGCACCGTCTTGTCGCAGCCACCGAGCAGGACGACGGCGTCGAAGGGGTAGGCGCGGATGCACTCCTCGACGTCCATCGACATGAGATTGCGGTAGAGCATCGACGTCGGCTTCATCAGGTTCTCGCCCAGTGAGATCGTCGGGAACTCGAGCGGGAGCCCGCCCGCCAGCAGGACGCCGCGCTTCACGGACTCCGCGAGGCCGCGCAGGTGCAGGTTGCAGTTCACGACCTCCGACCAGGAGTTGCAGATGCCGACGACGGGCCGGCCCGCGAGCGCGTGCCTGGAGATCCCCTCCGCGTGCACCGAGGCCCGGTGGATGAACCCCGCCAGGTCGGCCGCGCCGAACCAGCGGCTGCTGCGCAGGGTCACGGGGAGCCCTCGAGGTCGCGCAGGACCGCGTCGAGCCAGCTCCGCAGGTACGGCGCGAACGACGGGCGGACGAGCAGCGTGAGACGGTCGTGCTCCGGCCGGTGCAGCACCACCTGCGCCTTCGCGACGAGCGTCTGCGCGCAGCGCCCGGGCGGGAACGCCGACGGGTGGAGGTCGAGTGGGCAGCCCCGCGCAAGGACGTCGGCGGCACCCCGCCCTGCGAGCTCGAAGGCGACACGGTTCGCCGAGACGTCGACCACCGCGTCCGCGCCCGGGAAATCCTCCTCCCGGCCTCCCAGCACGAGCCACTCGTCCGGCCCGAGCCACAGCACGAGCCGGCCCTCGACGGTCGCCGTCGTGTTGGGCGCGACGGGGAAGCCCGGCTGCGGCGCCCCGCGCACCGCGACCTGCGCCGCGAGCGGAGGCTCAGACAGGGACGCCGTCACGGCGCATGCCCTCCGGGTCGTAGAGGACGGAGCCGACGAGATCGGCCTCGATGGTGCCGCCGGCGGCGAGGGCCCAGACGCGTGTCCCCTCGCGCGCGCGGCCGTCCGAGACGAGCGCGAGCGCGAAGGGCCGCCCCAGCGCGACGCTGTGGTAGCTCGACGTCACGTGGCCGATCGCGCGCGCCGCGACGGGCGACTCGACCACCTGGGCACCCTCCGGGAGCAGCGCGTCCGGGAGCAGGCCTACGAGCTGCCGCCGGTCGCTGCGCGCGGTGTCGGCGCGGGCGAACGACCGGCGGCCGACGAAGTCCCCCTTCGTCCGCGAGACGATCCAGCCCATGCCGAGATCGTGCGGCGTCACGGTGCCGTCGGTGTCCTGGCCGACGATCGGGTAGCCCTTCTCGGCGCGGAGGACGTGCATCGCCTCGGTGCCATAGGGCGTCACGTCCCCGGCGGCGTGGATCGCCTCCCACAGCCCGAGGCTGCGCCTGCCGTCGACGTTCACCTCGAATGCGAGCTCGCCCGAGAAACTGACGCGGCAGATCCGGGCCGGAATGCCCGCCACCACGCCCTCGCGGAGCCCCATGAATTCGAACGCGTCGCGCCCCAGCGGGACGTCGGTGAGCGGCGTGAGCAGGTCGCGCGAGCCGGGGCCGACGACGGCCACGGTCGCCCACTGCTCCGTCACGGACGTGAGCCACACGCGCAGCTCCGGCCACTCCGTCTGCAGCCATTCCTCCATCCATGCGAGCACGGCGGCCGCATTCCCGGTCGTCGTCGTGCAGACGAAGCGCTTCGGCCCGACCCGCATCACGACCCCGTCGTCGAAGACCATCCCGTCGGCGGTGCACATGACTGCGTAGCGGCAGCGGCCGACGGCGAGCGAGTCGAACGCGTTCGTGTAGAGGCGGTTCAGGAGCTCGACCGCGTCAGGCCCCTGGACGTCGATCTTGCCGAGCGGCGAGGCGTCCATCGTCGCGACGCCCTCACGCGCCGCCGCGCACTCCCGTGCCACCGCAGCGTCCATGTCCTCCCCAGGCAGCGGGTAGTACCGTGGCCGCCGCCACTGGCCCACGTTCTCCCAGACCGCGCCGTGGGCCGCGTGCCACGCGTCGAGCGGCGTCACCCGCACCGGGTCGAAGAGGGCGCCGCGATCGCGCCCGGCGACCGCGGGGAACGGCACCGGGACGTACGGCGGGCGCACGGTCGTCGTGCCCAGCTCCCCGGGCTCCACACCGAGGAGCTCCGCGGCCACGAGCACCGCGTTCGCGTTGCCGAGCTTGCCCTGCCCCGACCCGGTGCCGGCGGTCGTGTAGCGCTTCACGTGCTCGAGCGAGCGGAGACCGGCGCGGAGCGCACGGCGCAGGTCGGCGACGGTGACGTCGCGTTCGAGGTCGACGAACATCGCGTCCTCGTCGCCGGCCACGAGGCGCCACGCCGGCGCGTCGGGGAGGCCGGCGCCCGTGGCCGAGCCCACGCACTCGACTCCCGGCAGCTCGCCGTCCGGCACGGGAGCCGCGATGCGCTCGTCCCAGCGCAGCCTGCCGCGCGCCTGGCTCCAGAGGGCGACGCGCGGCGTCCAGCCGCCGGACAGGCCGACCACCGCCCCCTCGGGCGCCTCGTAGGCCGCCGCCGCGGAGGCGACCAGGACACCGGGGCGGTCGTTGTCGGGGACGACCGGCAGCCGCTCGGTCGCCCCGGTCGCGAGCACCACGCGGCGCGCACGGATGCGCCACAGCCGCCGCTCCCGTTCCAGAGCGACGACCCAGTTGTCGTCGTAGAGGCCGACCGCCCACGTGCGCCCGTGCGTCAGCTCCGGCTCGTCGCGCAGCCCGTCGAGCCAGACCAGCCGCCCCTGGGCTGCCGCCGCGGCGACTCGGCCCGCGCGACCGCCGCCGACGACGAGCACGTCGCAGTGCGCATAGACGCTCTCCAGAGGCCGGCGTGCGGCGGGCACGAGCCGACCCTTGCCCGCGAGCGGCTCCGCCTCCAGCCCGTCCACGACCGGGAGCAGCGTTGCGCGGACGAGCGTCCGGGCGCCCACCTGAACGAGCGCCGACGGCTCCGACTCGTCGCGCGTCGTCACCCCGCGCGGGCGGCCGCGGTACGGGCTGCGGAAGCCCCCGACCACGCCGTTCCTCACGAGCGCCGCGGCGAGCGTGTCCCCCTCGCGCGCCCCGTACTCGACGCCGTCGAAACGGAATCTCATCGCACGATCCGGTGGGTCTCGGTGTCGCGTTCGAGCTCGAACCAGCGGCGGCAGCCGTGCGTGTGCACCCAGCGCTCGCGGAAGCGCCCCCTCGGGTTCGCGCGGAAGAAGAGGTAGCGCGCCCATTCGCCGTCTGCGAGCGCGTCTGAGTCGCCGGGGTAGGCGACCCGCGCCTCGCCGCCGTAGGAGAACTCGAGCTCCGCCCGGTCGCCGCACCACGGACACGGGACGAGCAGCATCAGTGCGCCACCGCCGCGGCGCCGTGCTCGTCGATCAGCGCACCGGTCGTGAACCGCTCGAGCGAGAACGGCAGCGCGAGGGGGTGCGGTTCGCCGTGCGCGAGCGTGTGCGCGAACGCCCACCCCGACCCCGGTGTCGCCTTGAAGCCGCCGGTGCCCCAGCCGCAGTTGATCCAGAGGTCCTCCACGGGCGTCGGACCGACGATCGGCGACGCGTCGGGCGACACGTCGACGATCCCGCCCCACGTGCGCAGCACGCTCGCGCCGGCGAAGACCGGGAAGAGCTCGAGCGCCGCGGCGAGCTGCTGCTCGATCACGTGGAAGGAGCCGCGTTGCGCGTAGGAGAGGTACGGGTCGACGCCCGCTCCCATCACGAGCTCCCCCTTGTGCGCCTGGCTGACGTAGACGTGCACCGCGTTGGACATCACGACCTGGTCGAGCACGGGTTCGTAGAGCTCGGAGACGAGCGCCTGCAGCGGGTGGCTCTGGAGCGGCAGCTCGACGCCCGCCGTGCCGGCCACGACCGTGCTGTGGCCGGCCGCCACGAGCGCCACCGTTCCCGCGGCGATGCGGCCGCGGGAAGTCTCGACGCCGACGGCGCGGCCGTCCACGACCTCGACGCGCAGCACCTCACAGTCCTGCACGAGGTCGACGCCGAGCTGGTCGGCAGCGCGCGCGTAGGCCCAGACCACGTTCTCGTGCCGCGCGATCCCGCCACGGCGCTGCAGCGTCGCCCCGAGCACCGGGTGACGCGCGCCGGGCGAGACGTCGAGGATCGGGCACAGCTCGCCCACCTCGTCGGGCTCGAGCCACTCCGCGTCGACGCCGTTCAGGCGATTCGCCTCGACGCGACGCACGCTCGCGCGCACGTCCTGGAGCGTGTGCGCGAGGTTGAGCACGCCGCGCTGGTCGAAGCGGAGGTCGTAGTCGAGCTCCGCTTCGAGCCCCTCCCAGAGCTGCAGCGAGTGCTCGTAGATCGCCGTGCTCTCGTCCCAGAGGTAGTTGGAGCGGATCACGGTCGTGTTGCGGGTGGCGTTACCGCCGCCGAGCCAGCCGCGCTCGAGCACGGCGACATCCGTGATCCCGTGTCGGGACGCCAGGTAGTACGCCGTCGCGAGGCCGTGCCCACCCGCGCCGACGATCACCACCTCGTAGGAGCGGCGCGGCTCGGGGTGCCGCCAGAGGAAGGCGGGGTGCTCGCTCACGCGGCGACGACGGGGCTGCGCAGCACCCCCACCCCCTCGACCTCCACCTCGACGACGTCGCCGTCCCGGAGCGGCACCTTCGGCTCGCGGAAGAAACCGACGCCCTCCGGCGTCCCCGTCAGGATCAGGTCGCCCGGCTCGAGTGCGATCGCGCGCGAGACGTAGGCGACGAGCTCGGGGAGGGAGAAGATGAGCGCGCTCGTGCGGGCGTCCTGGAGCACCTCCCCGTTCAGCCGCTGGACGACGCGCAGGTCGGACGGGTCGTCGAGCTCGACGATCTCGGGCCCGACGGGGCAGAAGGTGTCGAAGCCCTTGCCGCGGAACCACTGCCCGTCCGCGAACTGTGCCTCCCGCGCGGAGACGTCGTTCGCGCACGTGTACCCGGCGACGACCGACAGGGCGTCGGCGGCGGGCAGGTGCGAGACGGCCTCGCCGATCACGAGCGCGAGCTCCGCCTCCGCGTCGACGTGGCCCACGCCCTCGGGCAGGACGATCGGGTCTCCGTGGCCGACGAGCGTATTGGCGAACTTGCCGAAGAGGAGCGGCGCCTGCGGCAGCTCCATCCCGGACTCCCCCGCGTGCACGTCGTAGTTCAGGCCGACGCAGATGACCTTGGGGTCTCGCCGGCCGAACCGCCGCTCCCACTCGTCCCGCACGGACGCGTTGCTCACGCACTCACCTTCCCTTCCCGGAGGAGTAACCGAAACCGCTCGACCGTCGCCCGCACGCCCTCCTCGAGCGGCGTCTCCTGAAGGTCCGGGAGCAGCTCGTCGAGCGACGAGGCGTCCACGGACGGCGGGAACGGCAGCGGCTCCCCCTCGGCGACGACGCCCTCGGCGCCGATCGCCGCGACGACCTCCTCGACGGAGACGACGTGGCCGCGGAGGTTGTGCACGGAGGCGCCTACGGCCGGGCGCAGCGCCGCCTCGACGAAGACGCGAGCCGCGTCGGCGGCGAGCTGCAGCTGGCCACGGCCGCCGTAGGGGATCGTGTACGGCTTCCCTGCGGCGGCGGCGAGCATGGCTGCGGTCGGCGCGGAGGTGAGCCCCTGGTCACGGCCGACGCCGTACACCGTGTGCGGCCGCAGCCCGACGCTCGAGAGGCCCGCCTCCGCGTGGTAGATCGCCGCCGTGCCCTCGTTCGCGCGCTTGTAGACACCATAGATCGTCGACGGCGGGTTGACGCTGCCGCCGTCGCCGTCGAGGGCGGCGATCGAGGACGCGTAGACGAGGTGCTGCAGGCCGCTCCGCTTCGCCGCCTCGAAGACGTTGACGGTGCCGACGACGTTGACGCGGGCACCGAGCGGCGGATCGGCGCGGCAGAACGGCACCTGCAGGGCGGCGAGGTGGACGACGTGCGTGATTCCGTGCTCCGCGAGCGTCCGCTCGACGACGCCGAGGTCGGTGATGTCGCCCCTCACGTGTGGCACCGCGTCCACGGCTGCGTCCTCGAGCAGCAGCCGCAGCCGCCCGCCGCCGCTCGCGAGGTCGAACGTGACGACGTCGAGGGCGCGCGCGAGCAGCTCGTGCACGACCCAGGCGCCGATGCACCCGTACGCCCCGGTGACGAGGAACTTGGTCACGGCGTGAGCAGCACCTTCGTCGCCCGCTCCGGCTCGTCGGCGAGGCGCGCGAACGCGGCCCCGCCCTCGGCGAGCGGCGCGTCGCTCAGCCAGCCCAGGTCGAGGTCGCCCTCCGCGAGGATCTCGAGCGCGCGCGCGAAGTCGGCACGCGTGTAGGCGAACTGGCCGCGGAGGACGAGCGCGCGGCGGACGACAGTCGCCATCGGCACGACGCCCTCTGCGGCCCCCAGGCCGACGACGACGATCGTGCCGCCGCTTCGCACGGCCTCGATCGCGGCGCGCCAGGTCGGCTCGAAGCCGGCGGCGTCGACCACGACGTCCGCCGCCTGCGGCTCGGCCTCGAACGGGGTCGCGCCGAGCGTGACCGCGATCCGGCGCCGCTTCTCGAGCGGGTCCACGGCGTTGACGTCGGCCCCGAGGCGGGCGCCCACGTGGACGGTGAGGAGCCCGATCGGGCCGCAGCCGAGCACCACCAGGCGGTCGCCAGCGCTGAGCCCCCCGGCGGCGAGCGCGCCCACGCAGCAGGCGAGCGGCTCCGCGAGCACGGCTCGGCGGTCGTCGAGGCCCGTCGGGAGCGGGACGAGGCAGCGGCGCGGGACGGCGACGCGCTCCGCGAACACGCCGGGGCGGTGCATGCCGACGAGGCGCCAGTCCGCGCACAGGTTGTCCTCACCCGCTGCGCAGCGCGCGCACGTGCCGCAGCCGACGAGCGGGTAGAGGACGTGGCGCTCGCCCTCGACGGTGCCGACGACCTCGTGGCCGAGGACGAGCGGCGGCACACGCGGGCCGGGATGGCCGCGGTACCCGTGCAGGTCGGAGCCGCAGATGCCGGCGAGGGCGACCTCGAGCACCACCTCGTCGTCGCGCGCGACGGGATCGGGGACGTCCTCGAGGGCGAGCGAGCGGGTGCCGTGCCAGACGAGCGCTTTCACGACCGCAGCACCCGCCCTCCGCGCGCGCCGGTCAGCACACCGTCCCGCAGCGTCTCCACCCCGTTGACGATGACATGTCGCATCCCCTCCGCGAGCACGTTCGGCTCGAAGGTCGTCGCCCGCTCGGCGAAGCACTCCCGGTCGAAGACTGCGACATCCGCGTGCGCGCCCTCGCGCAGCACGCCGCGGTCAGCGAGGCCGAGGCGCTCGGCGGGCCGGCTCGTCAGCCGCCGCACCGCCTCCTCGGGCGCGAGCGCTGCGTGCTCGCGCACGGTGAAGCGCCAGAACCAGGCCGCCCAGCTGTACGCGCCGTGGAAGGACGTGCCCGCGAGCGGCCCGTCGGGCGCGAGCGTCGTCGCGTCCGAGCCGGGAACGCAGAGCGGGTGCGAGAACGCCTCCCGCTGCTGCTCCTCGCTGTAGGCGTGGATGATCACGAGCAGCCGCTGCGGGGCATCGACCGCCCCGAGGAGCAGGTCGAAGACTGCGTCGAGCGGCTCCTGCCGCCGCTCCGCGGCGACCGAGGCGAGGTCGCGGCGAGCGTACTCGGGCCAGACATCGTTGTCGAGCAGCACGACGCGGCTCCAGTCGCCCCCGCCGGTGAGGATGCTGCGGTGGCCGCGCATGGCGTCCCGGCGTACCGGGTCGCGCAGGATCGCCGCGAGGGTCTCGGCCGGTGCGGTGAGCGCCCACGCCGGCAGCGCCGCGTAGAGGTGCGTGAGGCCGAAGCGGCGCGTGTGCATGTCGAACTCGACGTCGTCGCCGGCGTCGCGCGCCGCCTCCACGACGTCGAGGCAGCGCCGTGCCTCCGCTGGGCCGCTCCGGGGTACGAGGTGCGAGACCTGGAGGCGCGTGCCGGCGCGTCGGGCGACGCGCACCGCCTCGGCGACGGCCTCCGCCGCGCCCTCGTCGCGGGCCCGCGTGTGCGTCGCGTAGAGCGGGGCCTCCGCGGCGAGCGCGGCGACCTCGTCCTCGTCGGCAGCCTGCTCCCAGGCGTACTCGAGCCCGGTCGAGTAGCCCCAGCAGCCCTCCGCGAGCGACTGGCGCAGGAGCGTTTGCATCCGCTCACGCTCCTGCGGGTCGGCGGGCCGGTCGGCGAGGCCGAGCGTGGCGAGGCGGAGCTGGCCGTTCGGGACGAGCGAGAGAACGTTCACCGCCGGCCGGGCGCCGTCGAGCGCCTGGAGGTAGCCGCCCGCGCTCGTCCACGTGAGCGGAACGTCCCCGCTGTAGCCGTAGATCGCGCGCTGCGCGACGGTCGGGTCGGCGACCGGGAAGCAGCCGAAGCCGCAGTTGCCCACGACTTCCGTCGTCACCCCCTGGTGGACGGCGCTGACGGCGCGCGGGTCGACGAGCAGCGTGTAGTCGGAGTGGCTGTGGAGGTCGACGAACCCGGGCGCGACGGCGAGCCCGGCCGCGTCGAGCTCGCGCGCGTCCACGGGCCCGACGTCGCCTACGAGGGCGACGCGATCGCCTGCGAGCGCCACGTCCGCGCGACGCGGCGGCGCGCCGGTGCCGTCGTGGACGAGGCCGTTGCGGATCACGAGGTCGACGCTCATGCCGGCCGCTCCACGGTCGCGTAGGGCCCGTCGCGGCGCCAGCGCTCGTGTGCCCGCGCGACTGCGTCCTCGTCGATCTCGAATCCGTGGCCGGGGGCGTCGCCGAGCCGGTAGCGGCCGCTCTCGACGTCCACCTCGGGCCGGCGCGTGAGCCGCTCGGTGAGGAGCTGGTGCATGACCTGGTTGCCGTCGGCGAGGTTCGGGATCGTGAGCGCGACCTGGCAGTGGGCGAGGAAGCTGATCTCGCTCTGCATGAACGCGTGCAGGTTGACGCGCAGCCCCCAGGCGTCGCAGAGGAACGCCTGCTGGCGGAAGCGGAGCAGCCCGCCAGCGTCGTGCGGGCCCGTCACGACGACGTCGGCTGCGTCGAGCTCGAGCACGCGGCGCAGCTGCGCCGTCGTGTACACGGCCTGGTCGGCGGCGATCTTGACGCCGACGCGGCTGCGCACCCGCGCGAGCCCCGCGACGTCGTGCGCCGGGACGGGCTGCTCGACCCAGTCGAGATTGTGCCGCTCGAGCCGGCGGATCCGGTCGACGGCGGTCGCCGCGTCCCAGGCCTCGTTCGGGTCGATCCGCAGCAGGCGCTCCGGCCCGATCGCCTCCCGCACGGCCTCGACGCAGGCGTCGTCGTCGCGCGTCCTGCCGACCTTGAGGTAGACGACCCGCGGCCCCGGCAGCCGGCGGGCGTGCGCGGCGAGCGTGCCCGGGTCGTCTCCCTGCAGGAACGCGAACACGTCGAGCTCCTCGTGGGCGGCGCCGCCGAAGAAGGTGCGCGTGGGGACGCCGAGCGTGCGCCCGAGCGCGTCCCAGCACGCGCTCTCCATCCCGGCGAGCACGAACTGCGTGAACTCCGGGTAGGTGTGCCAGCGCCCCCTCGTCCAGACCTCGCGCAGGATCGCCTCCACGTCGCCGGGCGAGCGACCGACGAAGTGCCGCGCCATCAGCTCCCCGTGCGCGGCGACCGCGCGCGGGTCCTCGCAGATCGACTCGCCCCAGCCCGTGACGCCGTCGTCGGTGTGCACGGCGAAGAGCACGAGGTTGGCGCCGACCTGCGCCCCGCCCGCCCAGTGGAACTCCCGCGCGAGCGGCACCGCCACGGGGATCGCCTCGACGCTCGCGATCCTCACGAGCCGTCCGACCCGGCGGCCACCTCCGACGGCAGCGAGTCGAGCACCGCGTCGAGCGCCCAGCGGACGCTCTCGTGGATCACGCGCTCGGCCTCCGCGCCGTTCCGGGCCTCGCACGCCTCCAGGAAGTCGCGGTAGTGCGCGAGCGAGCGCGTGAAGCGCTCGCGTCCGGAGAGCACGAGCCGGTTGTAGCGCTCGCCCCGCCAGAAGAGCCGCTCGATCTCCGCGACGAGCCGCGGCCGGCCCGAGGCGGCGTAGCAGACGGCGTGGAACTCCCAGCGGCGGCGGAGGTAGTCGTCGACGGCCTGCTTCGCGCCGAGGCGCTCGAGCTCGCGGTGCAGCTCGCGCATCCGTCCGAGCTCGCCGGGCCCGACCGCCGGCGCGCCCACGCGCGCGGCCAGGCCCTCGAGCGCGAGCCGTGCGACGTAGGTCTCCTCGAAGTCCTCGCGCGTGAGCCGGCGGACGAGCGCGCGCCCGGTGTCGCCGACCTCGACGAGGCCGGCGCGCTCCAGCTCGAGCAGCCCGAGCCGGATCGGGGTCTGCGAGACGCCGAGTCGCCCCGCGAGGTCGCGCTGCACCAGCGGCGTCCCCTCCGGCAGCTCGCCGCGCACGATCAGCTCGCGCAGCGCCTGCGCGACCTGTGCCTCGACCGAGGAGCGCTCGATCCTGACGACGCGCTCGAGCGCCTCGTTCACGGACGCTGGTTGCCTTCAGACGCGATTTGCGATTTCATGTCGCGACCCTAACGCATGACGGCCCCCCTGCCCAGCTCCCGGATCGGCGTCGACGTCGGCGGCACCTTCACCGACGTGATCCTCCAGCGCGCGGACGGGACGGCGACGATCCGCAAGCTCCTCTCGACGCCGCCGAACTACGACGCGGCGGTCGTCGA
>DASQNG010000009.1:0-35169 GCA_035645095.1 Gaiellaceae bacterium | reverse complement strand
CATGCCCGTGTTCATCGCGCGGGAGCACTACTGGCAGAAGCGCTTCGAGGACAAGGGCCTGCCGGTGATCGGCGACGACATCAAGTCGCAGGTCGGCGCGACGATCACGCACCGCGTGCTCACGAGCCTCTTCCGGGAGCGGGGCGTCCACCTCGACAAGACGATGCAGCTGAACGTCGGCGGCAACTCCGACTTCCTCAACATGCTCGAGCGGGAGCGGCTCGAGTCGAAGAAGATCTCGAAGACGAACGCCGTCACGTCGATGCTCGACTACGACCTCGGCGAGGGCAATGTCCACGTGGGACCGTCCGACTATGTGCCGTGGCTGACCGACCGCAAGTGGGCGTACATTCGGATGGAGGGCTCCTCCTTCGGCGACGTGCCGCTGAACGTCGAGCTGAAGCTCGAGGTGTGGGACTCGCCGAACTCGGCGGGCATCGTGATCGACGCTGTCCGCCTCGCCAAGCTCGCGCTCAACAACGGCGTCGCTGGCGCGCTCGAGGGCCCGTCGAGCTACCTGATGAAGTCGCCGCCGAAGCAGATCGTCGACGACGAGGCCTACGAGCTGACGGAGAAGTTCATCGCGCAGAACGCGCGCGCGAAGGCGAAGGCGCCGACGAAGGCTTGACCGCCGCGCCGGCCCAGCCGGTGCCTTGGATCGGGGCGGCGGCGCTCGCGCAGCCGCAGCCCTGGTCGCCCTACGCCGGCGCGGCGTCCTGCGGCTCCCAGCCGAGCAGCTCTCGGGCGTGGCGCAGATCCCAGAACCGGCGCGGGTTCGCGGACACCCCGTAGACGACCGCCCAGGAGACGTCCTCGACATCGAGGCACGCGGCGATCAGCTCGGCGCAGTCGCGCCTGCTGAGCCAGACGGCGCGGAGCCGATTCCGGCGGCCCTCGTCGTCGAGGTCGAGCAGCGGACTCGTCGCCGGCGTCGTCGGATCGTCGTGCGCGCGGACGGCACCGATCCGCAGGCAGAAGACGCGCAGGCCATGGCGTTCCATGTACATGCGGCCCAGCGCTTCGCCGTACGCCTTCGAGACGCCGTACAGCGAGTCGGGCCGGAGCTCGGCCGCGTGGTCGTAGCTGCGCTCGTCGTCGACGCCGTACAGGCCCGGCGCGCCGTCCAACTCGTACATGCCGATGACGTGATTCGAGGACGCGAAGACGACGCGTGAGACCCCGGCCAGGCGCGACGCCTCGAAGACGTTGTACGTGCCGACGATGTTGTTCCGGAGGACGTCGTCCCACGGCGTCTCCAGCCCGGCGGAGGCGGCGAGATGAACGACCGCGTCGACGCCCTCGAACGCCGGCCGGATCGCCTCGAGGTCGGCGACGTCGGCGACGTGACTCGGGAACTGCTGCGGCGTCAGCGTCAAGAACGTCAGCTCGTACCGCGGAGCCAGGTGTTCGCGCACCGCCGTGCCGATCGTCCCCTCCGCGCCGGTGACGAGGATGCGCCGCGCTCCCATCGTCCCTCAGCCGAAGCCGATCACGCTGCGGATGCCGTCCTGGGCTTCCATCAGCTCGAAGCCGCGGTTCACCTCGTCGAGCGTGAGCTTGTGCGAGACGAACGGCTCGACGTCGATCTCGCCGGCCAGCCAACGCTCGACGAGCTGCGGCACCTCGGCGCGGCCCTTGATCCCGCCGAAGGAGGAGCCGGCGATGCGGCGGCCGGTGATCAGGAGCCGCGGCACGACGTCGAGCGTCTCCCCCTTGCCGGCCACGCCCGCAACGGTGCAGAGCCCCCAGCCCATCCGTGCCGACTCGACCGCCTGTCGCATCACCGCGACGTTGCCGGTCGCCTCGAAGGTGTAGTCCGCGCCGAAGCCGCCGGTCAGCTCGAGGATCCGCTCCACCGCGTCAGGGCCGCCGAGCAGCGTGTCCGTCGCGCCCTGCCCGCGCGCGAGCTCGAGGCGCTCCTGCGAGAGATCGACGCAGACGATCCGCTCCGCGCCCTGCAGTCGGCAGCCCGCGACCGCGCCGAGGCCGACCAGGCCCGCGCCGAAGACGACGCACGTCGAGCCCGCCTCGACGGCCGCGGTCTTCATGGCGGCGCCGAGCCCCGTGGAGAGCCCGCACGCGAACAGGCAGGCCCGGTCGAGCGGCGCCTCCGGACTCACCTTCGCGAGGGCGATCTCGGGCATCACGGTGTACTCGGCGAAAGTCGAGGTGCCCATGAAGTGCCGGATCGGCTCGCCGTCGCGGGAGAGCCGCGTCGTGCCGTACGGAAGATGGCCCTTCCCCTGCTCCTCCCGGATAGCGAGACAGAGGTTGGTGCGCGGGCTCCGGCAGTGGACGCAGTCGCCGCACTGCGGCGAGAAGAGCGTGACGACGTGGTCGCCGGGCGCGAGCGACGAGACGCGCTCACCCACTCGCTCGACGACCCCCGCGCCCTCGTGGCCGAGCACGGTCGGCGCGTAGCCCGACGGATCGGCGCCGGACGCTGTGTAGAGGTCGGTGTGGCACACGCCGCACGCAACGAGCCGCACGAGGACCTCGCCCGCCTCCGGCTCGGCGAGCTCGAGCTCCTGCACCTCGAGCGGCTCCCCGAACCGCTCCAACACTGCCGCGCGGATCTTCACGAGCCGACCTTAGCGCGGCGGCTCGGGCGGATCCGGCTGACTCCGACCGGGTCCGCGGGGACGCCGTCTGGCACCCTTCTCCGCATGCGGCGCACCAGAAGCATTCGCGTGGGCGCGATGAGCGACCTCGCGCTCGCGTCCGCAGCGGCTCTCTCGGTCTCCGAGCGCGCCCGCCTCTTCACCGCCGCGTACGAGGACTACGTCGTCCCGTTCGCGCTCGACGAGCAGCGCCTCCTCTTCATGGAGGGCGCCTTCGGAACCGACGTCGAGCGCTCGCTGCTGCTGCGCGTGGAGGGCGAGCCGGCCGGGCTCGCGAACCTCGCGCACGACGGCGAGGACGGCTGGGTGGCCGGGATCGGGATCGTGAAGCCGCTGCGCGGTGCGGGCCGCGGCGAAGCGCTGATGCGGGCGCTGATCGAGAGGGCGCGCGCGGCCGGCGTGACCCGGCTCTGGCTCGAGGTGATCGTCGAGAACGTGGCCGCACGACGGCTCTACGAGAAGCTCGGCTTCGAGCACGTGCGGCTGCTCGAGGTCTGGCGCCTGCCCGGAGTGCCGGGCGAGGCCGCGCTCGTCCCGGCGCACGCGGCGCACGCCGTCGTTCGTGCGCACCGTTCCTGGCGCGAGCCCTGGCAGCGGACCGACGCGACCCTGGAGCGGCTCCACGCACTCGAGCCCGCGCCGGCGGGCCTCGTCGTTCCCGGCGGCGCCGCCGTCGTCCGGGTCGCCGACGGCCTCGTCACTGTCGTGCAGCTCGCGGCCGAGTCCGACGCCGCGTACGACGCCGTCCTTGCGGCGGCCCGGCACCAGGCACCGAACCTCCTCCTGCTCAACCTCCCCGAAGCGCACCCCGCGGGAGCCGCCTTCGCACGGCTCGAAGCAGGCCCGAACATCCGGCAGCACGAGATGCTGCTCGAGCTGTAGCACCGGGAGGCCGTCTCAGCCCCCGAAGCGGGCGAGCGCTGCCCGGACTGCCTGCCGCATCGCGTCGCTGCCGGTGTGACCGGCGTCCTCGACGACGACGAGCTCCGCGTCGGGCCACGCCTGCGCCAGCTCCCACGCCGTCCCGAGCGGCGAGCCGAGGTCGAGGCGGCCGTGGATCAGGACGCCCGGGATTCCGGCGAGCCGGTGCGCGTCGCGCAGCAGCGCACCCTCCTCGAGCCAGGCGCCGTGGGAGAAGTAGTGCGCGCAGATGCGGACGAAGGCGAGCTGCGCGCGCGGCGGCCGGTTGCTGTACGCGTCTCGCACCCCCTGCGGCTCCTGTGAGACCACCGCGTCCTCCCACGCCAGCCAGTCGTTGGTCGCCCGCGCGCGCACGTCGGGGTCGGGCGACTCCGTCAGCCGCGCGTACGCCGCGAGCAGGTCGCCGTCGCGCTCGTCCTCCGGGACGCCGGCGCGGAACCGCTCCCACTCCGCAGGGAAGAAGCGGCCGACACCGCGGTAGAGCCAGTCGATCTCCGAGCGCCGACCCGTGGTCACGCTCGGGATCACGAGGGCCGACACGCGTTCCGGGTGCCGCTCGGCGTAGGCGAGGCTCAGCGTCGAGCCCCACGAGCCTCCGTGCAGCAGCCAGCGGTCGATCCCGAGGTGCTCCCGCAGGAGCTCCATGTCGCGGAGCAGGTGCTCGGTCGTGTTCACGGCAAGATCGGTCGCCGGGTCGCTCGCGTGCGGCGTGCTTCGACCGCAACCCCGCTGGTCGAAGAGGACGATCCGGTAGCGGTCGTGGTCGAACGAGCGGCCAGTGCTGCCTTCGAGGCCGGACCCCGGCCCGCCGTGCACGACCACCGCGGGCCGTCCTGCCGGGTTGCCGCGCGTCTCCCAGTAGACGCGGTTTCCGTCGCCGACGTCGAGCAGCCCGTGGTCGTCCGGCTCCGGCGGCGCCTGCGTCTCGGTCACGTCGTCTTCCGGCTCCCGAGCGGTGCGACCGCCGCTAGCTCTCGCAGACGGGCTCGCCCGCGGCGAGCTCCGCCTGCCGCACCGCGCGAATCGCAGCCCGGAAGCTGGTCCTCGAGTGCGTCGCGTCGCAGAGCGGCTTGATCGTGACCTCCGGCATCGGCCGGGCACCTTACCGCGGCGGGGCCGGGGATAGACTCGGGCCGTGCGCATCTGTCTCGTGACGCCGTTCGCGTGGTCGCAGCCGCACGACGTCAACGAGCACGTGCAAGGGGTCGCGCAGGGGCTGCGGGCGTTCGGACACACCGTGACGGTGCTCGCGCCCTCGAACCGCGCGGCCGACCTCCTGGCCGGTAGGCGCGCGCTCGCGCGCGACGCGGAGGCGGAGACGATCGCCGTCGGACCTGCCGTACCCGTGTCGCCACGCTCGACTCTCGGTGTCCCCGTCGGCGTGCGCGCGAACCTGACGCTCGCGCTGCACCGCGGCGAGTGGGACGTCGTGCACGGCTTCGAGCCCGGCCTCCCGAGCATCTCCTACCTCGCGCTCCGGGACGCGCAGACGCTCGCCGTCGCGACCTTCGTCTCCCCCGACCGCCTCGGCTACCCGCCGCGGCGCGCGCTCCGCGACAAGCTGCTCGGGCGCATCGACGCCCTCGTCGCCACGTCCGAGGACACCGCGGCGGCGGCTGCGGCCCGCTTCCCCGGCGACTACCGCGTCGTTTCTCCCGGTGTCGACCTCGACCTCTTCCGCCCGGGGCCGAAGCGCCGGCTGGCCGTCGTCGAGCTGCATTCGGGCTCGGTCGCGGTGGCCCGCGCGGCGCTGCGGGCGCTGCGGGAGCTGCCGGAGTGGGAGCTCGTGCTGCTGCGCACGAAACCGCTCGCGACGCGACCCTCGATCCCCGCTGCGCTTCGCCGGCGCGTGCGCGTGCGCAGCGGCTCCACGGCGGCTGCCCGCGCCGCGGTGCTCGCGGAGGCGGCGATCCTGACGCCCGCCCCCACCGGGTCGGCCCGGCTCCTGCTCGAGGCGGCGGCCGCAGGGGCCGCCGTCGCGACCTCGCCGCTCGTGCTCGACCAGCCCGAGCTCGCCGCCGCCGCGATCGCCCGCTACGCGGAGGACGATGAGCTGCGCGAACGACAGACGGCGGAGGCGGCCGCCGCGGTCGCAGAGCAGGGGTTCGACCGCGTCGCCGGGCAGCTCGACGAGCTCTACCGCAGCCTCGGCCGGCGCAGACGAACCGCGAGGCGCGGGACCGAGCCGCTCGCCGGCCGGCCGTGGATCGTCGCCGACCTGCACATGCACACCTCGTGGTCGCACGACTGCTCCGTCGAGGTCGACGACCTGCTCGACCACGCCGAGGCGTGCGGGCTCGGCGCGATCGCCGTCACCGACCACAACGTCTTCGGCGGCGCGGCGGAGGCCGTCGAGCGGTCACACGGGCGCGACCTCGTCGTGATCCCGGGCGAGGAGGTGAAGACGGACGGTCAGGGCGAGGTGATCGGCCTCTTCCTGCAGGAGGAGATCCCGCGCGGCCTGTCCTTCGCGGATACGCTCGCAGCGATCCGGGAGCAGGGCGGGCTCGTCTACCTGCCGCACCCGTTCGACCGGATGCACGCGATCCCGGACCCCGGCACGCTGCACCGGCACCTCGGCGAGATCGACGTCTTCGAGGTCTACAACGCGCGCCTTCTGTTCGAGGGCTACAACGACGAGGCGCTGCGGTTCGCACGGAAGTACAACCTCGTCGCCGGCGCCGGCTCCGACGCGCACGTGCTCCAGGGCGTCGGCACCGGAGCGCTCCGGCTGCGGGCGTTCGAGGGGCCGGAGGAGTTCCTGCTCTCGCTCCGGACGGCCGAGGTGCTGCGCCGGCCGAAGTCGCTCGCCTACCTCCAGAGCCTCAAGTGGGTGGCGCAGGTCAAGGAAAAGGTGCGCTAGTCCAGAACCTCTGGTGGTCCCGTGAGTGCCCTTCCCACCGATGAGATCTACGAGCGCTACCTCCGCAAGGCGATCTCCGAGATCAACGAGCTCGGCGACGAGATCCGCCGGTCCGGCGACGCCGCGCACGTGCCGGTGCTCGGCTCGGGGCACCCGCTCGCCGACGTCTTCCTGCTGAAGTACGAGCCCCGTCCCTCGGAGGTGCAGGAGGGCGTGGCGTTCTACGGCCGCGCCGGGCAGGCGCTCCTGAAGTCGCTCCAGCGGCTCCGCGTCGACCCGATGGGCGTCTACGGCACGAACTGCCTCAAGTTCGTTGGACAGGATCCCGAGGAGGCGCGGCCGTGGCTCGTCCGCGAGCTGCACATCGTCCAGCCGAAGCTGCTCGTCGCGATGGGCGAGCCCGCGGTCGACTTCGTGAACGCGCTCGAGTTCCCGCTCTCCGACCGGCTCGACCGCGCGGCGGAGGGGCTGCAGCGCTTCACCGCGACGGTGGAGGCGCTCGTCGTGCCGGACATCGACGCCGCGCTCGACGAGGCGCCCGCGAAGACGGCCTTCTGGAACCGCTTCAAGGCGCTCGGGCCGTGGTGGGCCGAGCTGCCGCCCTATTGAGCCGGTCGGCGGCGCTCGCCCTCGCCGCGCTGACGGGGGCGCTCGCTCTCTACACGGCGGCAGCGGGGCTCTTGCCGGACGTCGGCTACGACGCCGACGTGGCCCTTCTCGCGGTCGTCGTGATCCCGGCGACGTTGCTCGTCGTGTGGCTCATGTTGCCGCTCAGGGAGCGCCGCGGCCTGCTCGGCGTCGCGCTCGCGCTCGTGGTGCTCGCGGTCGTCCTGCGTGCGGCCGAGCTCGACGTCCTCTTCAACCTCGCGAAGCTATTCGCCCTCGTCCTCATCGGCTTCTGGTTCCTCTCGATCTTCGAGGCGGTCTCCTGGGCGGTGCTCGTGGCGGTGATCATCCCGTGGGTCGATGCGATCTCCGTCTGGCGCGGCCCGACCGAGTACGTCGTGGAGCAGCAGCCGGGGGTCTTCGAGGGCCTCGCGATCGCGTTCCGGGTGCCCGGCGAGGAGAACGCGGCGTACCTCGGCCCGCCGGACATCCTCTTCTTCGCCCTCTTCCTCGGCGCGGCCGACCGGTTCGGCCTGCGCGTCCGGGCGACGTGGCTCGCGATGACGGCTCTGCTCGCCGGGACGCTCGTCGTCACCGCCTACACCGACGTCGCCGGCCTCCCTGCGCTCCCGGCGATCTGCGTCGGCTTCCTGCTCCCGAACGCGGATCTCCTCGTCCGCGACCTGCGCGAGGCCCGCCGCCGTTCCCGCGGCGACGTGGAGGCGGAGGACTAGTGGCTCTGGGCCACTGAGTCGTCCTCGTCCGGCTCGTCGCCCGCCCGCCGCTCGAGCAGCGCGACGGTCTCGATGTGCGGCGTGTGCGGGAACATGTCCACGGGCCGGGCGCGGCGGAGCTCGTAGCCGTACTCGTCGCGCAGCACCTTCAGGTCGGATGCGAGCGTGGTCGGGTTGCAGGAGACGTAGACGATCCGCTGCGCGGCGAGCCGCCCGGTCCGCCGCAACGCCTTGCCGGCGAGGCCGGCGCGCGGCGGGTCGACCACCACCACGTCCGGGGAGCCCGCCCGCGCGGCGAGATCCTCGATCGACTGCCCGACGTTCCCCGCGAAGAAGGCGGCGTTGCCGATCCCGTTCAGGTCGGCGTTCTCGAGCGCGCAGGCGACCGCCTCCTCGGAGATCTCGACCCCCCACACACTGAGCGCGTTCCGCGCGAGCGCGAGGCCGATCGTGCCCGTGCCGCAGTAGAGGTCGTAGACGGTCTCCGTCCCGGTGAGGCCGGCGTACTCGAGCGCGAGCTCGTAGAGCCGCTCCGCCATCGCGGTGTTCGTCTGCAGGAAGGCGTTCGGGCGCAGGCGGAAGCGAAGGCCGAGCAGCTCCTCCTCGATCGCCTCCTCGCCCCACAGGAGCCGCGTCGGGAGGTTCGTCACCTCCGACGGCTGCTCGTTCACCGCCCAGTGGATCGACCGCACCTCGGGGAAGCGCCGGAGCACCTCGACGAGGTAACCCGTCTCGAACTTCTCCCCCTGCGCGGTCACGAGCAGCACGAGCGCCTGGCCCGTGTTGCGACCCTCGCGGACGACGAGGTGGCGCAGGTAGCCCGTCCGCTCCTCCTGGTCGTAGGCCTCGAGGCCCTCCTCGCGCGCCCAGTCGCGCACGGCGTTCCGGATCGCGTTGCCGAGGTCGGTCGTCAGCCAGCACCGCTCGACCTCGAGCACCTCGTCCCAGCGCCCCGCCTTGTGGAAGCCGAGGGCCGGGCCGGACGGCGTCTGCGTGAAGGAGTACTCCATCTTGTTGCGGTAGAAGAACGGTGACGCAGCCGAAACGATCGGCTCGAGCGGCGCGTCTGCGAAGCCGCCGATCCGACGCAGCGCATCCCCGACCTGCGCCTCCTTCGCCGCCGCCTGGACGGCGTAGTCGAGATCCTGGAAGCGGCAGCCGCCGCAGGCGGGGTAGTGAGCGCACGGCGCCTCCACGCGCTGCGCCGACGGCTGCAGCACCTCGGTGGCGAGCGCCTCCGCAAAGCCGCGCTTCACCTTCGTCACCCGCGCGCGCACCGTGTCGCCGGGCAGGCCGCGGCGCACGAAGACGACGAAGCCGTTCAGCCGCGCCACGCCGTTGCCGCCGTAGGCGAGCGAGTCGATCGTCAGCTCGAGCTCGTCGTCCCTCCGAACCGGCGCGGCCATCGCCGGAGCGTACCGCCGGGATCTACGGGTCGCGGCGGGACATCGAGAAGGCGCCGGCGGCCGCGAGCACTGCGACGTAGCCGAGCGTGAGCAGGATCGACGGGCCGGAGCGCAGCACGAACTCCGCGCCCTGCCCGCCGACGATGCCGCCAATGGCGCTGCCGGGCAGGTACCGCGACACCGGGTCCGGCTCGCCCAGCTCGCCGAAGAGGAGGGCCGAGAGGACGCCGATCAGGTTCTCGACGACGAGGAACCACACGAAGACGATCACGATCGTCCCCACCTGGCTCTGCACGATCGCCCCGACCGCAGCGCCCAGCGCCGTCGCCAGCGCGAACGCGAGGACGAGACGCCCGACCGCCTCCGCTGCCTGCAGGTCGAGCGCGAGCGCCTCGTCGCGCGCAGCGAGCCAGGGCAGGGCGACCGCCGCGATCACGAGCGCGGTCGCGAGCGCGACGACGGCTCCTGCGAGCAGCGACGCCCCGACCTTCGAGGCCAGGACGC
The DNA here is from genome assembly GCA_035645095.1 of Gaiellaceae bacterium. Classification (GTDB taxonomy): domain Bacteria; phylum Actinomycetota; class Thermoleophilia; order Gaiellales; family Gaiellaceae; genus Gaiellasilicea. The sequence goes on along the minus strand of DASQNG010000009.1, from coordinate 25,514 downwards.
GGATGCGCCGCGGCTCGGCGAGGAAGGTCGTCGTGATCGTCCCGTGCCGGTACTCGTTCGTCACGAGCAGGACGCCGAGCACCGTCGCGAGCAACCCGACGAACGCACCGGCCTGCGCCAGCTCGAGCGCACGATCGTCGCCGAGGGAGTTCGAGCCGACCAGGGCGGCGGCGAACGTTCCGCTCAGCAGCACGACGACGAGCAGCAGCACGCAGGGGACGCGCGTCGTGCGGAGCTTGAGGAACTCGGCGGCGAGGGAGGTCACGACGGGGTCCGCCCGTCCTCGGTGAGCTCGAGGAAGACGTCCTCGAGCGTGCCGGACTCGTTCGTCAGCTCGTGGAGGACGACGCCGCGCGCGGCCGCGAGCTCGCCGACGACCGCCGTCTCCGCCTGCACCGCGAGCCGGTCGTCGCCGTGCGGCTCCGCCTGCAGCCCCGCCCCCTGCAGCGCGGCGAGCAGCACCTCGCGCTGCGGCGTCCGGACGAGCGTGGCGCGGCTCGCGCGTGCCAGCACCTCGGGGACCGGCGCCTGCGTCACCGAGCGGCCCTTCGCGATGATCACGACGTCGTCCGCGAGCTGCGCGACCTCCGTCAGCACGTGGCTCGAGACGAGCACCGTCCGCCCCTCGGCCGCGAGCGCGCGCAGCAGGTCGCGGAGCCAGCGGATGCCGTGCGGGTCGAGGCCGTTCGCCGGCTCGTCGAGGATCAAGACGCGCGGGTCACCGAGGAGCGCGCCGGCGAGTGAGAGCCGCTGCTTCATGCCGAGCGAGTAGCCCTTCGTCCGCCGCCGCGCGGCTTCGGCCAGGTCGACGAGGCCGAGCACCTCGTCCACGCGCGCGTCGGAGATCCGCGCCATCCGGGCGAGCGTCCGGAGGTGGTTCCGGCCGGTGCGCCCGGGATGGAAGGCGTTCGCCTCCAGGATCGCGCCGACGGTGCGGACGGGATCTTCGAGGTCCTCGTAGCGCCGGCCGAGGACGGTCGCGGAGCCGCTCGTCTGGTGCAGCAGGCCGACGAGGGCGCGCAGCGTGGTCGTCTTGCCGGCGCCGTTCGGGCCGAGGAAGCCGGTCACACGGCCGGGCTCGGCGCGGAACGAGAGGTCGTCGACGGCGAGGACGCTGCCGTAGCGCTTGGTGAGCCGGTCGACCTCGATCAACTCAGCGCGGTGACGTAGACGCAGCGCGTACGGGGGCCGTCGAACTCGCAGAGGAAGATGCCCTGCCACGTGCCGAGCGCGAGCCGCCCGTCGCGGACGGGGACGAGCGCCTGGGTGCCCATGAACGCTGCACGGATGTGCGTCGGCGCATTCTCCTCCCCCTCCTCCACGTGCTGCCACGTCCACTCCTCGGAGACGATCCGCTCGAGCGCCGTCTCGAAGTCGCGCGCGACCGCCGGGTCGGCGTGCTCGTTGATCGTGAGGCCGGCGGTCGTGTGGGGCACGTACACGAGCGCTGCGGCAGCGTCGTCAAGCGGCCCGAGCGTCTCCTGCACCTGGCGCGTGACGTCGACGAGCTGCGTGCGACGCTCCGTCTTGACGGTGAACTCGCGCACGTCTCTATCCTAGGCCGGTGCCTGCGACGCCGTTCGACGACCGTGAGCTCGACGGCTACCGCGCCGGGGCGGACCGGTTCATCGCGGAGCTCGACGAGGAGTACTACCTCCACTACGCGGGGCTGAAGCCGGAGTTCGACCTCCGCCCGATCTACCAGCGGCACGCCGAGCTCACCGACCTCGAGGCGGTGCAGCGGCTTGGCGCCGCCGTCGCCGGCCGCCGCAACCTCGAGCTCTTCCGCTTCGGCTGCGAGGGCTACCTCGGGGAGCTCACACGCGAGCACGAGGAGCGCGTGGCGGAGCTGGAGGCATCGCTGGAGACGCCGCACGAGGGCGGCACCGTCGGCTACCGGATGCTGCCGCCCACGATCGCGAACACGGCCGACCGGAGCACGCGCCGCGAGCTCGAGCGCGCCCGGAACGAACTCACGGAGCAGCACCTGAACCCGGTGTACGCCGACGCTGTCGCGACGACGAAACGCGCCGTGCGGGAGCTCGGCTCCGACACGTACTTCGAGCTCTACCGCGACCGCTTCGGCTACGACCTCGAGGGGCTCGCCGCCCAGTGCCGCGGCTTCCTCGACAGCACAGAGCGGCTCTACGAGGAGTCGATGGACCGCGCTCTCAGGCGGCAGGTGGGCGTGTCGCTCGCGGAGGCCGAGCGGCACGATGTGCGCCGCTTCTTCCGCGGCACGAGCTGGGACGCGAGCTTCCCGGCCGACCGGATGGTGCCCGCGCTCCGCGCCACGCTCGGCGACCTCGGCATCGACCTCGACTCCCAGGGGAACGTCCACCTCGACGTGGAGGAGCGGCCGACCAAGTCGCCGCGCGCCTTCTGCGCCCCGATCGAGGTGCCGGGCAAGGTGATGCTCGTGATCCAGCCGATGGGCGGGCCCGACGACTGGCGCGCGCTCTTCCACGAGGCCGGACACACCGAGCACTTCGCCTTCACCTCGCCGGACCTGCTCGTCGAGGAGAAGCGGCTCGGTGACAATGCGGTCACCGAGGGCTGGGCGATGCTGCTCGAGCACCTGACGGGCGACCGCGCGTGGCTCACGCGCATGCTCGACTTCGGCCGGCCGCAGGAGTTCGCGGAGGAGAACGCCGTCAACCTGCTCTTCTTCGTGCGTCGCTATTCGGCGAAGCTGCTCTACGAGATCGAGTTCCACGCCGCTGCCGCCCCGACGACGATGCGAGCGCGGTACGTCGAGCTCCTCTCGGACGCGCTGAAGGTGGAGCCGAGCGACACCGACTACCTCGCCGACATCGACAACGGCTACTACGTGACCTCGTACCTCCGCTCGTGGGCGTTCGAGGCGCAGCTCTCGGCGTTCCTGCGCGAGGAGTTCGGCAGCGACTGGTTCCGCCGGCGCGAAGCCGGCTCACTCTTGCGCGAGCTGTGGTCGCTCGGTCAGAGGCCGACGGCCGACGAGCTGCTGCGGGACGTGACAGGGTCGGCGGTCGAGCTGGAGTCGGTCGCGGACGCGATCCGCGCCGCGCTCCCGGCGTCGGCCTAGAGCGTCCCACCGGCGGCCGGCGGCGCCCCGGACTCGAGCGGCGACGCGCCGCCGCTTTCTCGGGCGAGGTACTCCTCGACGAGCAGCACGTTGTCCGCCGCGCGCTCGACGATCGCGAGCAGCGCCGACATCGACGCCACCTCCTCCCGCTGCTCCTGGAGGAACCAGTGCAGGAACTGCTCACCGACGAGATCGGATTCCTCACGCGCGACCCGGACGAGCGCCGCGATCTGCTCCGTCACGCGCCGCTCCTGTTCGAGCGCGAGGCGCACCGGCGCCGCGAGGTCGGCGAAAGCCGCCGTCGGTGCGTCCACGCCAGGGACGACCACATCCTCGTCGGCGTCGAGGAGGTACTGGACGAGCATCATCGCGTGGTTCCGCTCCTCCACCGCCTGTCGGTAGAAGTGCGCGGCGAGCCGCGGCAGCGTCAGCGCGTCGTAGTGGACGGCGATCGCCACGTACTGCTGCGAGGCCGCGAACTCCTGCCCGACCTGCTCGTTCAGCGCGTTGGCGAAGCGGGCCATGCGCGCGAGTCTACGGCGCGGCACCAAACGACGAGGGGGCCGGCGTAGCGCCGGCCCCCTGAAACGACGGTGCGGGCGTCCGCTACGCCTCCGTCGCCGTCCCCTCGATCGCCTCGTTCTTCCGGCCGCCGAGCGGGATCCGGCGCGGCTTCTGGAGCTCGGGCTTCGCGACCCGGACCTCGAGCACGCCGTCCCGGTAGTCGGCCTTCACCGACTCCTCCGTCACGCCCTGCGGGACGCCGAGCGTCCGGCTGAAGCTGCCGTAGCGGCGCTCGAAGCGGTAGAAGCCGTCGTCCGAGCGCTCCTTCGAGGTCGCCCGCTCACCCGAGACGGTGAGCGTGTCGTCGTGCAGTTCGACGCTGATCGCGTCCTCCGGGATGCCCGGCAGGTCGAACGCGTAGACGAGTTCGTCCTTCGTCTCCCAGACGTCTACCGGTGGGATCCAGCTCTGCGTCGTGCGGCCGTTGCCCTCGGAGAGGCCGTTCATCAGACGGCTCATCTCCGTCTGCAGCGTCGCCAGCTCGCGGAACGGCTCCCAACGAACCAGAGTTGCCACAGTCGTTCCTCCTTCGGTCGGGACTCCTTGCTTGCGCGGGAAGAATAAAACCTGAGCGCTTGCTTGTCAAGTCCTGGATGAGGTGGGTTCGGCTCCCTCCTCGGTAGGCTGGCCCCGCACGTGCTCCCGCTGCGCGACAACGTCCCGACGCGCCACCGCCCGTGGGTCACGTGGGCGCTGATCGCGGCCAACATCCTCGTCTTCGTGCTCTACCAGGTGCCCGACCTGGAGGGCTCGGTGGACGAGCTCGCCTACCACCCGTGCGAGGTGAACGGGTCGTGCGCGGTCGTCGGGCAGGGCTGGCTGCTGACGACGTTCACCTCGATGTTCATGCACGGCGACTGGCTGCACCTCGGCGGCAACATGCTCTTCCTCTGGATCTTCGGCAACAACGTCGAGGACGTAATGGGCCACGCCCGCTACCTGCTCTTCTACGTCCTCGCGGGCCTCGCGGCGACCGCTTTGCAGACGGCCTTCACGCTCTCGGTCGCCTCCGACGCCGGCGCCGCGATCCCGAACCTCGGGGCGAGCGGCGCCATCTCGGGTGTCCTGGGCGCCTACTTCCTCGTCCTGCCGCACGCGCGGATCCTGACGCTCTTCTTCTTCGTCATCCTGCGCGAGATCCCGGCCTGGATCGTGCTCGGCATCTACATCGCGCTCCAGCTCTACGACGCGAACTTCCAGTGGCGGCACCCACCGGAGGGCGGCGGCGTGGCCGTCTTCGCGCACCTCGGCGGGATCGTCTTCGGCATGCTCGCCGTCTTCCTCTTTCGCAAGCGCAAGCCGCTCCGGCCGGCGTACTGACCGTGACCTCGTTCGGCGAGCACGTGCAGAACGCCCTCGACCTGCTCCCGCCGGAGCTCGCGCGCGCGCTCGTCAATGTCGCGGTCGTCGTGGAGGACGAGCACCCGGACGACCCCGACCTCTTCGGGCTCTACGAGGGGATCCCGCTGCCCGAGCGCGGCAGCGGCGGGCACGGGGAGCTTCCCGACCGGATCGCGATCTACCGCATCCCGCTCGAGGAGTCGTTCGAGGACCCGCACGAGCTCGAGGACGAGATCAGGATCACTGTCCTGCACGAGCTCGCGCACTACTTCGGGCTCGACGAAGAGCGAATCGCCGAGCTCGGCTACGAGTAGTGGTCACCGCCCTGAACGTCGTCGCGATCGTCGCCGGAGTCGTCGGCGCGGCGGTCATTGTTGTGTTTTTGTTGCGGCGCGACTGAGCCTGGAATGTCCAACCTTTGGCATGCGTTCAGACGAGCATGCGGACGATCAACGACATCCACGCCGAGATCGAGCAGCTGAGCGAGCAGCGGACCGCGCTCTGGAACCTCCTCTCGCACCGCCGCACGGAGGCGGCGGTGGCCGAGATCAGGGAGATCGACGAGCGCCTGAAGCGCCTGTGGGACGAGCACCGCGCCGAGCGCGCGCGCATCCGCTTCGGCGAGCGCGACGAGATCGTCCGCAGGGCCCGCGCCGAAGAGCGGCTCGAGCGAGCGGCCTAGGCCTTCAGTAGCATTCCGGCGGCGTGAGCCGGCTCCGGGGTCTCTTCGGCCAGGACTCCGACCTCGAGTCGGAGCGCGAGTCGCTGCGCCGGCAGCGGGCCGAGGCCGCAGCCGAGCTCGAGGCGCTGAAGGCGGTGCTCGCGGAGCGGGTGGCGAGCGTGCAGGAGCGCGAGCGGGAGCTCGCGGGGGCGCTCGCGCGGGTCGAGCGGCGAGAGGCACAGCTCACGAAGGCCGAGTCGCGGGGAGCGCGGCTCGAGGCGGCCCGAGCGAAGCTCGTCGAGGCACGGGCCGCACGCGCAGCTCAGCACGGCGACCGCGACCGGCTCGCGGAGGAGCGGGACGCGCTGACGGCAGAGCGCGAGGCGCTCGCAGCTCGAGTCGGCGAGCTGGAGGAGCGGGCGGCGGAGCTCGACGGCAAGTCGGCCGAGCTCCAGGCTCGGTCGGACGAGCTCGAGCGGCGCGCGGCGGAGCTCGACGCGGCGGCCGCGGCAGCCGAGGAGGCCACGGAGCCGAAGGGGGCGGAGGGGCAGGCGGCCGCGAAGCGGCGGCAGGAGCGCGAGGTCGGGCTCGTCGAGCGCGCGCAGGCGCTCGCGGCGCGCGACCGGGAGCTGACGGCACGGGACGAGGAGCTCCGCGGACGGGAGGAGGCGCTGCCGGCCCGCGAGGACGAGCTGGCGGCGCGTGCGGCGGAGATCGAGTCGCTCGCGCACGACCTCCAGGCGCGAACGGCGGAGCTCGAGGCGCGGGCGGCCGCGGTCGCGGAGCGCGAGACGTTCGTGGAGCAGCAGGAGCTCGCCCTCGTCGAGCGCGATGCCGCGCTCGCTGACCGCGAGGCGGGCGTCACGGCGCGAGAGCAGGAACTGACCGCCGCACCTGCGGGCACCGTCGTCGTCGCTCCCGAGCCGGATGCAGAGCAGCTCGCGACGATCGAGGCGAAGCTCGCCGAGCTGCGGGAGGCGGAGCGGGCCTTCACGCGGACACACACCGAACTCGCCGCCCGCAGCGACCAGCTCGCGGAGCGCGAGTCGCAGCTCGCGGTGCGGGAACGGGCTCTCGCGGCGGCCGACGCGCACGTCGAGCTGGAGGCGCTCGAGGCGCGCATTCGCCGGCTCGAGCACGGCGCGCCCCGCGGCGTGCAGGGACAGACGTTCAGCGGCGGTCTGCGCCAGTTGCAGGACCGCAGCCGCCGGCGCGGCGACCGCGAGCCGCTCCACTAGCGCGTACACTGGCTGCGCCCCGGGGCGTTAGCTCAGTTGGGAGAGCACCAGCTTTGCAAGCTGGGGGTCGCCGGTTCGAGCCCGGCACGCTCCACCTCTCGAAGGCAGCAGGAGCGGGGTCCCGTGACGCGACTGTTCACGGCGAGGCGCCCTGAGGGACAGCGGCCGAGACTCAGCGGCCGGGCGACAGTGTCTCGCCGTGCCGCACCGCGAACCGACGGAGGATCGTGCGCTGGGCCGTTGCGAGCGGCGGAGCAGCCGCGGCAATCTTTCGAGCCACCTGCGCTTGCTCGGAAAGACGCTCCCGCCTCGCCTCGAGAAGCTCCGCCACGGTATCGAAGTGCTCGCGGAAGTCGAAGTGCTCCTCCGCCTCGAGGACGTAGAGCCCGTCCCGGACCGCCTGGGCGACCCGCTCCTCGGCGTTCGGGAGATGCACCGTCATGAACTCCGGCTCTGCGATCACGCCGATCACGCGTCCGGCGCTTTCCACACGCTCCTCGCTCACGGGATGCAGGTCGAGCATCGCCCCTCCTGGGCGGATAAGACGGTGGACGTGGCGCAGGGCGTTCACGACGCCCTCACCTTCGATGCATCACAACGACCAGGAGAAGAGCGCCAGGTCGAACTCCGCAGAGGGAGCATCCACCTCGGCGGCGCCGGCTACCGCGAACGAGACGCGATCAGCGAGGTCGGACTGCAGCGCGGCGGTCGCCGCAGCGATCGAGTCCCAGTCGGGATCGACGGCGAGAACGGATGCGGCCTGCTCCGCGTACCGAAACGTCAGCCGGCCATTCCCGCAACCAAGCTCCAGCACCCGCATCCCCGCCATGGGGCCGAGCCGCGCGAGCGCCGCCGTCTCAGCCCCTTCCGGATCGGCCTGCCACGCCACTGCCGCATCATTTCACGCGCTCCCGCGACGTCGCTTCCACCACCCGGTACGCGTTCGCACCCGCGACATCCGACACCGGAACCACGATCGGTGCTGAGCGGCGGCCGGCGCCGGTCGCTCGGCTCCCGCGGTGGCACGTGACAGGCGGAGCAGCGGCGGCGAACTGCGACCCGCGGCGGCGCCGATCGGTCATAGTTGCCCGCCCAGGATGCAGAGCATCGACGACCAGACCCCGATCCGCGTCCTCATCGTCGACGACCATCGGCTGTTCGCTCACGCACTCACGACGACGCTGGAGCGGGACGAGCGCTTCGACGTCGTCGGCACTGCGGCGACCGGTCGCGAAGCACTCGTGCTCGCGAAGGAGGCGCAGGCGGACGTCGTGCTGATGGACCTCTCGATGCCGCGGCTCGACGGGCTCGCGGCGACGCGCCGGCTGCTCGCGCTGGAGACGGCGCCGCGGGTGATCGCGCTCAGCGGCCACACCGACGCACTGTCGAAGACGGCTGCGCTCGAGGCCGGCGCCGTCGAGTTCGTCTCGAAGACCGAGGGCTACGACACGCTCGCCGAGACGATCGTGGACGTCTGCGGCAGATGAGAGCCCTGCTCCTCCTGCTCGCAGCGGTGCTCGTCACGGGCTGCGGCGGCACCGAGACCACGTCGCCCGGCACCGCGGCCCAGACGGAGGCATCGCGAGCGGCCGTCCAAGGCCCCGGCCTCGACGGCGGCGAGATCACGCTCGACGACTTCCGCGGCACGCCCGTGCTCGTCAACGTCTGGTCGTCGTGGTGAACGACCTGTAGGAGCGAGGCGGTCGCCTACGCACGCTTCGTCGCCGCTCATCCCGAGCTGCGGTACGTCGGCGTCAACGTCGCCGACACCCCCGACGAAGCGCGCCGCTTCCTGGCCGAGCACGGCTGGGAATGGCCGCAGATCCACGACCCCGACCGCAAGCTCGCCCGCTCGCTCGGAGCGGACTACCAGCCGGAGGTCTTCCTCTTCGCCGCCGACGGCCGCCTCGTCGGCGGCTTCGAGGGCGGCGGGACGGCGGAGGACTGGGAGAGGCTGGTCGCCCGGCTGTAGCGAGCCGCCGTCCCTCTCGCGGATGACGCAGGATCGGCTGCAGGATGGATGACGCCGGCCGCGTGAAGGCGTAGCGTACGCGGCATGACCCGCCTGCTCGTCCTCGCGCTCGTCGCGCTCGCGCTCCTCCTCCTCGCCGTGGGCGCGTGGACGCTGCAGGGCGTCCACTGGGCGCTCCGGCTTCCGACCCGCCGGCGACCGGGGATGGCTGCCGCATGACGAGCGTCGTCGAGAAGCGGCTCGCACAGGAGTCGCTGTCAGGCTCGTGGCTCTCGTCGCGGCTCGGCATCGGCACGCACCGGCTCGACGCGATGCGCCGGGCGGGCGAGCTGCTGGGCGTCCGCCTGGCCGGGCGGCAGGACTACTACTACCCGTCGTGGCAGTTTGCCTCGGACGGGAAGCCGCTCGCGGCCGTCCAGCGCATCGTGGCGGCCGCTCGAGCGAACGGCCTCTCCGACGAGCGCCTGTACGAGGTGCTCACGAGCCGCAGCGGCCTCTCCGGCACCGAGCGCCTTGCCGACGCCCTCCGCGAAGGCCGGGACGCGTACGTCCTGCAGGCCGTGCGCGGCGTCCGCGCCTAGGCAGCCGACGTGGCGCTCCTCGCGCTGACCGGGGCGCGGAAGTCCTTCGGCAGCCGCACCGTTCTCGGCGGGCTCGACTTCGCCGTCGAGCCGCATGCGCGCGTCGGTGTGGTCGGCGTTAACGGCTCCGGGAAGTCGACGCTGCTGCGGGTGCTCGCCGGCATAGAGGAGCTCGACGGCGGCACGCGCGTCGCGCGGCGCGGCACGGTCGTCGCGTACCTGCCTCAGCACCCGCTCGGGGACGCGCGGACGCCGCTCGAGACGGCGATCGCCGCACGCCCCGACCTCGCCGAGCTCGATTCGGAGCTCCGCCGCGTCACCGAGCGGCTCGCGGCGCCGGAGCTTGCCGCCGACCTCGAGCGGATGGCGCGGGTGCTCGCGCGCCAGGAGAAGCTCGTCGAGCGCTGGGAGGCGCTCGGCGGGCCGAGCCTCGACGGTCGCGCACGCGCGCTGCTGCTGGACGTCGGGTTGAGCGCGGAGGAGCTCGCGCTGCCGACGACCGCGCTCTCGGGCGGGCAGCGGAAGCTCGTGGCGCTCGTCGGCTGCCTCCTGCAGGAGCCGGACGTGCTCCTGGTCGACGAGCCAGAGGCGCATCTCGACGCCGAGGGACGCACGCGGCTCGAGCGCCTGCTCGTGGGCTTCGACGGCGCCGTCGTCGTCGTCTCGCACGACCGGTACCTCCTCGACGAGACGGTGTCGCGGATCGCACCGCTCGACGATGGCCGCGTGCGGCTGTGGCCCGGCAACTACTCGGCGTACACCGTCGCCCGCGAGCTCGAGCTGCAACGGCAGCAGCAGCAGTGGGTGACGCAGCAGAAGGAGATCGAGCGCCTCGAGGCCGCGATCCGCCGCTTCGAGGACTGGGCGCGCCGGGTCGCCAACGAGCGGCACATCAAGCAGGCTCGGGTGAAGCAGCGCCAGATCGACCGGATGGAGAAGGTCGACCGCCCGGTGCTCGAGCGGCGTCGCATCGGCCTCGAGCTGCACCCCCACGCCCGCGGCGGCCAGCGCGTGTTCGAGCTCCGCTCGCTCGGCATCGCCTTCGGCCATGAGCCGGTGCTCACCGGCGTCGACCTGACGGTCGTCCACGGCGAGCGGGTCGGCGTCGTCGGCGAGAACGGGGCCGGCAAGAGCGTCCTCCTGAAGACGGTCGTGGGGGAGATCGCGCCGACAGAGGGCGAGGTGTGGGTCGGCCCGTCGATCCGGATCGGCTACCTCGCGCAGGACCAGGAGACGCTGGCGCCGGAGCGGAGCCCACTCGAGACGGTGCGGCTCGCACACGCGTGCTCCGAGGGCGAGGCCGTCTCCGTGCTGATGAAGTTCCTCTTCCCGTACGAGCAGGTGCGGCGTGCGAACCGGCTGCTCTCCGGCGGCGAGCGCACCCGCCTCCAGTTGCTGCTGCTGATGCTGCAACGGCCGAATCTGCTCGTGCTCGACGAGCCGACGAACCACCTCGACATCGAGTCGGTCGAGGCGCTCGAAACGGCGCTCGAGGAGTTTGCGGGCACCGTCTGCACGATCTCGCACGACCGCTACTTCCTCGACCGCATCGTCGACCGGGTGGTCGAGGTGCGGGACGGCGGTATCCGGGTCTTCGAAGGTGGCTACAGCGCCTGGTACGAGCGGACACACGCCGTGGCGACGGCAGCGGCCGGCTGAGAGGTGCCGGTTTCGCCGCTCGCTCGACCGGCGAGGACGAAGGCATGACCGACGAGACGGAGACCGGCCGCCAGGGCCCCTGGGCCGACGGCGACGAGGACGAGCGCGCCGCCAAGCAGGAGGGCGACCCGGACGCCCTGGCGGTGGAGGGCGACCCGCGCGGCGGCACGCAGTCCGACGAGTACCGCCACGCGGAGCCGCGGGAGCTCGTCACCGAGGGCGACGTGACGATGTCCGGCCCGGCGGGTGCGCCGCAGGAAGGCCTTTCCGTCGAGGAGCGCCGAGAGCTCGACCGGGAGTAGGCTCGCCCCGTGCGGGAGCTGCTCGAGGCGCTCGAGGCGTCCGGCGCTGCGGGCGACGAGCTGCTCGTCCCACTCGCGTACCTGGCCTCGCGCAGCGTCGCGCAGGACGAGGTCGAGCTGAGCGCGGCCGTGCGTCGCGCCGAGCTGCTGCTCGCGACCGGCGGCGACCCGCGGCGACCGCTGGACCCGGACGGGCGAGCCGTCGCCGCCCTCGCCCGCGACCTCGACGCGCCGGCCGCCCGCGCAGAGCTCGCGGCCGCGCTCACGGTACTGCAGGCAGACGCCGAGGGCCTCCCCGGTGTCGGGGAGGCCCTGGGCGAGCTCGTCGGGGAGAGCGAGCTCGCCTGGCGCTGCTACGCGAGCGCGATCCTCGCGGACTCGCTGGCGGGCGACTGAACGCGCCCGATCCTCACGTCGCCGCTGACGGTGCGGACGCGCAGGTCCGCCTCGGGCCCCTCGACGGTCGGCGGAGCCTCGCCGACCTCGAGCTCCGAGGTGATCGTCCCGCTGACCGAGTTCACGTCGAGCCGAACGGCGAGCGCCGCGCGGAGCGCGACGTCGACGTCGCCGGAGACGCTCTTCAGCTGGATCTCGCCCGGCCCGGCGGCGCCGATGCGCAGGTCGCCGGAGACGCTCGTGACGCTCAGCGGCGCGCCGGCGGCGCCGATTTCGACGTCGCCCGAGATCGCGTTCACACTGATCGCCTCGGCGGCGTCACGGACCTCGACGTCGCCGGAGACGGTGTGCACCTCCGCCCGGCCGTCGACCCGCTCGACCCGCAGGTCGCCGCTCGCGCTCTTCGCGTGCAGCATCCCGCCGACGTGGTCGAGCTGGAGCGTGCCGGAGGCGGTTCGCACCTTGACGTCGCCGAGGCGGCCGCCGGCCGCGACCGGCGCGGAGGCGGTGTCGCAGTCGAGGTCGGAGCCTTGCGGGCACCGGATCCGGACGCCGACCTTCGCCGCACGGCCGACCGACCACTCGCCGATCGAAAGAGTCCAGTTCCGACCGACGAGCTCGACGAAGACGTCGTCGCCGACCGCCTCGACACGTGCGTTCTCGATCGCCTGCCGCGTGGCATCCGTGCTGTTCAGCGGGACGAGCTCCACCGTCGTCTCTGCGACGTCGGCCGCCTCGACGCGCACGTCGCCGGCGGGGTTCCGCACCTTCAGGCGAGCGCGCTCGGTGGGGAAGCTAGGCACGCCTTCCGCCTCCCCGGCGCGGCGGCCGCACGATCCGATCGATCCGCTCCGCCGGGCCGGCGGACGGGACGAGGAGGAGAAATGCACCGAACGAGACTGGTTCGAGCCGTGACATCGAGAGCTCCTTTCAGCTCTGTGCGTAGCCGCTCAGACGGCGGCCGGCGCGGGTTGACCTGGGGGATTCGAGCCCGCGCGCGAGCGCACGGATGATCCAGGCGTTCGCGGAGAGCGAGGCCTGTGCGGCCGCCGCCTCCACCTGTGCCTTGAGCGACTCCGGCAGGCGGAGCGTGATGCGCGCCGTGAGACCGTCGTCGGCCGGCGGCGCCGGAGCGGGCTCCTCGGCGGTGTCGACGTAGAGGAGCTCGGGCTCGCGCCCGACGAGCCGGACGTCCACCCGCCCCGGCAGCGACGCCGAGAGCTCGGCGGCCGCCTCGGTGACGAGGTCGAGCAGCCGGAGGTGGAGCGACGACTCGAGCGCGACGCTGAGACGCCGTGCGGCCTCCGCAGTTGCCTCGTCGTGCCCGAGGGCGGCCGCTGCAGCAAGGTCGGTCTGGATCGCGTGGATGTGGTGTGCCATCTGCATGGCCGCACTGTGACATCACTCTGATGTCTTGTCAAGTCACAAGTGGTGTCAGAGCGCCAACTCGCTGACGTCAATTGCTGCCGCACAGATGACGGGAGCCGCCCGGGAGCAGCGGCTGGTATCGTGTCGCGTTCGTCCCGCCGACGCCGAGGAGGGTTGCGATGCGCCTGCACAACGTGTTCCACGCGCTCACCGCGCCGCTCGGCGTCCCGTCGCCGTAGCGACGCGCGTGGGCGGCCGCTCCCGCGGCCGACAAACCAGCCCCCGTCCGACCCGATCGCCTCAAGCGAAGGCACCGCCACCTATGAGCACCGTCCACTCGACAGTCAACCCGCCCGACCTCCCACTCTGGCCGACCCTGCGTCGCCTCCTCCCGCTGTGGTGGGAGCAGCGGCGGCTCGCTGCGATCGGCTTCGCCGCGGCCGTCGCTTTCACCGGGCTCTCGATCACGATCCCGGTGCTGACGAAATACGTGATCGACGACGTGATCGTCGCGGGCGATCACGCGCGGCTGCTCCCCTACCTCGGCCTCATCCTGCTCGTCGCCACGGCCCGGTTCGGGATCAACTTCACGCGCCGCTACGCGACCGCGCGGATCGGCATCGCCGTCGAGGCACGGCTGCGAGCGCTCCTCTACGACGCCTACGTCGGCTACCCGCGCGCGTTCTACGACCGCCACGCCACCGGCGAGGTGATCTCGCGCGCCACGAACGACATCTACCCCGTCCGGTACTTCATCGGCTGGGGCGTGATCCAGGGGCTCCAGAGCGGGATGATGATCCTCGGCGCCGCGATCGTGCTCGTCTCGGTGAACGCACGGCTCGCCCTCGTCTCGGCCGTCGCGATGCCTGCCGTGGCGATCCTCACCTGGTTCTTCGCCCATCGCCTCTTCCCGATCTCCCGACTCGTGCAGGAGAAGAAGGGGCACCTGACGGAGGCGACGGACGAGGCGGTCGTCGGGATCGAGATGGTGCAGGCCTTCGGGCGCGAGGACGACGTGCGCAGGCGGTTCGTCGGCCGCGCCGAGGCCGTCCGCCACCAGACGGTCCGCCAAGCGTCGATCGAGGCCCGCTTCCTGCCGGGCGTCCTCTTCCTCCCGACGATCGGGATCGCGGGGGTGCTCTTCTTCGGCGGCCGCGACGTGATCGCAGGGCAGCTGACGATCGGCGAGTTCAGCCTCTTCATCACGCTCCTCCTCCAGCTCGTGTGGCCGCTCGAGGCGCTCGGGTGGATCATCAACCTCGGCCAGCGGGCCGTCGCGTCCGCCGGACGCAGCTTCGCCTGGCTCGAGGGCGTGCAGTCGCTGCCGGCCGCGGCCCACCCGGTCTCGCTGCCGGAGGGGCCGCTCGACGTGCGCTTCGAAGGCGTCCGCTTCGCCTACGGCACCGGCACGGAGGTGCTGTCGGGAGTCGACCTGCGCGTCGAGCCGGGCGAGATCGTCGCGCTCTGCGGGCCGACCGGCGCCGGGAAGACGACGCTCCTGAACCTCCTGCCGCGCTTCTACGACCCGACCGCGGGGCGCGTCCTCGTCGGCGGCGTCGACACGTGCGAGGCCGACCTCGCCGAGCTGCGCCGGACGGTGGCGATCGTGACGCAGAAGCCGGTGCTCTTCTCCGTGCCGCTGCGCGAGAACCTGCTCTCGGCGCGGCCGGACGCCGACTGGGACGAGGTGCTCGCCGCGTCCACCGCAGCCGGCGTCGCGGCCTTCGTCGACGACCTTCCGGACGGGTACGACACACTCGTCGGGGAGCGCGGCGTCAACCTCTCCGGCGGGCAGCGACAGCGCGTCGCGCTCGCGCGGGCGCTCCTCGCCGGCGCACGCGTCCTCGTCCTCGACGATCCGATGTCGGCCGTCGACACCCAGACGGAGCACCTGCTCGTGGAGAACCTGCGACCCGCCGTCGCCGGCCGGACGGTGCTTGTCGCGACGCAGCGCCTCTCCACGATCGGCGTCGCCGACCGGGCCGTCGTGTTGCAGGACGGCCGGATCGTCGAGCAGGGCCGCCCCGCCGCGCTGCTCGCCGCCGACGGGCCCTTCGCCGACCTCTTCGGGGACGACCGTCTTGCCGCGTAAGGCGCACACGGGGCTGACGCGGCTCCTGCCGTACGCGGGCGACAAGCGGCTGCAGCTCGCCACGGTCGGCGCGCTCGCGGCGCTGTCGGCGGCTGCGCCCGTCGCCGGCTGGCACCTCGTCGGCGAGGCAATCGACGGCGGGATCCGCGACGGCGACACCGACTACCTGGCGCGCGTCGTGCTCGCGTACGTCGGCGTCAACGCCGCGGCGTGGGGTCTCGGCACGCTCACCTGGCTCGGCCTCGCCGGTGTCGGGCAGCGGATCGTGCTCGAGTTGCGCCGAGACCTCTTCCACCACCTGACGGCGCTGTCGCTGCGGTACTTCTCGCAGCAGAAGGCGGGGTGGATCATCTCGCGCCTGACGAGCGACGTCGACGCGCTCTCGGACGTCCTGAACCAGGGGCTGACGACGCTCGTCGTCAGCACGCTCACGTTCGTCGCGGCGATCGGCGGCCTCTTCCTGCTCGACTGGCGGCTCGGGCTCGTCGCGCTCTGCGTCGTGCCCCCCGGCGTCGTCGTCACGCGCTGGTTCCAGCGGCGCTCGCACACGGCTGCCGCCGAGGTCCGGACGCGGATCGCGATCGTCACGGCGCAGCTCGCCGAGTCCGTCTCCGGCATGGCCGTGATCCAGGCGTTCAACCGCGAGCGCGCGTTCCTGGCCGAGTTCGACCGGCTCAACGAGGACAACCGCCGCGCCAACGTGACGGTGCAGCGGATCTACTCGCTCTTCTTCCCAGCCGTCGAGCTCCTTGGCGTGATCGCGACGGCCGCGGTGCTCTTCGCCGGCGCGCACCTGATCGGGGCGGGCACGATGGAGATCGGGACGCTCGTCGCGGCCGTCGGCCTGCTCGCGCTCGTGTTCCAGCCGTTGCAGGAGCTGTCGGAGCTCTACGGCCAGGTGCAGGCGGCGAACGCCGCGATGGACAAGATCAGCTCGGTCCTCGACGCCGAGCCCGACATCGCCGACGCGCCGCACGCGCGCCCGCTCGGGCGCGTGGAGGGGCGGCTCCAGCTCGACCGCGTGACTTTCGCCTACGGCCGCGACCCGGTGCTGCACGAGCTGGAGCTCGAGGTGCCGGCCGGCGGCTGCGTCGCGCTCGTCGGCGAGTCGGGCGGCGGCAAGTCCACGACGGCGAAGCTCGTGGCACGCTTCTACGACCCGAGCGAGGGTGCCGTTCGCGTCGACGGCGTCGACCTGCGCGACATCGAGCTCCGGAGCTACCGCCGCCAGCTCGGCGTGGTGCTGCAGGACCCCTTCCTCTTCAGCGGGACGATCGCCGACAACATCCGCTTCGCGAAGCCCGACGCGACGGACGACGAGGTTCGGGCGGCAGCTGCAGCCGTGGGGGTCGACCGCGTCGCCGCCCGTCTCGAGGGCGGCCTCGACCACGCCGTCCGCGAGGGCGGAGCAGGCCTCTCCGCCGGCGAGCGTCAGTTGATCTCGATTGCGCGCGCCCTGCTCGCCGACCCGCGCATCCTCATCCTCGACGAGGCGACGTCGAACATCGACCGCCCGACGGAGATCCTGATCGAGCGGGCGTTCGACCGGCTGCTCGCGGGCCGGACGTCCATCATCATCGCGCACCGGCTCGGCACCGTCCGCCGCGCGGACGAAATCCTCGTCGTCGAGCACGGCCGGATCGTGCAGCGCGGCAGCGAGCGCGAGCTGCTCGCGACGGATGGGCCGTTCCGACGGCTCGCCGACGGGCTCGAGCGCGACGAGCTCGCGCCGGTCGCTGCGGGCGCGTCCGCGGCGTAACGGGGCGCCGCGGCGGGTACGCCCGGGCCGTGGCAGACCCCGCGACGACGGCAGCGGTCTTCCTCCCGGAGCGCCTGAGCCTGGCCGCGCTACGAGAGGCGGCGGCGGGGTGCACCGCCTGCCCGCTGCACCTCACGGGTACCCAAACGGTGTTCGGCGAGGGAGCACGCGCCGCTCGGCTGCTCCTCGTGGGGGAGCAGCCAGGGGATCACGAGGATCTCGAGGGTCGACCGTTCGTCGGCCCCGCCGGCAGGCTGCTGGACGAGGCGCTCGGAGAGGCGGGCATCGACCGTGCGAACGCCTACGTCACGAACGCGGTGAAACACTTCAAGTGGCAGCCGCGCGGAAAGCGCCGGATCCACCAGAAGCCGAACGCGGCGGAGATCGCCGCATGCCGCCCGTGGCTCGACGCCGAGCTCGAGGTCGTCCAGCCGGAGGCGCTCGTGCTCCTCGGCGCGACGGCGGCGCAGGCGCTGCTCGGACGCGGGTTCCGCGTCACCCGCGACCGCGGCACGCTCCTCGAGTCGGAGCTCGCGCCCGTCACGCTCGCGACGGTGCACCCGTCGTCGGTCCTGCGCGCACCGGACGCCGAGGCACGGCGGCGGGAGCGCTCTCTCTTCGTCGACGACCTACGCGTCGCGGCACACGCGCTGGCGGCGCGCGGCGGGGGCTAGTCGCCCCAGTCGAAGTCCCTGGAACGGCTCCAGAGGCCGGAGTCCTCGGTCGCAGCGCCGACGTCCTCCTGCGACTCCTCGCCCGGCCACGCCAGGGAAGCTGTGTCGAACTGCACGGCGGGCTCGGTGCCGTCCATCGTCTCCTCCAGCCGCGCCTGCTCCTCCGTCTTGAACAGTGGATGGTTCTCGAACGGGTCGGCGGCCTGGTAGCGGTCGAGCGGCATGTTCTCGCCGAGGTCGGCGTTGCGGCGCTTCAGCTCGAGATGATCCTGGATCACGCGAGCGAAGAGCGAGGGGGTTTCAACCGGCATCGTTCCTCCGTCGTCGGGACGTATTCCAGAAGCGGCCCGCAGTCTAGCGCCCTCGTCGTGAGCGGGGGCGGGAGCGGAGCGTTTGGCGAACCGCCGCGTGTGCCAGGATAGATGCGTGCCGCGCCCGCGCCTCCGCCCCACGAGCCCGCTCGGCCTCGCCCTGACGGCGTTCGAGCTCTGGCGCCGGCTACCGCCGTCGCAACGCCGCCGGCTCGTTCGCGCGAGCCGGACGCACGGGCCGCGCCTCGCTGCCGCGCTCGCCGCCCGGCGCCGCGCGCGCTCTACGCGTCCGTAGGCCGACCGAGCGCCTCGCGCGCGATCCGGTCCTGCTGCAGGAGGTGCGCCGTCGGATACCCCTCGCTCGGGCTCGCACGCCACGGCCGGCCGACGAATCGCACCGGGACGGCGTCCGGTGCCGCGCCCTCGAGACGGTGGCGGATCGACCGCCAGGCACCCATGTTCTGGGGCTCCTCCTGCGCCCAGACGAGCTCCTGCAGGTTCGGGTAGGCCGAGGTGAGCGACGCCGCGGCCTCCACCGGGAACGGGTAGAGCTGCTCGATCCGCGCCACGGCCACGGACGGCGCGTGCGACCGCTCCTCGTGGCCGACGATGTCGTAGTAGACCTTCCCGGAGCAGAGCACGAGGCGCCGCACGGACTCACGGTCGACGTCCGGGTCCTCGAGCACCGGCCGGAAGCGACCGTCGGTGAGGTCGTCGAGCCTGGACGTCGCCTGCTTGAGGCGGAGCAGCCCCTTCGGCGTCATCACGACGAGCGGGCGCGGGGTCGCGTCGAGCGCCTGCCGGCGCAGGAGGTGGAAGTACTGCGCGGCCGTGGTGCAGTTCGCGATGCGGATGTTCTCCTGCGCGGCCAGCTGAAGGAACCGCTCGAGGCGCGCGCTCGAGTGCTCGGGGCCGTTCCCCTCGTAGCCGTGCGGCAGGAGCAGCGTCAGGCGGGACGTCTCGCGCCACTTCGAGAGGCCGGCGACGATGAACTGGTCGATCACGATCTGCGCGCCGTTGACGAAATCGCCGTACTGCGCCTCCCACAGAACGAGCGAGTCGGGCGCCGCCGTCGAGTAGCCGTACTCGAACCCGAGCGCCCCGTACTCGGAGAGCGGCGAGTTGTAGATCTCGAAGGAGGCGCCGGCCGCCTGCAGGTGCTGCATCGGCGCGTGCGTCTCGCCCGTACGCGCGTCGTGCAGCACGAGGTGGCGGTGCGAGAACGTGCCGCGCTCACTGTCCTGGCCGGACAGCCGGATCGGGATGCCCTCGACGAGCAGGCTCGCGCACGCGAGCGCCTCGGCATGCCCCCAGTCGATCGCCTCCTCGAGCCGGTCGCGCCTGCGCTCGAGCTGCTTCGCGAGCTTCGGATGCACCTGGAACCCCTCGGGGACCTCGAGCAGCCGCTCGTTCAGGTCTGCGAGCCGCTCGCGAACGACGGCCGTCTGCACGGCGCCGCCGGTGTCGGCCGGGATCCGGCTCTCGCGCGCCGGGCGCGGCTCGCCGAACGACTGCTTGAGGCGCTCGTGCGCGGCCTTCAGCTCGCGCTGCGTCTCCGCGAGCGCCTCCGCGGCCCCGTCCTCGTCGAGGACGCCGGCTGCCACGAGCCGGCGCGCGTACGTCTCCCGTGCGCTCGGCTGCTCCGCGATCTGTTGCACCATCAGCGGCTGCGTGTACGCCGCCTCGTCCTGCTCGTTGTGGCCGAAGCGGCGGTAGCCGACGAGGTCGACGACCACGTCGCGGCCGAACTCACGGCGATAGGCCATCGCGAGGCGTACGGCGGCGACCGCGGCTTCCGGGTCGTCGGCGTTCACGTGGACGATCGGGATGTCGAAGCCCTTGGCGAGGTCGCTCGAGTAGCGCGTGGAGCGGCCCTCCGTCGGATCTGTCGTGAACCCGACCTGGTTGTTCGCGATCAGGTGGAGCGTGCCGCCGGTCGTGTAGCCGGCGAGGCTCGAAAGGTTCAGCGTCTCGGCGACGACTCCCTGCCCGGCGAAGGACGCGTCGCCGTGGATGAGGATCGGCAGCGCGACGGCCGGGTCGTGGACGCCGGCGCCGTCCGAGCGGTCCGTCTGCTGCGCACGAGCCCGTCCCGCGATTACGGGGTCCACGGCCTCGAGGTGGCTGGGGTTGGGGGCGAGCGTGATCGTGACCTCGCCGGAGCGCGTCTCGCGCGTCCCGACGGCGGCGAGGTGGTACTTGACGTCGCCGGTGCCGCCCTCCTCGTCCATCACGACCGCCTCGAGCGTCCGCTCGCCCTCGAACTCACGCAGGATCGACTCGTACGGGCGCCCGACGGTGTGGACGAGGACGTTGAGACGGCCGCGGTGCGCCATCCCGAGGACGACCTCGTGTGCTCCGCCCTCCGCCGCGAGCTCGATCGCCTCGTCCAGCATCGGCACCATCGCGTCGAGGCCCTCGAGCGAGAACTGCTTCTGCCCCAGGAACGAGCGCCGCAGGTACAGCTCGAACCCCTCGACCTGCGAGAGCCGTTGCAGGAGCGCCTTCTGCGTCTCCGGCTCCGGAGGTCGACGGAACTGCCCCGACTCCACCGCGTGGCGCAGCCAGACACGCTCGCCGTGGTCGGACAGATGCTCGATCTCGTAGGCCATCGACCCGCAGTAGACGTCGCGCAGCGCCGGCAGCACCTCGGCGAGGGTGTCGCCGGGGACGGCGACGCCGAGCACTTCCGCCGGGATCCGCGCCTGCAGCTCCGGCGTCAGCGGCGGTGAGCGGCGCAGCTCTTCGAGCGCTGGGTCGCCGAGCGGCTCCGAGCCGAGCGGGTCGAGACGCGCCGCGAGATGGCCGTGCGTCCGGTGCGCCTGGACGATGCTCATCGCGGCCGCGACCGCCGGCAGCAACGAGACGTCCACCGGGGCGGCAACAGGCTCGGTCGGAGCGGCCGGTGTGGCCGCCGCATTCGGCGCAGTCGGAGCGGCCGGTGCGGGAGCGGCGGGCGGCGGAACCGACGCCGCGACCGGGGGCGCGAGGGCCGCCGGCGCCGCGGCGACCGCAGCCGACGCAGGCGTGCCGCCGTTGCCGTTGCCAAAGACCTGGAGCAGCCGCTGCAGGCCGGGATGGGAGGCGACGAGCTCGCTGTCGCCGCTCTCGAAGAGCGCGCGCCACTCGCGCGGAACCGACGAGGGATTCTCGAGGTAGTCCTCGAGCAGGAGCTGCGCGTAGCCGGCGTTCAGGCCATCGACGTCGTGTCTGCTCACCCTCGTGTTGTAGCAATCCTCGCGACCCGGCTCCGACGCCGGCCGGTCGCGTCTCAGTAGAGCGGGCGTTCGGCGACGACGGCGATCGTCATCCCGAGCATCCAGCACACGATCGCGATCGCGAGCCCCCAGCCGACGAGCCGCGAGTGGCGCTCGCTCATCACCCCGGCGACGAGGAGCAGGACAATGGCCACCGGGACGAGGCGCGCGGGGCGGTACGCGACGCCGAAGACGCTCGCGAAGAGAGCCGCCGCGGCCAGGAACCCCGCGACGCCCTCGCGGGCGTCGCTCGGGCCGCCGCTCCGGGAGTCGACCGCGCTCACTCGGCCACCCGCTGCGCCCTGGCGCCGGCGGCTGCGACACGGCGCGCGCCCACCGGGCGGCCGCGGCCGCGCCCGTTTCCGCCACGAGGCCGGGGCCGCCGTCTGCGACTGCGGCTACGCCAGTCGCACCCCGGCGGAGCCTCCTCCGGGACGACGGCGACTGCACCCTCGAGTGGCCGCGGCTCGGCTCGAATCGCCCACCAAACGATCCCACACAGGTAGAAGACCGGGATCTTCAGCACGACCAGCATGAAGAGCAGCTCCCACAGCACGGCGGCAGTGTACGCGAACGCGGGAGCCGCTTCCGGCTCCCGCGCCTAGCGCACTTCTGTCACGTCCAGGCCGAAGACGAGGCGCACGAGGACCCCCACGAGCGCCATTGCGGCGACCGCGAGGACGAGCACCACGAGCAGCTTCCAGACGAACCGTCCGAAGAGCTCGAGCTGCGTCGGCCGCGTCACGTCCCGGTGTCGTATGTGAACCCTCCGTCGGCATGCCCGCGGATGAGGACCCACGGGTACTCGGACTTGACGCAACCGTACTTCAGGACGCAGTTCTGGAAGGCGCCCTGCCGGAACGCGCGGTGACCGGAGTTCCAGACGCCGCAACACCAGTTGTAGAACTCGCCCCACGCCGAGACGACGCCGCCGTAGTACCAGTTCGGGTCGACGTCGGTGACCCACGCGGAGCTGCTCGCGCCCGTCACCCGCGGGTAGCTCCAGCACCAGTTCTTCCGCTGCCAGAACTTGTAGACGACGAAGCCGAGCAGCGAGCGGCCGACACGGGCGACGTCGACGGCCCTGCACCCGGACGACGCGGTGGCGGCGAGGGCGGCGAGCCGCCGGCCGGATCGCGCGTCGCTCCCGACCTGCCGCCGGGCGGCAGCCTCCTCGGGCCCGAGCTGCACGCGCGGGCCGAGCGCCTGTCCGCGCCGGTCGACGTCTTGGACGTACACCTCGACCTCCTCCGGCGCCGACTGCACCTCGTCGGCGACCCCTGCCGCGGCACCGCCGGCCAGCCCGAGTGCCGCGGCGGCGGTGACACATGCGATGAGCAGCGTGCTGCGCATTGCCAACTCCTCTCAGTGGACGACGCTGCCGACGCTACGGAGGCCCGACGCACGAGTGGGTGACGAAAGTGCAGCAATGGTGCAACTCTTGCCGGCGGCGGCGTGGCCCACAAGTGTCCTTTTTGGCCGACGTGTTAGGGCGAGGGCGACTACGGGAAGGACGTTCACATGACGGCCGACGCCCTGGCGCCGCTGCTCGAGGTCGGCGAGGAGACCGGCTGCCTCGACCTCTCCCAGCTCAGCGCGGCGGTGCAGGACCTGGAGCTCGATGAGGACGAGCTCGAGTCGCTGTACGCCGACGTCGAGCGGCGCGGGATCTCGCTCTCCGACGACTGCGGCCGCGTCTCCGCCGCCGGCGCCACCTACGTCAACGGCGACCTCGCCACGGCGACGACCGACTCGCTGCAGCTCTTCCTCAACGAGGCGGGCCGCTACCCGCTGCTGACGGCCGCCGAGGAAGTGGAGCTCGCGAAGCGGATCGAGCGCGGTGACCGAGCGGCGAAGGACAAGATGATCAACTCGAACCTCCGCCTCGTCGTCTCGATCGCGAAGAAGTACCAGGGCCACGCACTCTCGCTGCTCGACCTGATCCAGGAGGGCGTGATCGGCCTCATTCGCGCCGCTGAGAAGTTCGACTGGCGCCGCGGCTACAAGTTCTCGACCTATGCGACGTGGTGGATCCGCCAGGCGGTGCAGCGGGGCGTCGCGAACAAGTCGCGCACGATCCGGATCCCGGTGCACATCGCCGAGCGCGAGCAGCGACTGGCGCGCGCCGAGCGCGACCTGCTGGCGAAGCTCGGCCGCCCGCCCACCGACCAGGAGCTCGCCAAGGCGGCGCGGATCTCCCTCAAGCACCTCAAGGAGGTGCGCGAGGCGGCGCGGGCGGTGACCTCCCTCGACAAGCCGCTCGGCGACGACAACGACGCCTCGATCGGCGACCTGCTCGGCGCAGGCACGGCGGGCGTCGAGGAGGAGGTCGAGGTCAGCCTGACGGAGACGACGCTGCACGAGGCACTCCAGCACCTCTCCGAGCGCGACCGCGAGGTGCTGCGGCTGCGCTACGGCCTCGGCAAGGAGGAGCCGCAGTCGCTCGAGGAGATCGGCCGGCGGCTCGGGCTGACACGAGAGCGCGTGCGGCAGATCGAGGCGCAGGCGCTCGGCCGCCTCGCCGTCATGCGCGAGATCGCAGCCCTCCGCACCGCCGCCTAACCCCGGCGGCACCTGCTTCTCTCTCTCAGGGCGTTAACAACGCCGTCACACCCGCTCGCTACGGTGGCTTCGATCACTGACGAGAAGGGAGATCTTTTGAGAAGGTTCGCACAGTTCTTGGTCGCCGCCTGTGTGGTCGGCCTCTTGACGCCGGCACTCGCCTCGGCGGCTCCGCGGATGTACGTCGGGTTCCATGACGACCCGAACTTCCGCTATGCCCAGAACCGGACCTCGACGCTCGACCAGGCGCGCGCCGCGAACGCGACCGTCGTACGTACCCTCGTCAACTGGTCGCAGATCGCGCCGAAGCGCCCCACGAACCCGGCGAACCCGTTCAACCCCGCCTACAACTTCGACGATCTCGACGAGCTCGTGCGCAACACCCAGGTTCGCGGGATCGAGGTGCTGTTCACGATCTGGGGCACCCCGAAGTGGGCGAACGGGAACAAGCCGCCGAACGTCGTCCCGACCCGTCAGGGAGACCTCCAGAGCTTCGCCCGCGCGCTCGCCTCGCGCTACTCCGGCCGCTACGCCGGTTATCCGTTCGTGCGCTTCTACTCGATCTGGAACGAGTCGAACCTGCAGCTCTTCCTCTCGCCCCAGTTCGACGCGAAGGGCAAGTCGGTCGGCCCGCGCCACTACGCACGGATCGCCGCGGCAGCCTACGCGGGGATCAAGACCGGGAACCCGCGCGCGCTCGTCGCGATGGGTGAGACGTCGTCCCACGGGCGCGACCGGCGCCTGAACGGGAAGTCCGACACGCATTCGCCGGGGCGCTTCGCGCAACTCGTTGCAGCCGCGAACCCGCGCCTCCGCTTCGACGCGTGGGCACACCACCCCTATCCCACGCCGCAGAACCTGAAGCCGACGCAGAAGGTGCGCTGGCCGAACGTCTCTCTCTCGTCGCTGCCGCAGTTCGAGAAGTCCCTCGACACGTGGTTCAAGCGGAAGAACATCCGGCTCTGGATCACCGAGTACGGCTACGAGACGAAGGAGGACGGCGAGCGGAAGGGCGTCTCACGGGCGCAGCAGGCGGCGTATGCCGCTCAGGCGATGACGATCGCGAAGAACCGACCGCGCATCGACATGTTCGTCTGGTTCGTCTTCCGCGACCACTCGACGAGCCTCTGGCAGAGCGGCCTCCTGAACCGCAGCGGCGGCGCGAAGCCGGCGCTCGCCCGCTTCCGCTCGCTGGCGGCGGGGCTGAACGCCCGGAACGCGGTCGTCAACGTGCGCGGCGGCACCTTCAGCCCGGTCGTGACGATCCCGCTGCGGGAGTACGGCACGGGTACGCCACCCGGCGAGCAGGTCGGGTTCAACTTCAGAGTGCTCTGGCGCGGTGCGCTCGTCCACAGCGGGCAGGCGAGTGCGCCGTTCGGCACCGACGCGAGCGCGCGCATCTCCCTCGACGGCTTCCGCCCGGTCAAGGGCCGGACGTACGTCGTGCACGTCGAGGCGAACGTCTGGAGCGGCGGCGGCGTGATCCTGCGCCGCGTGCTCACGCTGAACGCGACGTAGACGCACCCCCACCCGCGAACTCCGAGCGCCGGTCTTTGGGCCGGCGCTCGCGCTTTCCGCGCCCGCCGCGAGGACGTACGATCACCCGGTGACGGCGACGGTGCGGGTCGGCACGTGCTCGTGGGCGGACGAGACGCTGACGAAGGTCTGGTATCCGCCCGGCGTTCGCTCCGGCGAGGAGCGCCTGCGCCACTA
>DASQNG010000008.1:0-10411 GCA_035645095.1 Gaiellaceae bacterium | reverse complement strand
GGCGGGATCGGGTCGCCGCGGCGGACGATCACCGCGATCAGCGCCGTGCGCGGGAGGCCGAGCTCGCGCACCGACGCGTCGGCGATCGCGTGGTCCGCCTCCACCCGGAAGTCGATCAGCTCGAGCTCGCTCGTCGGGCTCACCTCGAGCGGCGGGTCGAGCCTGGGCACGGTGCGCGACGCCACGCCGAGCCGCCGGGCGACGACCTCGAGCGTCGACGTCTGCAGGAGGACAGAGACGAGCACGACGAAGAAGACGGCGTTGAAGATCGTGTCCGCCGCGGCGATGTCCTCGGAGAGGACGAACGTGCCGAGCACGATCGGGACCGCTCCGCGGAGGCCTGCCCAGCCGAGGAGCAGCTGCTCGTTGCGGGCGAAGCCGTGGCCGGCGACCGAGAGCCAGACGGCGAGCGGGCGCGCGACGAAGATCAACACTGCGGTCAGCGCCAGCCCGGCGGCGGCGACGCCGGGAAGCTCGCTCGGGAAGACGAGCAGGCCGAGCACGACGAAGAGCACGACCTGCGCGAGGAACGCGATCCCCTCGTGGAAGGCGACGAGGGTTCGCCGGTAGCGGGACGGCGTGCTGCCGACGGCGAGGCCGACGAGGTAGACGGCGAGGAAGCCGCTGCCGCCCACGACATCCGCCGCCCCGAACGAGAGCGCAGCCGCAGCGACGGAGGCGACGGGGGCGAAGGCGCCGATCGCCGGGGGGATATGGCTGAACGCCCACACTGCCAGTGCGCCCAGCGCGAGGCCCACGACGAGCCCCAGCCCGAGCTGGCGCACGATCAGCTCCACGAGCTCGCGGAGGCCCGAGGCCGGCTCGTCCAGCCACGCGATCAGCCCGAGCGTGAGCGCGATCGCCATCGGGTCGTTCGTGCCGGACTCCGCCTCGAGCACGCGGCCCAGCCGGCGCCGGAGGGCGGTGAACCGCAGCGTGGCGAAGACCGCGGCGGCGTCCGTGGAAGAGACGACCGCGCCGAGGAGCATCCCCTGCAGGAGCGTGAGGTCGAAGAGCGCGTGGGCGCCAAGGCCTACGACGGTCGTCGATACGACGACCCCCGCCGTGCTGAGCACGGCTGCCGGTGCGGCGACGCTGCGCAGACGCCGCCACGAGGTCGAGAGCCCGCCCTCGAACAGGATCGCCGCCAGGCCGACGATGCCCACCGCCCGCGCGAGCTCGGCGTCGTCGAACTCGATCCCACCGGGCCCGTCCGAGCCGAGCAGCATCCCGAGCGCCAGGAACGCGACGAGGACGGGGAAGCCGACGCGGGCGGAGACGAGCGCGACGAGGATGCTCGCGGCGAGCAGCGCGCCGACGAGCAGCATGATCGTCCCGGCCTCCACACCGGCCATTGTCCTAGGGACGCGGGTGCGGGCGTGGAACACTCCCGCCATGGCCGCCCCCCCGAAGACCCGGAAGATCCGCCGGCTGTCCGAGATCGCGCAGGTCGCCGTGCGGCACGGCTTCGGCTACTTCTTCGAACGCCACCGGCTCACCGACGTGCTGCCGTGGACGGCGCGGGTCGAGCCGGGGCCCGAGGTCGGATCCGAGCGCGGCCGTCACCTCCGCGAGATGCTCGACGAGCTGGGGCCGACGTTCGTCAAGTTCGGCCAGCTGCTCTCGACGCGCCCTGACGTCGTGCCGCCCGACATCGTCGCGGAGCTGCGCGGGCTGCAGGACGACGTGCGGCCGTTCGCCTTCGCACAGGTGCGGGGCGTGGTGGAGGCCGAGCTCCGGCTGTCGCTCGAGCAAGCCTTCGTCTCGTTCGAGGAGACGCCGATCGCCGCCGCGTCGATCGGGCAGGTGCACCGCGCCGAGCTGCCGAACGGCGAGCGCGTCGTCGTCAAGGTGCAACGGCCGGACGCCCCGCGCCAGATCGAGTCCGACCTGGCGCTCCTCTATCAGGCGGCGCGACTCGTGCGCGAGCGCATCCGGTCGCTCGACTTCATCGACGCGAACGCGCTCGTCGACGAGTTCGCGCGGTCACTCCGGCAGGAGCTGGACTACCGCCTCGAGGCCCGGAATGCCGACACCTTCCGGCGCAACTTCGCCGGCTCGGAGCTCGTCGCCGTACCACGCGTCTACTGGAGCTACTCCGGGAGCCGAATCCTGACGCTCGAGCTCCTCGACGGCATCCAGCTCGCCGACGTCGACCCGGAGACGACGCCGCTCGACCAGCGGCGCGAGCTCGCGTACCGCATGACCGAGACCTGGATGGAGATGATCTTTCGGCACGGTTTCTTCCACGGCGACCCGCACCCGGCGAACATCCTCGTGCTCGCCGACGGCCGCATCGGCCTCGTCGACTTCGGGCTGTCCGGACGCCTGACGGACTCCGACATGACGAAGCTCACGCGGCTCTTCATCGATGCGGCGAGCGAGAACGTGGAGGCACTGCCGCGGCACCTGGCCGAGCTCGGCGTGCGTTATCCGAAGGATCGCGAGGAGGAGTTCGTCGGGGCGCTGCGCGACCTCTTCTATCGCTACTACGGCTCCTCGCTCGCAGAGATCGACCCGATCCAGGTGATCCGCGAGGGCTTCTCGCTGATCTACGCGATGAACCTGCAGCTGCCGACCCGGTTCGTGATGCTCGACAAGGCGATCGCAACGCTCGGGTCGGTCGGCGTCGACCTCTACCCGGGCTTCAACGTCTTCGAGGTCGCGCGGCCCTACGCGCGGGCGCTGATGCTCGAGCGGTTCACGCCGCAGCGGCTGGCGCACCGGGCGCAGCGTGAGGGCCGTGCGCTCTTCGGCATCGCCCGCGAGCTGCCGTACCAGGTGCACGACGTGCTGCAGGAGGTGCGGGACGGCCAAATCGAGGTCGGCTTCGTGCACAAGGGGCTCGACGAGTTCATGCACAAGCTCGACGTCGCGTTCAACCGGCTCGTGGTCGCCCTCGTCGTGATGGGCGGGCTGCTCGGCTCCTCGCTGCTCGGCATTTTCGCGGAGGAGGGGCCGCGCCTCCTCGGCGTCCACTTCCTTTCGGCGCTCGGGTTCCTGATCTCCGGCGTGCTGGGCGCCTGGCTGCTCCTCGGCGTGTTCCGGAGCGGGCGACTCTAGACGGGGACGGCCTCGACGAGCTCCTTCAGGCGCTGCAGGCTCCGCGCGAGTGCCTGCTGCGTCTTCCGCTCGGCGATCGGCGCAGCGAACCGCAGCAGGCCGCCCAGCTCGAGGTCGAGCGACGACGTGACGCGCGTGCGCCCGTCGTGCTCCTCGAGCCGCGACTCCGCGCGCGCCTTCACCCCGCGGCCGCTCATGTCCACGTCGACCGCGTGCGGGGCGTCGAGCCGCGCGACGGTGCTGGTCACCTCGACCGTACGGCCGCCGGCCTCCATCGTCTCGCGGTAGCGGCGGTCGTCGAGTGGCTCGGACGCGGTGAGGCCCACCACCCACCGGAGCCGCTTGTCCGGGTCGACCAGCCAGGGGAAGACGATCGCGGCCGGCCGTGCGATCTCCGTCGTCGCCTCGCTGCGCGCCATGGCTGCAGATCTGCACCTCTCGCCCGTCCGGCAAACGTGCCCGCAGCGGCCGTGGACGGGCCGGACGGCTGGGGACGATCTGTTGCGAAATCGCCGCAAAGGACGTCTGGCCGCGGCCGCGGCCGGTTGCTAGCTTCGGCCGCATGACCCCTGCGCTCCTCCTCGCAGCGCCAGACCGCGAGCCCGAGGTGCAGCTGGAGCGGCGGCTCGCGGGAGACGGCTTCCACGTGCTGAAGGCCGGGGCGGGGCGCGAGGCGCTCGAGCTCGCCGAGCGGGTCCGTCCCGACCTCGTGCTCGTCGACGAGATCGACCTCTGCGCGCGGCTGCGCGAGGGCGAGCCGGGGCGCTCCTGGAACCGCGACGTGCCCGTCATCGTGCTCGGGCCGGCGCGGGCCGACGCCTCCGACCGCGTCCGCGCCTTCGCGCGCGGGGCGGACGACTACCTCGGCATGCCCCTCGTGTACGCCGAGCTGGCCGCGCGGATCCGGGCCGTGCTGCGGCGGGCGGCACCGCCGGGGCCGGAGCGGCTCGAGGTGGGGCCGCTCGTCGTCGACCGCGCGGCGCGCACCGTGACCGTCGCCGGGGAGGCGGTGCAGGTCGCGGGCAAGGAGTTCGAGCTGCTCGCCCGGCTCGCGTCCGCGCCGCAGCGAGTCTTCACCAAGGACGAGCTGCTCCGGGACGTCTGGGGCTACCGTTCGTCGGCGCGCACCCGGACGCTCGACTCCCACGCGTCACGTCTCCGGCGCAAGCTGGCGTCCGCGGGAGCGGGACGCTGCATCGTCAACGTCTGGGGGGTGGGCTACCGGCTGAAGGACTGACATTCGTGCGGAGCTCGGCGCTTCCGTGCTCGGGAATGGGTCGACGAGCTCAGCGGCCGTCGGCGTACCCGGGCCGCGTCTCCGGATAGCGAGGCAGCCCGTCCTCCGGCAGGGGTTCCCACGGGGCTGCGTAGGCCACGTACTGGTGCGACTGCGGCCGAATGCCAGGGTCGCCGTCGATCGCGCCCAGACGGATGCCGGTGGGGTCCTGCGAGCCGGGCTCACGGCTGAAGAGGGCGGACCCGCAGCGGCCGCAGAACACCTTCTCGCGTCCGCCCTCCGGCGCCCAGGCGCGCAGCTCCTCCTCGCCCGCGGTCACGCGCACGCTGCCGGGTACGGCTCGGGCGTTCGCCGAAGCCGCCGTGCCGCTGCGACGTTGGCAGCGGGTGCAGTGGCAGTAGCCCGCGGAAAGCAGGGGCTCGTCGATCTCGAAGCGGACGGCGCCGCAGCCACAGCCTCCCGTCAGCACGGCCATGAGCGGAGCCTAGAGGCTCGATGTGAAACGCGAGCGAGTCCGCCAGCCACATCAAGCCTCTAGAGGAGCACGCCCTCGAGGCGCAGGAGCCGCTCCTTCACGTCGAGCCCGCCGGCGTAGCCGGTGAGGCTCCCGTCGGCCCCGACGACGCGGTGGCAGGGAAGGACGATCGCGATCGGGTTCCGGTTCATCACGCTCCCGACCGCCCGCGCGGCGCGCGGCGCCTCGGCCCGCGCCGCGAGCGTGCCGTACGTCGTCGTCTCCCCGAAGGGGACGCGCGCGAGCTCAGCGAGCACCCGCCGCGCGAACGACGGCAGCGGGCGCGTGTCGACGTCCACGTCGAAGTCGCGCCGGGCGCCGGCGAAGTACTCGTCGAGCTGCCGCCGCACCGACTCGACGGCGGTGCCGGCGCGGAGGACTCGCGGCCCGAAGGCCCGCGCGAGTGCGTCGAGATGTGCTTCGGGATCCGTCGTGAACGCCACGCGGCACACGCCGCGCGCCGTGGTCGCGACGAGCAGCGGCCCGATGGGCGACTCGACGGCGTCGAACGCGACGTCGAGCAGTCCCTCGCCGGCGGCGGCGCTGCGGAAGCGGTCGTCGAGCTCGGGCGTGACGGTCATGCGATCCCCTCTCTGCGCAGCCGCCTGACCCCGGCTGAGGCGGCCTGTCGCGCCGCCTCGGCCGACGAGCCGAGGGCTCCGCCGATGTCGTCGTAGTCGAGGTCGTAGCCGTAGCGGAGAACGACGGCGGCGCGCTCGGTCGGTGGCAGCGCGGCGGCGAGGTGCTCGAGCTGCGCGTACGCCGGCCGCCCGTCCTCCCAGGCGACCTCCGGCAGGTCGTGCGACGTCGGGCGCGTGCGACGCCGCTGGTCGATTACCAGCCGGCCGGCGATCGTCAGCACCCACGCGCGCAAGTGCTCGCCGTGCTCGAGCCGGTCGTAGGCACGGAGCGCGCGCAGGAACGTCTCCTGGAAGACGTCGTCGGCCGTCTCGCGCGGCAGGCGCCGGCGCAGGAACGCGAGCACGGCGCTCCCGTGGTCACGGTAGAAGCGCTCGAACGGCGGGAGCTGCGGCACGTCGCCCATCATCCCTCTCAACGCCGGGCGGGCGCGATCTGTGAGAGTTGAGTCGTGCGTGCCGCCGTGATCGGTCACGTGGAGTGGGTGGAGTTCGCGCGGGTGGAGGCGATGCCGCGGGCAGGCGCGATCGTGCACGCGCAGGAGTCGTGGGCGGCGGCGGGCGGCGGCGGTGCCGTGGCGGCGCTCCAGCTCGCCCGGCTCGCGGGAGACACGCTCCTCTTCACGGCGCTCGGCGCCGACGACCTCGGCGCACGCGCGGAGGAGGAGCTGACGGCGGCCGGCGTGCGGGTGCACACGCAGTGGTCGGACGAGCCGCAGCGCCGCGCGTTCTGCCACGTGGACGACGTCGGCGAGCGCACGATCACGGTGGTGGGGGACAAGCTGCGGCCGCGCGGGAAGGATGCGTCGCTCCCGTGGGAGGAGCTGGAGCGCGTGGACGCCGTCTACTTCGTGAGCGGGGACGCTGCCGCTGTGCGACAGGGGCGCCGCGCACCGCTCCTCGTCGCGACGGCCCGCGAGCTCGCGACGCTTCGGTCGGCGAACGTCGAGCTCGACGCTCTCGTCGGGAGCGGCGACGACGAGGGCGAGCGCTACCGGAGCGGTGATCTCGAGCCGGCGCCGCGGCTCGTCGTGACCACCTCCGGTGCCCTCGGGGGCTGGGCACAGCCCGGCGGTCCGTTCCAGGCAGTGCCGCCCGGAGCGCCCGTCGTGGATACCTACGGCTGCGGCGACTGCTTCGCCGCGGGGCTCACGTACGGCCTCGGCCGCGGAGACGCCGTCGCCGACGCCCTCGTGCTCGCCGCGAGGTGCGGCGCCGGCGCGCTCACCGGGCGCGGCGTGCACGCCGCCGGCGTCACGCCGTAGCCCACGTACGGCTGCGCGTCGTCGTCTCGTGCCCCTCCGCGCGGGTGCTTCCGGGTGGACAAGTGGGGACACGTGGTTTACTGTGGGGCGAAGTGGGAGAGACAGCCGCTGTGACGAGAGGCGTTCGCGCATGTTCTTCGGCGAGTACGAGCACACGATCGACGACAAGAACCGCCTCACGTTGCCGGCGAAGTTCCGCGACGCACTCGGCGGCGGGGTCGTGCTCACCCGCGGGCTCGACGAGTGCTTGGACGTGTATGCGCGGGACGAGTGGCACACACTCGTCGAGGCGCGGCTGGCGCCGCTCAACCCCTTCTCGCGAAAGGCGCGGGAGCTGAAGCGGTTCTTCTTCGCGGCGGCGGCCGACGCCGAGCTCGACCGGCAGGGGCGCGTGCACGTGCCGGTTGCGCTCGCGAAGCACGCGCGCCTCGGGCGGGAGGTCGTCGTCGCCGGGGTGCACGACCACCTGGAGATCTGGGATCGCGGCACCTGGTCTGAGCACGTCACGGAGATCGAAGGGAGCGCAGACGATGTTGCCGAACGTCTTGCAGAGAAGCCCGTCTGATCACGTCCCGGTCCTGGCGGAGGAGGTGCGCGAGCTCCTCGCCGTCGGCCGGGGGGATACCGTCGTCGACGCGACGTTCGGAGCCGGCGGCCACGCGGCGTTGCTCGCGCGCGACCTCGGAGGTGAGGGCAAGCTGATCGCGGTCGACCGCGACCCGACCGTCCGTGCGTACTTCGATCGCTTCAAGGCGCAGGCCGGGGTGCAGTCGAGGCTGCTCCGCGGCGACTTCTCGCTCGTGCTCCAGCAGCTCGCCGCGAACGACGTGCTGGCGGACGGGATCCTGCTCGACCTGGGCGTCTCCTCGATGCAGCTCGACCGCCCGGAGCGCGGCTTCTCGTATGCGACCGACGCCCCCCTCGACATGCGGATGGACCCATCCGCCGAGCGCTCGGCGCGTGACGTCGTGAACGACGCCGACGAACGGGAGCTCGTGACGATCTTCCGCCGCTACGGGGAGGAGCGCTTCGCGAAGCAGATCGCGCGCGCCGTCGTGCGCCGGCGGGCCGAGCGTCCGTTCGATCGCACGGGCGACCTCGTCGACGTCGTCAAGCAGGCGATCCCGACTCCCGCCCGGTTCGGGGACGGGCACCCCGCGAAGCGGGTCTTCCAGGCGCTCCGGATCGCGGTGAACGACGAGCTCCGCTCGCTGGAGGAGGCGCTGCCGGCGGCGGTGCGGATGCTCCGGCCCGGCGGCCGCATCGTCGTCGTGAGCTTCCACTCGCTCGAGGACCGGATCGTGAAGCGGTTCTTTCGCGACCAGGCGCGTGGCTGCACGTGCCCGCCCGACTTCCCGATCTGCGTCTGCGGCCAGACGCCCGTGCTGCGCGAGCTGACACGGAAGCCCGTGCGGGCGTCGGCGCGCGAGCTGGAGCTGAACCCGCGCGCTGCCTCGGCGAAGCTGCGGGCGGCGGTCAAAGTCGGCTGATGGTCACCTGGGCCTCCGGCGCGCGTGCCGAGACCGTCGCCGCCCCGCGGGCAGCGCGTCGGCGTGCCGCGGCGCGGCCGATCCCACACCGTGCGTTCGGCGGCGTCATCTGGATCGTCGTGGCGGGCGCGCTGCTCGCCGGTGTCGTCGCCGTGAACGTCGCCGTGCTCCAGCTCAACGTGCAGCTGAACGAGCTCGGCCGCGAGCGTGTCCAGCTCCGAGACGAGAACGCCCGGCTGCGCTCGCAGCTGTCGAGCGCCTCCGCGGTGGCGCGGATCGACTCGCTCGCCCGGTCGCGGCTCGGCCTCGTGCCCGCGGACCCCGCGCTGACGTCGTACCTCGACCTCGCGCCGCGAGCGAAGTGACGGCGCGGGTCGCGAACCGGCGGATCCGACTCCTCCTCGTCGTCTTCGTCGTCGTCTTCGGCGCCACCCTCGCCCGCGCGGCCTGGCTGCAGGGGGTCCAGGCCGGGACGTTCGCGCAGATGGCGTCGAAGCAGCACCTCGACACGGTCGTGATCCCGGCGGGCAGAGGCACCGTCTTCGACCGCACCGGCGAGCCGCTCGCGATCGGGCAGCAGGCGACGACCGTGTACGCGGACCCGCGGCAGGTGCGCGACCCGCGCGCAACGGCACTCGCCGTTGCTCGAGCACTCGACCTCGACGCGAACAGCCTCTATCCGCTGCTCGCCGACCGCTCGCGCCATTTCGTGTTCCTGAAACGGAAGGCCGATCCCGTTGCGGCGGGCAAGCTCGAGCGGCTCGAGCTCCCGGGCCTCGCCTTCTACTCGGAGGAGCAGCGGGCCTATCCGCAGCGGACGGTGGCGGCGCACGTGCTCGGCTTCGCGGGGCTGGACAACAGAGGACTCGAGGGGCTCGAGCGCGCGCTCGACCGGCAGCTCGTCGGCAAGCCAGGGTCGAAGACGATCGTGAAGGACCCGCTCGGCCGCGTGATCGACGAGATCGAGGCGCGCCCCGAGCGCACGGGCGCCGACGTCTTCCTCACGATCGACCACCGGATGCAGGCGAACGCCGAGGCGGTGCTGCGCGAGACGGTGAAGAGCGCCCGCGCGAAAGGCGGGACGGCGATCGTGCTCGACCCGCGGACAGGCGCGATCCTCGCGATGGCGAACGCCCCGACCTTCGACCCGAACCGGTTCGGCGCGACCCGCGTCGACAGCCACCGCAACCGCGCGGTCACCGACACCTACGAGCCGGGTTCGACGTTCAAGGTCGTCACGGTCGCCGCCGCCATCTCCGAGAAGCTGGTCGCGCCGACGACGCAGTTCACGCTGCAGACGTCGATCCGCGTCGCCGACCGGATCATCCACGAGCACGAGCCGCGAGCGACGCAGCGGATGAGCGTCGCCCAGATCCTGTCGCAGTCGTCGAACGTGGGCACGGTCACCCTTGCGCAGCTCCTCGGCAAGGAGCGTGTGCTCTCGTGGATCGACCGCTTCGGCTTCGGGCGCCCGACAGGTGTGGACTACCCGGGCGAGTCTCGCGGGATCATGCCGTCCTACTGGTCGGGCTCGACGATCGGGAACGTCCCGATCGGCCACGGGATCGCGGTGACGGCGATCCAGATGGCCGCGGCCTACGGGGCGATCGCCAACCGCGGCGTCCTGCACCGGCCGTACCTCGTCGACGGCGTCGCCGGCCGCAAGACACCGCGCGGCGCCGGCCGGCGTGTCGTCTCCGCCACCGTCGCGGCGCAGCTGATGACGATGCTGCGCGACGTCGTCGCGGCCGACGGTGGGACCGGCGCCGAGGCTGCCGTGCCCGGCTACACGGTGGCCGGCAAGACGGGAACCGCCGCGAAGCCGGAGTCGGGTGGCTACTCGACCTCGCGCTACGTCGCGTCGTTCGCGGGCATCGTCCCCGCCAAGGACCCGCGGCTCGTCGTGCTCGTCTCGATCGACGAGCCCGGCACCGCGATCTGGGGCGGTGTCGTCGCGGCGCCGGCGTTCGCCAGGATCGCCCAGTTCGGACTCCAGTACCTCGAGATCCCGCCCGACGCCGCGCCGCGGTAGGCGCCGCGATGCACGGCTGGCGCACTCCGGCTGCCGCGTGGCCGCTGCGCCGGGCCGTCGCCCCCGTCGCGCTGCCGTAAGTGGCCGCTCTTGCGCACCCGCAGCCACTGCCGCCGCTACGGCGGCTCGTGGTGCTTCAACACAAGGGGGCCATCTCCCCGAGCGCCCTGCG
>DASQNG010000007.1:0-4593 GCA_035645095.1 Gaiellaceae bacterium | reverse complement strand
TCCCGACGCGGCGGCGCGGATCGGCTCCGGCCTCAGGCGGTCGCTCGCAGATCTGGAGTCCGAGCGGGACCCGCGGCACGCCGTCCAGCGCGCCTACGCGCGCATGGAGGAGTCGCTCGGCGAGATCGAGCTCTCGCGAGCGCCGGACGAGACCCCGACCGAGTTTACGGCCCGCGTCCTCCGAGTGCTCGGCGCGAGCGTCACAGCAGCGTCCGACCTCACCGGCCTCTTCGAGATCGCCCGGTTCAGCGACCACCCGATGGACGAGGACGACCGCCGGCGCGCGATCGCGTCGGTGCGGCAGGTCGAGGCGGAGGTGGCGTCCCCGTGATCGCCCGCCGCCCACTGCTCATCGTCGCCGCCGGTTGTGTCGTGGCGATCGCCCTGGGTCTCGTCCTCGGGCAGGGCAGGACGGTCGCGCTCGCCGCGGCGCTGGCATTCGCCGCCACGCTCGCCGCCGCGACCGCGCTGCAGCTCCGACCCGCGCAGGGGCAACAGCCACCGCCGCGTGCGCAGGACGACGAGATGCCGTTGCGGCTGCGCCAGATCGTAAACGTCCTGGAGCAATCGGAGGTCGGCGTCGACCGGTCGCTCCGCCCGCTGCTCGTCCCGATCGCTGCCGCACGCCTCGGACGTCGTGGCGTCGACATGGCGCTCGCGCCCCGGCGCGCGCAGGAGCTGCTCGGCGACCGGCTGTGGGAGATCGTCCGTCCCGACCGTCCGCCGGCCGCAAGCCGCGCGCGCCGGGGTCTCGCCCGGGACGACCTAAGAGAGGCGATCGAGCGGCTGGAGCAGCTGTGACCGAGGTGCCGAGGGCAGGCGTGAGCGTCCAGGAGCAGGCGACCGCGGTGGCCGACGCCGTGGAGCAGGCGATCATCGGCAAGCGAGAGGCGGTGGAGCTGGTGTTGTTCGCCCTGCTCGCCGACGGCCACGTGCTGATCGAGGATCTCCCAGGGCTGGGCAAGACCCTGCTCGCCCGCTCCTTCGCGCAGGTGTGCGCCATGGACTTCGCCCGGATCCAGTTCACCCCCGACCTGATCCCGAGCGACATCACCGGGGCCTCGATCTACGACCGCTCCAGCGGCAGCTTCACGTTCGAGCGCGGGCCGATCTTCACGAACATCCTGCTCGCCGACGAGATCAACCGCGCGCCGGGCAAGACGCAGGCCGCGCTGCTCGAGGCGATGGAAGAACGGCAAGTAACGCTCGAGAACACGACGCGGCAGCTCGAGCCCCCTTTTCTCGTCCTCGCGACGCAGAACCCGATCGAGTACGAGGGGACGTACCCGCTGCCGGAGGCCCAGCTCGACCGTTTTCTCGTTCGCATCGCGATCGGCTACCCGTCGGAGGACGCGGAGCGCGACATCCTCCTCGAACGCTCACGCCGACGGCGCGAGCGGATCGAGCTCGAGCCCGTCTGTGACTTGCAGACGCTGCGGGCGATGCAGGCGGCGGTCGAGGAGGTGCATGTCGCCCCGCCGCTCGCCGAATACGCGGTCGCGATCGCGCGCGCGACGAGGGACTCGCCGCAGCTGGCCGTCGGGGCATCGCCGAGAGGCTCGCTCGCGCTGATGAAGGTGGCCCGCGCCCGCGCCGCCTATCTCGGCCGCGACTTCGTCACGCCGGACGACATCAAGGCGGTGTCGATCCCCGCCCTCGCGCACAGGCTCACGCTGGCGCCCGAGTTCTGGGTGCAGCGCATCGATCCGGCCGAAGCGGTGCGGGCGGCGGTCGCCTCGGTTCCGGTGCCGGTCCTGGCCGAGCCGCCGTCGTGACGATCGAGCAGCGCGCCGCCGTCTGGCTCGTCGTCGCTTCCGCAGGGCTCCTCGCCGGCCTCGCGACCGCGCACCCGGCGCTCGTTGCGGTCGGGGCCGGCTTCCTCGTTCCACTGCTCCTCGGGCTCGCGGCGCCGCCGCCTCGGCTGCCCGAAGCGACCGTCCGGGTCTCGGCCGATCGCGTGATCGAGGGCGGGCGGGTCGAGCTCGAGGTGACCCTTGCCGCGACGGACGCATGCCCCTGGCTCGACGTCGAGCTGCTGCTGCCGGAGCGCCTCGTTGTGGCCCGCGCGCCCACACGGCGCGTGCTCGCCCTCGATGCGGGCGAGACGCGGACGCTCGCGTTTTCGATCAAGTGCCCTCGCTGGGGCGCCTTCCGCATCGCCCCGATCCGGCTCTCGGCACGCGATCAGCTTCACCTCCGTCGCGCCGAGCTTGTCGTCGAGCCGACCACGACGCTGCGGGTCTACCCGTCGGTCGAGAGGCTGCGACGGCTCGCCGGGCCGCGGGCGACACGCCCGGTGACGGGCAGCCGTCCGGCCGCGGTCGCCGGCGAAGGCATCGAATTCGCGGAGCTCCGGTTCCTCGCCCCCGGCGAGCGCGCCCGGAGGATCAACTGGCGTGCGACCGCCGCCCGCGGCCGGCCGCTCGTCAACGATCGGCTGCCCGAGCGGAGCTCCGACCTCGTCATCTTCCTCGACGCGCTCGGAGCCGCCGCGGCAGGCGCGGCGAGCACGCTCGACCACGCCGTGCGCGCGGCCGCGTCGCTGAGCGAGGCCTATCTCCGCCGGCGCGACCGCGTCGGGCTCCTCCGCTTCGGCGGCGACCTCGAGTGGATCATCCCCGGCTCGGGCCTTCGCCAGCAATATCGGATCGCGGATGCCGTGCTCGAGAGCGAACTCGCGCGAACGTACCGCTGGCGCGACGCGAGCCTCATCCCGCGCCGAATCCTCCCACCCAAGTCCCTGATCGTCGCGCTGACGCCGCTGCTCGACTGGCGCGTCACGCGCGCGCTCCTCAATCTCCGCCGCCGCGGCTACCAGGTCTCGATCGTCGAGATCGATCCGCTCCCGTACCTTGCCGCCGCCGAGGCCGCCGCCGGGCCGATCGCCTGGCGAACCTGGTTGCTCGAGCGAGACGCCGACCGGACGCGGCTCGCCGGCGCGGGGATCGCGCTCGCGTCGTGGGGACCGGACGAGCCGATCGCCGCTCCCGTCGAAGCCCTCGCTGCGGCACGATGAGCGGGAGACGATTTCGGCGCGCCGCCGCAGGTGCGGCGCTCGGCCTCGGCGCCGTTCTCGGTGCGCTCGCGGCCCTCTACCGCGAAGACGCCCCCATTGGGAGCATTCCGCTCTTCGCCGCCGCCGTCCTCATCCTGGGCGAGCTCGTCTCTCTGTCGCGCGGCCCGGCCCCGGACGCGGCGGTCGAGCGACCGGCTGTCACCGCCGTCGTGATGGGGCGCCTGCTCGTCGCTGCGCTGCTCGCGTTCGCTGGCGCGACGGTGGCCCTGCTGGCGGCCGCTGTACCCGCCCGCCACGGCTTCGCGAGCGGGCTCCTCGGCGCGGCAGCCGCAGCGGCGCTGTTCCTCCTCGTTGCGGTGGTCGCGCGGCGGGGCGGCGAGGCCTGAAGACCAACGGGGCGCGACCGACGCGATGAGCGCGCGCGACCGTCGTGTGCGACGGGGGTCGGGCTAGCGAGCATGCTGCTCGACCTCGACGCGCCGCGGTAGGTCGGGACGACATCTCGCCGGACGAGGGCGACCGCTCTCGCCGCCGCCCGAGATCGCCGGGCACTCGAGGAAGCGCGCGAGATCCTCGCGGCCGCCGGCGTGGGCTCGGAGCCACCTCGGCCGCGGTGAGCTTGGCCGCGAGATCGTCGAGGTAGCGAGGCGCGTCCGATCCGCTGTCGAGTACCTCCCTTCAACGGTGTTCTGTGGTCTGCAACCTGCGTGCTCAAGCCAAGAGCTGCTCGGCTCGAGATGTAGGGGACAGCTCTTTGGGAGGTTGTCGGAGGGGTCGTTCCGCCTGAGGCAACAAAAGGGCCATTTCCCGGCCTCTTGTGAAGCCCTCTTCCGTACTCGAACCGGTTACCTTCAGCTCCGGGGCCGGAAGCGAGGGCAAGCGCGGGAAGCCGCGGGCACGAAAATGCCGCAACCGAAGCGATCGACGAGGAACGACTGGCCGCTCCGACGTAGGTGCCCGTGCTGGTGTTCCCTCAGCTGCCCTTGGGTGACGTCGATGGGTCGGAGCTGAAGGGAGTCGGCGGACCTGGATCAGCTGGGCCTCGGGGAAGGTCGGCGTTCAGCAGCGTTGCCTGCTGGTCGGGTCGGCCGAGCAGGCCGCGGAAGCGTCACGAGTCACGCGGGCGCTCCGCGGGCGGAAGGCAGGCACGGGGCGGGACGCTACAGGGCGGGCAGCGGGTGCTGACCGCGCGGGTCACGACTCGCGGAGAGTCCGCGCGCAGCTCTCGAGCCCGACGGTGCCCTTCGAGGAAACGCACTCGACCGTGGCCACTCGCAGCCCGCTGGACTCCGCAAACACGTCGAACCGGAGGTAAAGGTCGAGACCGGCACCGGTGTAGTAGAACGAGCAGGACATGTCGTCCGGCTCGCCGTAGCAGCCGTCCGGGCCGGGCGGGAGCGGCAGGATCGGCTCAGGCGGCAGAGTCTCGAGCGCCTTGCGGGCGGTGGCGGAGAGCTGGTTCTCGCCCACCTCGTCGAGGCGGCCGGCGCTCCACGCCTCGAACACCTGGAGGCTTAAGGTGCGTCCGTCGGCGGGGTCTTCGTTGCCCTCGCTCCCGCCGCCGCGCAGCGCGACGA
>DASQNG010000006.1:0-2870 GCA_035645095.1 Gaiellaceae bacterium | reverse complement strand
TTACGACGGTTCCGAGATCCCCGCGCCGCCGGACGTGCAGACCTACCGCTGGGCGCCGGGCGAGCGGCTGGAACTCGACGTCCGCGTGTGCGACGGCGACCGGCGACGCGAGCTGAGGCGAGCGAGTGGCTCAGAGCCGCTAGGTCCATGGGTGTCCGTCGAGGACGCGGCCACGCTGGCGGCCTGGGGACTTTGGCGCTGGCACTACCGCCCGGAGCCGGCGCGGCTCCTCGAGACGGTGTCGTTCGACCGCGAGCAGCCGGACGACCGCGACCACATGCACGTCTCTTGGGTGAGCGGCGTCCCGTACGCCTACGCCCTCCTCCGGCACGGCCTCCGGGTCGGCAACGCCGACTACGCGGAGGCCGGCGCGGCCGTGCTCGACCACGTCGCGGCCAACTTGACGCCTGGCGGAACCTTCTGGTCGCAGTGGACGGCCGAACGCGGCTGGCAATGGGGCTGGCACCCCGACCACTCCCGCCTGCACGCGCGCACGCTCGCCGACGCCGCCCTCTTCCTCGGCCGCGCGGCGGCACTTCGTGGCTCCGAGCCACCAAGTCGCGAGCGCCGAAGCCTGTGGGCCGGCGCCGTCCGCGCGAACCTCGACGTCGTGTGCCGAACGCAGCGGGAGGACGGGGCGTTGCCGGCGGCGCACCACGTCGAGACGGGCGCCGCCGTCGACTGGGAGGGAACGGCCGGGCTCGCGTGGATCCCGGCACTCGTCGAGGCGGGGCGGCTCGACGAGGCCCGCCGCGCCGGCGCCTACTTCCGCGGCTTCGAGCAGTGGTACGGCGCGCCGGAGGACGTCGACCTCGCCCCCACCTCCGAGGACGGCTACGCCGCGGTGATGGCGTTCGTGGCGCTCGAGGACTGGGAGGCGGCGTGCCGTGCAGCCGACTGGATGCTGACCTTCCGTTACACCTACGACGTCGCCTTCGACCCCGACACCACGCTGGGCCGCCACCGCTTCCGCACGCGCGGCGGCGACCAGGCATCACCGGCGAACCAGCACCTCCATGCCTTCGGTCTCGTCTGCCTGCCGGAGATGGCCCGGCTCGCGGACGCGACCGGGGACACGTACTACCTCGACACGACCCGCGAGAACCTCGCCTGCTTCCGCCAGTTCGTCGCCCGCCACGACGGCGACTTCGGCGCTATGCGCGGAATGACGAGCGAGCGCTACTACCAGACCGACGTCTTCGCGCCGAAGGGCGGGCTGCTGCCCCTCTCGCACGCGTGGACGGGCGGCCTCCTCCTACACGCCTGCGAGGCAGTCCTCGCCGACCACCCGGAGCTCCTGTGAAGACCTTTCCTGCCGACTTCCTCTGGGGAGTCGCCACGTCCGCCTACCAGATCGAAGGGGCCGTCGACGCCGACGGCCGCGGCCCGTCGATCTGGGACACCTACAGCCACACACCCGGCACGATCGACGGCGGCGACACCGGCGACGTCGCCTGCGACCACTACCGCCGCTGGCGCGACGACGTCGACCTGATCGCCGGGCTGAACGTGAACGCCTACCGCTTCTCGATCGCCTGGCCCCGCCTCTTCCCGACCGGCCGCGGCCCGCTCAATCGCCGCGGGCTCGACCACTACGACCGGCTGCTCGACGCGCTGCTCGAGCGTGGGATCGAGCCCGTCGTGACGCTGTACCACTGGGACCTGCCGCAGGCGCTCGAGGATGAGGGCGGCTGGCGGAACCGCGACACCGTCGAGCGGTTCGTCGAGTACGCCGCCGCCTGCTTCGACGCCTACGGCGACCGCGTGAACTGGTGGCTGACGATCAACGAGCCGTGGATCGTCGGCCTGCTCGGCTACCTGCACGGGCTGCACGCCCCCGGCTACAGGGACGACGTCCTCGGCGAGGTCACCGTCTTCCACCACCTCCTGCTCGCGCACGGTCGCGCGGTGCAGGAGTACCGCCGCGCCGGCAACTGCGGGCGGATCGGGCTCGCGCCCAACCTCTCGCCGCACTACCCGGCGAGCGATGACCCCGCCGACGCCGAGGTGACACGTGCCTCCGACGGCTACGTCAACCGCTGGTTCCTCGACGCGATCTACAGGGGCGCGTACCCCGAGGACATGCGCCGGCGGTACGAGGAGCTGCTCGGCCCGCTCGAGTTCGTCCGCGACGGCGACCTCGCGACGATCGCAGAGCCCACCGACTACCTCGGGATCAACTACTACTCCTTCCGCGTGATGCAGGCGGTGCCGGGGGACAGGCCGTGGCCGTGGCGCGTCGTGGTTCCGGAGCACGTCGAGGTCACCGGCGGCTTCACGGGCGGCGTCGCCGCGACGGAGGCGGGGACGCCGATCGCGCCGTGGGCGCTGACCGACCTCCTCGTCCGCGTCCGTGACGACTACGGCGCGCCGCCGCTCATGATCACCGAGAACGGCGCCGTCTTCCCGGAGCCGCTGCACGACGAGCGCCGGGTGCGCTTCCTCCACGACCACGTCTCCGCGCTGCACGACGCGATCGAGCGCGGCGTCCCCGTCGTCGGCTACTGCCACTGGTCGCTCATGGACAACTTCGAGTGGAAGCTCGGCTACGCGCAGCGGTTCGGCCTCGTGCACGTCGACTACGACACGCTCGAGCGGACGGTGAAGGACTCCGGCCGCTACTACGCGCGGATCGCTGCCGCGAACGCGCTCGTCGAACGGGAGGCGGGCGAATGAGCACCCTCGATGCGCTCGCTCGCCCCAGCGGCACGTTCCTGATGGTCGCGATCGACCAGCGCGAGTCGCTGCGGACCATGCTGCGCGAGCACGGGCACGACGCTGCCGACGAGCGGCTCGTCGCCTTCAAGCTGGCGGTCGCGCGCGAGCTCGGGCCCTACGCCTCCGGCCTCCTGATCGACGACGCCTACGGG
>DASQNG010000005.1:0-2054 GCA_035645095.1 Gaiellaceae bacterium | reverse complement strand
GGCACGTCGCCTTGTGGTGTTTCAACACGAGGCGCCTCTAGTTCACCGAGACCGGCGCGCACGACGACGGGCGACCAGGGCGAGGGCGACAAGGGCCGCGCCGACCGCAGCGGTAGCGGCCGCCGCCACCTCGGGCAGTGGCGAGCCGTTCGGATCGCGCGCGGGCACGACCGTCAGCGACTGGCGTACGTCCACGCTGCGGCCGTCGGCGAACGAGGCTCGGAGGAGGAGCTGAAGCGGGCCTGGCTCCGCGTCGACGCGCACACGCACGCGCCACCGCGTCTCGCGGCCGACACGCCCAGCCGCGTCCGCCGCCAGTTGCCGGACGCCGCGACCGGAGACGGCGAGGCTCGTCGGCGGCGGCCCCGGCCGGAGGAGGGGAAGCTCGATCTCGAGCACGACCTCGCGTCCGCTTTCGAGCACGCCCGGAGCGACCTCCACGTGGGCGGCTGCCTCCTGCGTGCAGACGCCGGCCAGCGTGATGACTGCGACGAGCAGCGCCCGCACGCCGTTATCGTCGCCGACGCTCGGTTAAGAACGTGTATAGCCGCATGGGTACCGAGTTTGTGACCGGTAAACCTCGGAAACAACCGAGCGGCTGGTTTGTCGTCACCGCGCCGAGAGTGCGCAAAGGAAGGAAGGCACATTTGATGAGGACGAAGACCCCCTGGCTGCTCCTGGCGGCGCTGGTCTCGGCACTCGCCCTCGTGGTCGCCGGTTGTGGTGGCGACGACGACGGCGGTGATGCGGCAGCTACCGGCGCCGGCACCGAGACGCAGCAAGAAGGCGGCGGCGAGGCCGCCGACCAGACGATCACCGTGAACTGGGGCACCGAGCCGCCGTCGCTCGACCCGGGTCTCGCGAGCGACACGACGTCCGCGAACATCCTGCTCAACATCATGGATCCGCTCGTCAAGCTCGACGACGATCTCGAGCCGGTCCCGAGCCTCGCCGAGAGCTGGGAGGTCTCTGAGGACGGGAAGACGGTCACGTTCACGCTCCGAGAGGACGGCAAGTGGACGAACGGCGACCCCGTCACCGCTGAGGACTTCGTGTACGCGTGGAAGCGCACCATCTCGCCGGAGCTGGCCGCCGACTACGCCTACCAGTTCTACGGCATCGAGGGCGCGCAGGAGTACAACGGCTGCGAGAAGGACTGCGAGGCCCTCGCCGACAAGGTCGGCGTGAGCGCTGTCGACGAGCGCACGCTCGAGGTCAAGCTCACCACGCCGCA
Source organism: Gaiellaceae bacterium (assembly GCA_035645095.1). Lineage (GTDB taxonomy): Bacteria > Actinomycetota > Thermoleophilia > Gaiellales > Gaiellaceae > Gaiellasilicea. The sequence continues at coordinate 820 of DASQNG010000005.1, read as the reverse complement.
GCCCTGGTTCATCCAGCAGATGGCGCACCATTCGTTCCTCGCGGTTCACAAGGCGACCGTGGACCAGCACGGCGAGAAGTGGACCGAGGCCGCGAACATCGTGACGAACGGGCCGTTCAAGCTCGAGGCCTGGCAGCACAACTCGCGGATCGACCTCGTGAAGTGGGAGGAGTGGCGCGACGCCGCCAACGTGAAGCTGACCCGCGTGGACGGCCGCATGATCACCGACGGCACGACGGCCGTACAGGCCTTCGAGGCCGGCGAGGTCGACGTGACCGGCGAGCTGCCGCCCGAGGAGATCCCGCGCCTCAAGGAGACCGAGGACTACCAGCAGTACCCGGGCCTCGGCACCTACTACTACGGCTTCAACGTCAAGAACATCACCGACGTGAACCAGCGCCGGGCGATGTCGATGGCGATCGACCGCCAGAGCATCATCGACAACGTCGCGCAGGCCGACCAGCTGCCGGCGACCGGCTACACCCCCGAGGGGATGCCGGGCTTCGACGACATCAACCCGGGCTCGGAGTGGCTCCCGGAGACCGCGAACATGGAGCGGGCGAAGGAGCTGATGTCGCAGGCGCAGAACCCGAAGAAGGACATCACGCTCCTCCTGAACGACTCCCCCGGGCACCGGGAGATCGCTGTCGCGGTTCAGGCGGCCTGGAAGGAGCTCGGTCTGAACGTCACGATCAAGCAGCAGGAGTGGGCGCAGTTCCTCGAGTTCATCGGGCCTCCGCCGGACCAGTCGATCGACGTCTTCCGGCTGGGCTGGATCGGTGACTACGTCGATGCGATGAACTTCCTCGAGATGTGGACG
>DASQNG010000004.1:0-3370 GCA_035645095.1 Gaiellaceae bacterium | reverse complement strand
GGCCAGTTCTACTCGACGCCCGCGGCGGCGTACGGCCGGATCTACCTCGGTTCGACCGACGGCAAGGTCTACTCCTTCGGCGCCACCACCGGGCGGCTGCTCTGGTCGCAGGGCACGGGCGGCTACGTCTACTCGTCTCCTGCCGTGTGGCGGCGGAAGGTCTATGCGGGCTCCTACAGCGGCCGCTTCTTCGCGTTCGACGCGGCGACCGGCGACGTCGTCTGGCGCTTCGCTGCGAAGGCCAGAATCTCCGGCTCGCCGACGATCATGAACGGCGTCGTCTACTTCTCGACCCTCGCCGACCGCACGTACGCGCTGGACGCGCGGAACGGGAGGCTGCTGTGGGAGTTCCGCGACGGCAAGTACTCGCCGCTCGTCGCCGACCGCGAGCGGGTGTACCTCGTCGGCCACGCGCGGGTCTATGGGATGGTGGCGCGGTGAGCAGGTACCTCGTGACGGGCGCCGCGGGCTTCATCGGCTCCCACCTCGCCGAGGCGCTCGCGGCGCGCGGGCACGACGTCGTGGGGCTCGACGCCTTCACCGACTACTACGACCGGCAGCTGAAGGAGGCGAACGCGCGGCTCCTGCAGCACCAGGGGGTGGAGGTGCGGCGGCTCGACCTCGTGGAGGACGAGCTCGGCCTCGCCGGCGTCGACGGAGTCTTCCACCTCGCGGCACAGCCGGGCGTGCGGAGCTTCGGCGACGTCTTTCCGCTCCACGTGCGCCACAACGTGCTCGCGAGCCAGCGCGTCTTCGAGGCGGCCGCGGCCGCCGGCAGCCGCGTGGTCTTCGCCTCCTCCTCGTCGGTGTACGGCGAGGCGGAGCGCTACCCGACCCCGGAGGACACGCCGCCGCGACCGGTGTCGCCGTACGGAATCACGAAGCTCGGCTGCGAGCACCTCGCGCACGCGTACGGGCGCAGCTTCGGCCTCGACGCCGTGGTGCTCCGCTACTTCAACGCCTATGGCCCCCGGCAGCGCCCCGACATGGCGTTCCCGCGCGTCGTCGCCGCGCTCGCGGGCGGCGAGCCGTTCTCGCTCTTCGGCGACGGCGAGCAGAGCCGCAGCTTCACCTACGTGCTCGACGTCGTCGAGGCGTCGGTCGTCGCGATGGAGAGCGCCGCCGCCGGCAGCGTCTACAACGTCGGCGGGGGCGAGGAGGCGACGATGAACGAGACGATCGCGCTGCTCGAGCGCATCGCCGGCCGCACGCTCGACCTCCGCCGAGAGCCCGCCGTCCCGGGCGACCAGCGACGCACGAAGGCCGACACCGCGCGGATCCGCGCCGACCTCGGCTGGGAGCCGCGCACCACGCTGGAGGAGGGGCTGCGGGCCCAGTGGGCCTGGGCGGCCTCGGTAGAGTCGCCCGCGTGAGCCGCGCGCTGCACGAGCCCGACCTCGACGCGGAGCAGGAGGTCGACCTCCGGTCGGCCTGGAGCCGGATCGCCGCGCGCTGGTGGCTGCCGCTCGCCGGTCTCGTCCTGGGCGCCGTGATCGGCTTCGCGCTCGCGCTCGGCGGCGGCACGACGCACGAGGCGCGGGCGCTCCTCTATCTCGGCCAGCCGTTCACGACGGCCGGCGGCGGCCAGATCCAGAGCCTCGCCACGAACCCCCGCACCGTGGGCGAGATCATCCGCTCCGAGGGCGCGCTGAAGGCGGCCTCGCAGGAGAGCGGGATCCCGATCAACCAGTTGCGCGGGAACGTGACCTCGGCCCCGATCGTCGCGACCGGGCAGTCGCGCCTGACGACGCCGCTCGTCGAGCTCCGCGTCAAGGGCCCGCGGCCGGCGCGCGTCGCGCGGGCGGCGAACGCGCTCGCGAAGCGCGTGCTGACGGCGACGGGCGACTACGTGAACGACAAGATCGAGGTGCTGAACGACCAGATCGACGCGCTGAACGAGGAGCTCGAGCAGATCGACCGCCGCGTGAACCGCGCGAACGCCCAGCTCGAGACGATCCTCGCGAACGACGACCTCGCGCTGTCGGAGCGGCTGATCCTGACGACGAACATCAACTCGACGATCGGCTTCAACGAGCAGCGGCGCGGCACCGTCCGGACCGAGCTCCTGCAGGCGCGACAGCTGCTGTCGCTCGCCGAGCGCGTCGAGCAGGGCCGGGTGGTCGAGCCGGCCGTCGCAGCGCAGTCGGCGGCGCGGAGCGACCGGAACGCGGCGCTCGTCGGCGCGCTGATCGGGCTCCTCCTCGGCTGCGCCGCCGCCCTGCTCGCCGACTCGTTCGCCGCACGGCGGCCGGGCGCGTCGCCCGCCTGAGGCCGCGATGGTCAACGGCAAGCGCGTCGCCGTCGTCGTCCCCGCCTACAACGAGGAGCGGCTCGTCGGCACGACCCTCGCGGGCATCCCCGACTTCGTCGACCGCGTCATCGTGGTGGACGACGCCTCCACGGACGGGACCGTTGCCGCCGTCCGGGCGCACCAGGACGAGCGGGTGCGGCTCGTCGAGCACGAGCGGAACGGCGGCGTCGGCGCGGCGATCGTGTCCGGATACGAGGCGGCGCTGGCGGAGGGCGTGGACGTCACCTGCGTCATGGCCGCGGACAACCAGATGGACCCCGCCGACCTGCGCACGCTCGTCGACCCGGTCGCGCGGGGTGAGGTGGACTACGCGAAGGCCAACCGGCTCGTCACCGGCGAGGCCTGGCAGCTGATCCCGCGTACGCGCTACCTGGGCAACGCCGTCCTCTCGCTGCTGACGAAGATCGCGTCCGGCTACTGGCACGTCGCGGATTCCCAGACGGGCTACACCGCGATCTCGCACCGCGTGCTCGCCCAGCTCGACCTGCGCCGCATCTACCGCGGCTACGGCTTCCCGAACGACATGCTCGTGCACCTGAACGTCTGGAACGCCCGCGTCCGCGACTTTCCCTCGAGGCCCGTGTACGGCGTCGGCGAGCAGTCCGGGATCAAGCTGCACAAGGTCGTGCCGCGTATCTCCTGGCTGCTCCTGAAGGGCTTCTTCTGGCGGCTGCGGGAGAAGTACGTGATCCGCGACTTCCACCCGCTCGTCTTCTTCTATGCGCTCGGGCTGCTGATGACCGTCGTCGGGCTCGTGCTCGGCCTCGTCGAGGTGCTGCTGCGTCTGCAGGGGAACGAGATCACGACGCCGACGATCGTCCTCGTCGCGCTGCTCCTCATCTCCGGCAGCCAGTTCACGCTCTTCGCGATGTGGTTCGACATGGAGTCGAACAAAGACCTGCGCTGAGACGGCGGTTGGCCATCCCGCTCGGGATCGCGCTGCCGGTCTTCCTGACCGGGTGCGTCTTCACGATGGGAGGGCTGGCGAGCGATGCATGGGCGGCCGACGTCACTCAGTACCGCCTGTTCGCGAACAAGATTGTGGACGACAGGCTAATA
>DASQNG010000003.1:0-26096 GCA_035645095.1 Gaiellaceae bacterium | reverse complement strand
CACGGCACCGATCTTCTGGTTGGCGACGAGGACGTACGGGTCGTCGAGCACGGCCTCCATGCGCTCGGCGTCCGTGATCATGTACGGCGACAGGTAGCCCTTGTCGAACTGCATGCCCTCCGTGAACTCGAGCTCGAGGCCGAGCGTCTGGCCCTCCTCGACGTTCACGACGCCGTCCTTGCCGACCTTCTCGATCGCGTCCGCGATCACCTCGCCGATCTCGCGCTCGCGCGACGAGACCGTGGCGACCCGGGCGATGTCCTCCTTGCCGGAGACCTGCTTCGACTGCGTCTTCAGGTCCTCGACGACGGCGTCGACGGCCTTCTCGATGCCGCGCTTGAGCCCCATCGGGTTCGCGCCGGCGGCGACGTTCTTCAGGCCCTCGCGCACGATCGCCTGCGCCAGCACGGTCGCGGTCGTGGTGCCATCGCCAGCGACGTCGTTCGTCGACGTGGCGACCTCACGGACGAGCTGTGCGCCCTGGTTCTCGAACGCGTCCTCGACCTCGATCTCGCGGGCGATGGTGACGCCGTCGTTCGTGATCGTCGGCGCGCCGAACTTCTTGTCCAGCACGACGTAGCGCCCCTTCGGGCCGAGCGTCACCTTGACGGCGTCGGCCAGGATGTTGACGCCGCGCTCGAGCGCCCGGCGGGCGTCCTCGTTGAACTTCAGCTCCTTGTGAGCCATCTCTTCGTCCTCCTCGTTTCTCTCTTTAGACGGCGGCGCGGTCGCCGACGACCTTCGCCAGGACGTCCGACTCGCGCAGGATCAGGACCTCGTCGGTGCCGAGCTTGATCTCGGTGCCGCCGTACTTGGAGAAGATGATCTCGTCACCCTCCTCCAGATCCATCTTGATGTACTCCCCGTCCTCGTCCCGGGGGCCCGGGCCGACGGCGAGGACGCGGCCGCGCTGCGGCTTCTCCTTGGCCGTGTCGGGCAGGACGATGCCGCTCACGGTGACCTCTTCCTCGTCGAGGATCTCGACGATCAGACGGTCACCAAGAGGCTGCAGGTTCATTCGGTTGCCTCCTCGGGTCACAGTTCCCTCTACCGTCACGTCGTGGTTCGTCCCACTTTGTGACAGCTCTTGGCACTCTTACCTCCTGAGTGCCGACGGCATGATACCACTGCGGCAGCGGCGCGCAACCGGAACCCGCCCTCCCGGCAAGCCCCTGTGTTACAAACCGGCGGTGGAGCGGGAGTTCTCTGCCGGAGGCGTCGTCGTCCGGCGGCTCCGCGGCGGCTGGCACCTCGCGGCGATCCGTCCCCAGGGCCGCGGCACGACGACCTGGGCGCTCCCGAAGGGGCTCGTCGACCCCGGTGAGAGCCCTGCGGAGACGGCCGTACGGGAGGCGTACGAGGAGACCGGACTGCAGGCGCGGCTCGACGTGAAGTTGGGCGACGTGAAGTACGTCTACACCCGCCGCACCGGCGTCCGCGTGTTCAAGCTCGTTACCTTCTACCTGCTGCGGTACCGGCACGGCCGCATCGGCGACCTGCCGACAGGGATGGAGGTCGAGGTGGCGGAGGCGCGTTGGCTCCCGCTCGCGGACGGGCCGCGGCTGCTCTCCTACGGCGGCGAGAAGGACATGGCCCGGAAGGCGGCAGAGGCGCTCGGCGCGGACGCTCTATAGTCCGCGCGCGATGGCGATGTACGCGCTCAACTTCTACTCGCCCGTCGTCGCCGACCAGCTGCGCACGCAGCGCAAGACGGCGACGATCCGACTCGGCGACAAGTCGCGCAAGTACAAGAAGGGGATGATCGTGACGGTGCTCGTCGGCGTCCGGTACGGGCAGCGCGACAAGATCTTCGACGCCGTCATCGACAAGGTCGAGGTGAAGGCCCTGCGTGAGTTGTCGCCACGCGAGATCGAGCACGACAACCCGGAGATCAAGCGGGTCGACGAGATGGCGCACTTCCTGGGCCAGCTCTACAACCGCGACGTCTCCGAGGACGAGACGGTGACGGTGATCCGCTTCTCGCAGATCATCGGCACGATGTTCTAGCGGGCCGACAGCGTAGACTCGCCGGGAGGCCGCCATGAGCGTCCGCCCGAGCCGCACGGGGTCACCGCTGCTCGTCGTCGCCCACGACGAGCCGGCCACGCGCGAGCGCGTCTGCCACGAGCTGGAGCGCCGCTACAGCTGCGACTACGAGGTGCTCGGCGTGCCGCGCGCGACCGCCGCCACTGCGCTTTCGGCGCTCGAACGCGAGGCTGCGCTCGTCCTCGCCGCGCCCGGACGGGACGACGAGCAGCTCTTCGGCGGCGTCCGCGAACGGTGCCCGGCAGCGAAGCGGGCGCTCCTCGTGCCGTGGCTCGGCTGGGCCGACCCCGAGACGGCGAGCGCCGTCCGCACCGCTGCCGGGCGCGGCTGGATCGACCTGTACGTCCTGGAGCCGGGCGCGACGCCGGACGAGGTCTTCCACCGCACGGTCAGCGAGCTGCTGCAGGAGCGGGCGCGGCTCGTCGGCACCGGCCCCGCGGGCGCCGTCGTGCGTGGCCCCAACCGCTCCCGGCACGTGCACGAGCTGCAGGCGACGCTGGCGGCGCTCGGCATCCCGCACCGGCACGAGCCGGACGAGGGGCCGCCGACAGTTCTCCTCGCGGGGCAGGAGCCGCTCGTCGGGCCGCGACCGGCCGACGTCGCAGCCGCCGTCGGCTTCCCCACCGACGCCCTCGACGGCGAGGCGGACCTGGTCGTGGTCGGCGCGGGGCCGGCCGGCCTCGGAGCGGCCGTCTACGCGGCCTCCGAAGGGCTCCGCACGGTGGTCGTCGATCGCCGCGGGATCGGGGGCCAGGCGGGAAGCAGCTCGCTGATCCGCAACTACCTCGGGTTCGCGCGCGGCGTCACCGGCGGCGAGCTCGCCCAGCGCGCGTACCAGCAAGCGTGGCTCTTCGACGCCCGCTTCCGCGTCCTGCAGCCGGTCTCGTCGCTGGAGCGGGAAGGCGACCGCCACGTCGTGGGGATGGCCGACGGGTCGTGCGTGGCGGCGCGGGCCGTCGTGCTCGCGCTCGGCGTGGACTACGTGCGGCTCGCCGTCCCCGACGCGGAGGAGCTCGAGGGCTCGGGCATCTACTACGGCGCGTCGCCCGCCGAGGCGCAGGCGTTCGCCGGCGAGCGGGTCGCGGTCGTCGGCGGCGGGAACTCCGCGGGGCAGGCGGCGCTCCACCTCGCGCGCTACGCCGCCCACGTCGCGGTGCTCGTGCGGCGTCGGAGCCTCGACGAGACGATGTCGCGGTACCTGATCGACGCACTCGAGGCAGCCCCGAACGTCTCGATCCGCGGCGGCACGCAGGTGCAACGCGCATTGGGGGAGGGGCGGCTCGAGGCGGTGGAGCTCGACGCCGGCGGCAGCACCGAGACATTGCCGCTCGCCGGCCTCTTCGTCCTCATCGGCGCACGGCCGCGGACGGACTGGCTGCCGGAGGCGTTCCTCCGCGACGAGCGCGGCTTCCTCGTCACCGGCCCCCGGCTCCTGGACGAGGAGCGCGGTCGGGCTCTCTGGGCCCTGCGGCGGGCGCCGCGGGCGCTCGAGACGAGCGTGCCCGGTGTCTTCGCGGCGGGCGACGTTCGGGCGCGGACGGTGAAGCGCGTAGCGGCTGCGGTGGGCGACGGTGCCGCGGCGGTCGCGCAGGTGCACGAGCACCTCGCTGGAGAGGCGGAGACCTGAGCCGCCCGCCGGTGTGGGTGGCGCTCGCTCTGGCCGCTCCGGTCGGCGGTCTCCTGCTGCTCCTGGCGGCCCCCGACCTCGACGTGCGTTGGGAGCACCACCCGTCGCACTTCTGGCTCGTGCTCGCCGCGGCCGGGGTGAGCGCGGCCCTCGCCGTCTCGACCGGAGGGACGGCGCGGCGCCGCGGCGACGCGCGGCTCTTCCTCGTGTCGCTCGCGTTCCTCTCGGCTGCCGGCGCCCTCGGATTGCACGCGCTCGCGACTCCCGGCGTCCTGCTCGACACGAGCAACCTCGGCTTCGCGATCTCCACGCCGCTCGGGCTCCTGCTGGCCTCCGTCTTCGCGGCGGCCTCCGCCCTGGAGCATCGCGCGGGCACCGTCGGGCGGCTGCGCCTGCTCCAGCCGGCGGTGCTCGGGCTGCTCCTCGTCTGGGCGGTCGTCTCGCTCGCGCTCCTGCCGCAGGTGGAGGACCCTGCGGTGCCGGAGCGCGGGTCGGCGGCGTTCGCCGCCCCGGCGGTCCTCGCGATCGCGCTCTACGGCCTCGCCGTCGCCCGCTACCTGCGGCTGTACGCGCGCCGCCCTTCCGGGCTCGTGCTCGCGGTGGCCGCAGCGTTCGTGCTGCTCGCGGAGGCGGCGCTCGCCACCGCGGCTGCGCGCAACTGGCAAGCGACGTGGTGGGAGTGGCACCTCCTGATGCTCGCGGCGTTCGCGCTCGTCGCGTGGGCGGCCCGGCAGGAGTGGCACGAGGAGCGGTACGCCGACCTCTACCTCGACGAGACTCGGGCGGGGGAGCGAGAGGTGAGCGTGCTCTTCGCCGACCTGGCCGGGTTCACGCCGTTCTCGGAGCGCCACGACACGGCGGAGGTCACAACGATGCTGAACGCCTACTTCGCCGCCGTCGTGCCGGAGGTCGAGTCGCGCGGCGGCGACGTCGAGTTGACGGGCGACTCCCTGATGGCGGTCTTCGCCTCCGAGCACCACGCGAAAGACGCGGCAGAGGCGGCGCTCGCCCTACAACGCGCGGCCACGCGCCTCGCGGCTTCACACCCCGACTGGCCGCGCTTCCGCGCCGGCGTCAACAGCGGTCCGGTCACCGCAGGGGTGCTCGGCACCACCGGTGGGCGGAAGTACAGCGTCGTCGGCGACACCGTGAACCTCGCCTCGCGGATCGAGGGGCTGGCGCCCCCGGGGGAGGTCGCGATCGGCGCCGGAACGACCGCGCGGCTCGGAGCTCGGGCCTACGCCACGAAGCTCGGCGACGTGACCGTGAAGGGGAAGCGCGACCCTGTGGAGGTCCACCTCCTGCACGAGCTGCGCTCAGGCGGCGCGGCGGCCGAGCCCGACGCGCCGTAGCGTCTCGCCGACCCCGAGGAGCGCGACGCCAGCGCCGGCGACGAGCGCCGACGAGCCGGCGACCGCCAGTCCGGTCCTCTCGACGAGCATGAGCTGCACGGCGCAACCGTGGCAGCCAGCCAGCGGCCGTGGCAAGCGCGAGTGCCGGTGCGGCGAGCGCGAACGGCGCCGGGGGCCGCTGTGCACGAGGGGCAGGTGGTGGAGCGGGCGGGCTACCTCGCGACCGACCGCCCGGTCGCCTCCTCGAGCCGGATCCGGAAGACGACCGTGGGGCGGCCGTCCCCCGACGGCCGTCGCCGCATCGGGCCGGACCCGCTCCCGCGCGAGAACCGCTCCGCGAGCAACGCGAGCGCCTGCTCGGCGTCCTCGCCCTCGAGCTCCTCGAACGTCCCGTACGCGATCACGCTGCGCCAGCTGCCGCGCTCGTACTCGTCGATCTCGAAGCAGACATGCGGGTTCTCGCGCATCATGCGCGTCTTCTGTCCTTCGATCGTGGCGACGTACACGGCGCCGCCGGCGAAGGCGTAGATGATCGGCACGACGTAGGTGAGGCCGCCGGCGTGGCACCCGATGCGGCCGACGACCTGCTCGCGCAGGAGCTCGTCGATCTCATCCGGAGAGAGCTCGGCGATCACGGCGCGAGTGTGCCACGGCAGCGGGGGAGCCGGCCACGGGCCCGCGGACGCTAGCGTGACTTGGATGCGGCCGAGCCTCGTCACGCTCCTCGTGGCGCTCGTCCTCTCGGGCTGCGGCGGCAGCGACCAGGACGGTGGGGACGTCGGCGGCGCGCGCGAGGCCGAGGTCGAGCACGTGCACGGCCTCGGCGTCGACCCCGTGGACGGGGCGCTCCTCGTCGCGACGCACCGCGGCCTCTTCCGCGTCGCGAGTGGCAGCGAGGCGGCGACGCACGTCGGCGACCGGACGCCGGACCTGATGGGCTTCACCGTCGTCGGGCCCGGTCACTATCTCGCCTCGGGCCACCCGGACCCGCGCGACGATCTGCCCTCCCACCTCGGCCTGATGGAGTCGAGGGACGGCGGCAGGAGCTGGGAGCCGGTGTCGCTGCACGGCGAGGCGGACTTCCACCTGCTGGAGACGCGCGGGGGAGTCGTCTACGGCGGCGACGCGGCGGGCGGACGCTTCCTGCGCAGCGAGGACCGCGGCCGCACGTGGACGCCGGCGACGCTACCCGGCCCGACGGTCGACATCGCCCTCGACCCGGCAGCCGAGGGCCGTCTCGTCGCCGCCACGGAGGACGGCCTGTTCGCCTCAGGCGACGCCGCGCGCTCGTGGGCGCGCGTCGGCTCCGCGACCGGGCTGCTGGCGTGGCCGAAGCCGGACCTGCTCCTTGTCGTGGCGGGCGACGGCACCGTCTCCCGCAGCGCCGACGGCGGGCGCACGGTCCGCCGCGTGGGCGCCGTCGACGGGCAGCCGGAGGCGATCGCGTCGTCGGGCTCCACCGTCTACGTCTCGCTGCACGAGGGAGTCGTCGTCGAGTCGCGCGACGGCGGGGGGACTTGGAGCAGCCGCGTGCGCCTGCGGCGCAGCAGCTGAGGAACGGTTCGGGTGCCGACGGAGCGGGTATGACGATGCCATGTCTGGAATGGACGATCGGACCCGCGGCAAGGGCAAGGAGCTGAAGGGGCAGGTCAAGGAGGCCGCCGGCAAGGCGACTGGTGACCCGGGCCTCCGCGCCCGCGGCGAGGCGGATCAGGCGCGCGGCAAGGGCCAGGGGCTCGTCGGCCGCCTGAAGACGTTCCTCGCGCGCCGCTAGCCGGGTCTACCGGCCGGGACGCCGGATGCGCAGCCCGAGCACCTCGGGCGGACGCACCTCGCTCCCGCACTCCTCGCACTCGACCGCGAAGGCCGAGGGAAACGGCGCGGAGCAGGTCGGACAGCGGTGCCGCGTCTCGCCGCCGCAGTGCGGGCACTCCGGCGAGAGGCCCGCCTCGTCCTCGAGGAAGTAGCGCCACACGACGCCGCAGCCGAGGCAGAAGCAGGTGTAGTCGCCGAGCGTTTTCCGCCGCTCCTCCTGGATCCAGTTCCGCTTCGGTCGCTTCCGCTCCGGCGCCGCCACGCCGCGAAGCGTACGCCTAGCGGCTCTGGAGCGCGTCGAGCGCGATCGCGAGCGCGACGGCGAGCCGGCGGTCGAGCACGCCGCCGGGGTCGCCGCTCAGGTCGAGCGTGTAGCGGTCGCGCAGGCCCCAGGCGCGGGTGAAGTCGCCGAGGTGCGCTCCGTCGGCGGTCGCGTCGATCGTGAAGTGGAAGAGGATCGGGACGAGTTCGCCGTAGGGCACGAGGTCGATCGCGCGCCGCAGGAGCGCTACGGGCACCGAGCGCTCCCGCGCGACCGCGACCTCCTGCCCCTCCGGGCCGAGGATGCGCCACGTCGAGCGCAGCAGCGACTTCCCGAACGCCTTCTCGAGCACGCCCACCGGCTCGCCGAGCGGCGTCGTCACGTCGTAACGGCCGCCGATCTCCATCACGGCGCGCGCCTTGATCCGGAAGAGCTCCTCCGACTCGTCCTCGCGGGCGAAGAAGCGGATGTCCTCCTTGAGCGCCAGCCGCTTCTGCCGGACGAACGCGACCGGCGTCCCCCGCGTCGTGATGCGATAGAGGTTCGCGACCGGGCGGATCAACTGGTCGATCTCGAACCGGTCGGCGGACTGCCACTCGGGCGGCACTGCAGAGGTCACGCCGCCCCTGTACCCGCGTCGTTAGAGTTCTGCACGTCGTCCACGCCCGAGGGAGCACTGACGCAGATGGCGGTCCGCGAAGCCGAGCCGGTCGGCTCGTTCAACGAAGTGAGGGAAGCCGGCCTCGACCGCGAGGACCTGCTCGGCATCTACCGCAACCTCCTCGTCACCCGAGGGATCGAGGAGCGGGGGCACATCCTCTACAGGCAGGGCAAAGTCCCCGGCTCGTTCTACACGGGACGCGGCAACGAGGCCGCGGCCGTCGGCGTCGCCACGGCGATGGGAGCCGACGACGTCGGCGCGCCGCTCCACCGCGACATGGGCGTCCATGTCACGCGGGGCGTCGAGCCGTGGCGGATCTTCGCGCAGTACATGGGCCGGGAGGACGGGCCGACGAGAGGGCGCGACGGCAACGTCCACATGGCCGACCACCGCCTCGGGCTGATCGCGATGGTCAGCCACCTCCCCGCGATGCTGCCGGTGGCCGTCGGGTGCGCGCTCGCGTTCCGGATCCGGAACGAGCGGCGCGTCGCGGTCGGCTGGTTCGGCGAGGGCGCGGCCGCGCGCGGAGACGCCCACGAGGCGATGAACCTCGCAGGCGTCAGACAGCTGCCCGTCGTCTTCGTCTGCGACAACAACCAGTGGGCTTACTCGACGCCCACGCACCTCGGCTACCCGGTCGAGCACATCGCCGACCGCGCGGCCGCCTACGGCTTCGAGGGCGTCGTCGTCGACGGGACCGACGTGCTCGCCGTCTACCGGGAGGCGAAGCGCGCGATCGAGAAGGCGCGGGACGGCGGCGGCCCGACGCTGCTCGAGCTCCTGACGCTGCGGATGGAGGGGCACGCCGTGCACGACGACGCGTTCTACGTCCCGAAGGAGCTGTTCGAGGAGTGGGCGCGCCGCGACCCGCTCGAGCGCTTCCGGACGTGGCTGCGCGACAACGCGGAGCTCACGTTCGAGGAGGAGGAGGAGATCAACGGCCGCGTCAAGAAGCTGCTGAACGACGCGCTGGCGCGTGCCGAGGAGTCGCCGCTGCCGAATCCCGCGACGCTGCTGGAGGGTGTCTACGCGACGCCCGAGGACCTCGACACGCCGCACCACAAGTAGAGGACGCGCGATGCCCCAGATGACGTACCTGCAGGCGATCTCGGACGGCCTCCGGACGGAGATGCGCCGGGACGAGCGCGTCTTCGTGATCGGCGAGGACGTCGGCGTCTACGGCGGCGCCTTCAAGGTCACGCTCGGGTTCCAGGAGGAGTTCGGGCCGTGGCGCGTGCTCGACGCGCCGCTCGCGGAGACCGCGATCGTCGGCGGCTGCACCGGCGCCGCGATGATGGGCATGCGCCCGGTCGCGGAGATGCAGTTCGCGGACTTCATCTCGTGCGCCTGGGACCACCTCGTCACGGTGGCCGCGAAGCAGCGCTTCCGCGCCGGCACGCCGGTGCCGATCGTCGTTCGGCTCCCGTCGGGCGGCGGCTTCTCGGGCGGCCCGTTCCACTCGCAGAACCCGGAGAGCTCCTTCGCGCACATCCCGGGTCTCAAGTGCGTCTGCCCGGCCACGCCGGAGGACGCGAAGGGCCTGCTGATCAGCGCGATCGAGGACCCGAACCCGGTTCTCTTCTTCGAGCACAAGCATCTCTACCGGCGCATCAAGGGCGAGGTGCCCGACGGGCGCTACACGGTGCCGATCGGAAAGGCGCGCACCCATCGCGAGGGCGACGACATCTCCGTGATCACCTGGGGCGCGATGGTCTACACGGCGGAGGAGGCGGCGAAGGCGCTGGAGGACGACGGGGTCTCGGTCGAGGTCCTCGACCTGCGCTCGGTCATGCCGTGGGACAAGGAAGCCGTCCTCGCGAGCGTCCGCAAGACCTCCAAGGCGCTCGTCCTCCACGAGGACACGCGCACCGGCGGCTTCGGCGCCGAGATCGCCGCGACGATCGCCGAGGAGGCGTTCGAGGACCTCGACGCGCCGGTGCAGCGCATCGCCGCTCCCGACACGCCCGTCCCGTTCTCGCCCCCGCTCGAGAAGGCGTTCATCCCGCAGGTCGACGACGTCGTCGCAGGGCTGCGCGAGCTCGCGGAGTACTAGAGGAGAAGCGATGGCCACAGGCACCAAGATCGACGTCGTGATGCCGCAGATGGGCGTCTCCGTCTCGGAGGGGACGATCACCAAGTGGCTCAAGCAGCAGGGCGAGACCGTGAGCGCCGACGAGAGTCTGCTCGAGATCTCGACGGACAAGGTCGACACCGAGGTGCCGAGCCCCGGCGAGGGCGTCGTCGCGCAGATCCTCGTCCAGGAGGGCGAGACGGTCGAGGTCGGAACCGTCCTCGCGGTGATCGCGCCGGCCGGAGCCGAGGTCGAGTCGGCGGACGACCTGCCGCCGGCCCCCGCCACGCAGGAGGCGGCCGACGAGGCGAACGCCGCCGCGAACGCGGAGACCCCCGCTGCGCCGCCGGCCGCACCGACCGCGAGCGAGCCCGAGCAGCCGCCCGAGCCAACGCCCGCCTCCGCCGCTCCGGCCGCCTCCGCCCCCGCCGCCGAGAGCGCCGGCAGCGCCGAGAACGGCAGGACGTTCGTGTCGCCGGTCGTCGCGCGAATCGCCTCGGAGCACGGCGTCGACCCCGGCCGGGTGCAGGGCACCGGCCGTGGCGGCCGCGTGACGAAGAAGGACATCCTCGCGTTCGTCGAGGGCGGCGGCGCCGAGCAGCAGGAGCAGCCACAGGCGCCGCAGCCGCAGCCGGACGCCCAGCAGCAGCCTGCCGCCGCGCCGCCCGAGGCGCCGCCCGCACCGCAGCAACCTGCGCCGCAGCAGCCCCAGCCCGCCGCACCGCAGCAGCAGCCGCGGCAGCCGGCGGCGGCTGCACCGCAGCCCGTCGCCGAGCTCCAGGGCGGCGAGAGCGAGGAGCCGATGAACGCGATGCGCCGAGGCATCGCCGAGCACATGCGGCGGTCGCTCGACACCTCCGCGCACGTGACGAGCGCGATCGAGGTCGACATGTCGCGCGTGGTGGCGCTCCGGCAGAAGCTGAAGAAGGAGTACGGCGAGGCCTACGGCGTCAACCCGACGTACCTCGCGTTCGTCGCGCGCGCCGCCGTCGAGACACTGCGCGACTACCCCTGGATCAACGGCGAGCTGCGCGGCGACAAGATCGTGACGCGGAACTTCGTCAACCTCGGCTTCGCGGTCGAGCTCGCGGACGGCAAGGGTCTGATCGTCCCGATCGTGAAGAACACCGAGGGGCTGAACCTGCTCGGGATGGCGCGTGCGATCGCCGACGTCGCCCGAAAGGCCCGTGACAAGAAGCTGACGCCGGACGACGTGCAGGGCGGCACCTTCACGATCACGAACCCGGGCGGCTACGGGACGTTCCACGGCACGCCCGTGATCAGCCAGCCGCAGGCCGGGATCCTCGGCACGTACGCCGTCGTGAAGCGCCCCTGGGTGGTGCAGGACGAACACGGGCAGGACGTGATCGCGATCCGGCCGATCATGAACGTGACGCTGACGTACGACCACCGGCTCGTTGACGGCGCGCTCGCCGGACGGTTCCTGCGCGACCTGCGTGAGCGGCTCGAGACCTGGGGCGAGTCGGACTACTAGCGGTGTCGCAGCGGATCGTCCCGTTCCTCGGTTACGAGGACGCCGCCGCCGCGATCGTCTGGCTCGAGCGGGCGTTCGGCTTCCGCGAGCGCCGCGACGAACGCTACGAGGAGGACGGGACGATCACGCACGCAGAGCTCGAGCTCGAAGGCTCCCGGATCTACCTCTCGACGCCCGCCGGCTACGCGAGCCCCCGCACGCTGCGTGCAACCTGTGAGGCGGCGCGGCGGTCGTACGACAACCCGTGGGTGATCGACGGCCACTTCGTCGAAGTGGACGATCTCGACGCGCACCACGCGCGGGCAGCGGCTGCGGGCGCGACCATCCTGCGCCCGCCGGAAGACCCAGGAATCGGCCACCGCATCTACGCCGCCGAGGATCCGGAAGGGCACCGCTGGATGTTCGGGCAACGCGTCGGCGACAGCTCCTAGCGGTGGAACGGCGCCCCCTCCGCTCCCGTCTCCGGCGCGACTTCTGGCGGCCGGACGACGGCCGCGTCTGGGTGCGCAAGGAGGTCGGCTGGGGCTGGACCGTCAACTTCCACGCGCTCCGCCGGAAGCTCCGCCGCCGGTAGCCTCGTGCCGATGACGCCCGCGAACGTCGAGAGCCTCGGCCGCGTCCCGTACCTCGAGGCGTGGGAGCTGCAGAAGCGGCTGGCAGCGGGCGTGGCGGACGGCTCACTCCCGGACACGCTCCTCCTCCTCGAGCACCCGGCAGTCGTGACGCTCGGGCGCCGCGCCGACGAGGCGGAGCTGCACGTCCCGCCGGGCGCGGAGGTCGAGATCGTGCAGACGGACCGCGGCGGCAAGTCGACCTACCACGCGCCCGGGCAGCTCGTGTGCTACCCGATCCTCGACCTGCGCCGCCACGGGCAGGACGTGCAGCGCTACTGCCGCGACCTGGAGGAGGCGCTGATCCGAACCCTCGACCGCCTCGGGGTCTCCGGCGAGCGAATCGAGGGGCTGACTGGCGTGTGGCTGACGCGGCCGCCCCGGAAGATCGCCTCGATCGGGATCCACATCTCGAAGTGGGTGACGACGCACGGCTACGCGCTCAACGTCGACCTCGACCCGGCACCGTTCACGCAGTGGATCACCGCCTGCGGGCTCGAGGACGCGATGTTCACCACCGTCGCTCGCGAGCTGGGGCACCCGATCGGCGTCGAGGAGGTGAAGCCGCACGCGCTCGAGGCGCTGGCGGAGGTGTTCGGGCTGGAGCTCGAGCCGCCCGCCTCAGCTTCGCTGCCGGAATCCGTGGCCCTGGGCCGCTAGATCCGTCCGGTCGGTGTCGGTCCGCCTCCCGGGCGGCGCCTCCGCGAGGATGCCGTCCGTACACTGCCAGACGTGGAGACCTCGCTTCCCGTCGCCGAGCGGCCGCGCCGGCCCGAGTGGATGAAGGTGCGCGCGCCGAGCGCGAACGACCGCTACTACGACGTCAAGAAGCTGCTCCACGGTGCGAGCCTGAACACGATCTGCGAAGAGGCGCGCTGCCCGAACATCGCGGAGTGCTGGGGCCGTGGCACCGCGACGTTCCAGATCCTCGGCGAGACGTGCACGCGCGCCTGCCGCTACTGCTACGTCAACTCCGGGCGGCCGAACGACCCGCCCGACGCGCTCGAGCCACTGCGGCTCGCGCAGGCCGCGTCCCAGATGGGGCTCAAGCACGTCGTCGTGACGTCCGTCGACCGAGACGACGTGCCCGACCGTGGCGCCGGCCACTACGCGGCCACGATCCGTGCCCTCAAGGCGAAGCTGCCTACCTGCTCGATCGAGGTGCTGACGCCCGACTTCCTCGGCGTCGAGGAGAAAGCGCTCGCGACCGTGCTCGGTGCGCGTCCGGAGGTGTTCAACCACAACATCGAGACGGTGCGGCGGCTCCACCGGCGCATGCGCGGCGCCAAGGCGAGTTACGACAAGGCACTCTGGCTGCTCAAGCGGGCGAAGGAGGTCGCCGCCGACGCCGAGGCCTCGTACCCCCTGCTGACGAAGTCCGGGATCATCGTCGGCCTCGGCGAGACGAACGACGAGGTCGTCGAGACGATGCGCGACCTGCGCGCCCACGACGTCGACGTCGTCACGATCGGCCAGTACCTGCAGCCCTCGCCGAAGCACGCGCCGATCGCCCGCTGGGTGCACCCCGACGAGTTCCGTTGGTTGCGCGAGCAGGGCGAGGCGCTCGGGTTCGGCTCCGTCTTCGCGGGACCCCTCGTCCGCTCGAGCTACCGCGCCGACGAACAGCGGCACGCGGCCGAGACGGGCCGCGGCGCCGTCGCGTACTAGAACGACGAAGGGCGGCCGGAGCCGCCCTTCGCGAACAGCGTTCGAGACGCGCTAGCCGGCGTCGACCCGGTTCGGGTCGTTGATCCAGGCGAGGACCTCCGGCCGGTCGAGCCGGTACGAGAAGTCGAGGCCCTTGCACTGGCCGTTCATGCCGAACGACGTGACCGCCGCGATGACGTTCGTCCCGTAGAAGAAGACGGGCCCACCGGAGTCGCCGTTGCAGGTGCCGCCCTTGCCCTGCGCAGGGTTGGCCGTCGTCATCAGGTTGTAGGCCGTGAGCGGCTGGGTGTTGTTGACGAGGTACGACGTCGCCATCAGGCGCTTCCGGAACGACACGATCCGCGGATCGCGGTCGGAGAGGCCGTAGCCGCTGACGGTGAAGCGCGCGTTCTGCTTCTTCCCCGCAGCCGCGAGGTACGCGTCGATCGCCCCCGGCTGCGGCAAGATGCCGTAGCCGTTGACCGGCACCACGGGCGAGTCCAGCACGACGACGCCGACGTCCTTCGTGTCGGGCCAGCCGGCGAAGTTGTGGAAGCCGTAGTTGTCGGCGACGCTGAAGGTGACGCCGTTCTGGTACGGGTACCCCGTCGTCGGGTCGCCGCCCCAGCCGCCGAACGCGTTCGGGTCGTAGTTCGGGGCGGCCGACTGCGCGAAGTAGACGCGGCCGGAGTCGACGCCCTCCGTGCAGTGGCCGGCCGTGACCATGACCGTGGACGAGATCAGCGTCCCCGAGCAGCGGTGGCTGAACGGGTCGCCCGTCTTCGGATCGGGTGTCGTGTAGAAGACGAGCAGGCCGACGTTGTCGTGCACGAAGTCGTTCTCGTAGTTCCCCGTGATCGCGCCGGCCGAGCCGACGAACGACACGAGCGCAACGGCGACCGCCGCGAGGAGCGCAACGCGCTTCAGCATGTGTGACTTCCCCTTCCCCTGGTGTGAGTGAAGCAGGTGCAAAGTACCTTGGCATTGCGGGGATGTCCACTCGCGGAACGACGAGGGGCCGCCCGGAGGCGGCCCCTCGTGAGCCGATCGCAGTGAACGCTACTACTTGAGGAGCGCGTAGACCGCCGCGTGCGCGACCTCGCCCGCTGCGGACTGGATCCGCAGCGTGGCCTGACACTGGTCGGTGCCGGCGAACTTCGGCGACGACAGGCCGACGGTGACGGTCGAGCCGGAGATCGCGGTGGTGAAGACGCCGCACGTGTCGCCGGTGATCGTCGCCGTGTACGGGCCGGAGCCGCTGAGCGTCGACAGCGTCACTGTCGTCGTGAGCGCCTTGCCGGCGCCGGACGGCGACGCGCCGAAGCTGACGCTGACCGGGTCGAGAGCGACCTTCGCCTGCGTCGACCTCAAGGCGTCGGCGATGCCCGAGCCGACGACGTTCACGCTCGGCTCGAGCGTCGTGCCGTCGCTGCTCTTCGTCAGGCGGCCCTCGGTCGCGGTGTTGACGATCGCCGACCGGACCTCCGCCGCCGACCACCCGGGCTTCTGGCCCCGCACGACTGCGGCGATGCCCGCCAGATGCGGGGTCGCCATCGACGTGCCCTGGTAGAACGCCCAGCACGGGCCGGAGGTGCAGGCCCACGCCGGCTGCGCCGAGAGGACGTTCACGCCCGGTGCGACGACGTCCGGCTTCACCCGGAAGTCGACGTCGGTCGGGCCCTGGCTCGAGAAGCCGGCCATGATGTCGTCGTTCGTCGTGCGGAAGTACTGCATGTCCTTCGTCACGGTCGCCGACTGCCCGTCCGCCGCGACCAGCGCCGCGCGGTGCTGCTGCGCCACCATGTACGCGGGGATCGTGGGCTCGTTCGCGATCCCGCCGAGGCCCATCGCGGTCGGGTCGCCGGCGACGTTGTTGACGACGATGGCGACGATCGCACCTGCGTCCTGCGCACTCCGGATCTTCTGCGAGAACGTGCAGGCCCCGCGCGAGATCACGGCGATCTTCCCGGTCAGGCTCCCCGCCGGAAGTGCGGTGCACGCGGTGCTGAGCGTGCCGTCGGCGTTCTTCACGACGCCGAGCGGCGCCGTCGTGTCCTCAGCGACCGTGGCGAAGTCGCCGACGGCCGCACCGTAGGTGCCGGCGGTCGTGACGAGGGCTGCGCCCACGAAGTGTCCCACCGACGAGGCGCCGGCGGTCAACGCACGCGCCGCCTTGCCGGGCGACTCGATCGTGGAGAAGCCCGGGCCGCTGTTGCCGGCCGCGACCGCGACCACCATGCCCGCGCGGTCGAGGTTGTCCACGGCCTTCGCGAGGAGGTCGTTGAAGCCCTGCGACCCGCCGCCGAGGCTCATGTTGGCGACGTCGAAGCCGAGCTCGTACGCATCCTCGAGCGCGTCGACGATGTCCTCGGAGCGGGCGTTGCCGACCGCGCCCGGGAACACGTTGAAGTTGCCGAGCAGCGCCGCTGGAGCGACGCCGGAGGGGGCGTACGGGATCGCGACGCCGCTGACGGCGGCCGGCGTGTGCTCGTTGCACGCGACGGTGCCGGCGACGTGCGTGCCGTGACCGTTCAGGTCGGCCGGCGTCAGCCTGTCGCGCCGGTTCTTCATGTAGTAGACGCCCGCGTGGATGACCTTCGCGTTCGTGTGGCCGTGGGTCGGGCCGCCGCTGAAGCACGGATGCGTGATGTCGATGCCGCTGTCCACGATCGCCACCTTCACGCCGGCGCCCTTCGCCGTCGGCGTCCCGCCACCGGCCGTCCAGGCCTGGAACGCGCTCACGAGAGCGAGATCCGGATCCTGGTGCCCGAGCGGCCGGTAGAGACCCTGCAGCTCGGCGCCCGCCACCAGCGGCGCGCTTCGCAGCGTGGCCAGCGCGACGCCGTTCAGCTCGACGCTGACCGCGTTCAGGGCCAGGTCGAACTCGCCCACGACGCGGGCGCCGCCGGCATTCGCCCGCAGCCACTTCTTGAACTCGTTCCGCTGCGCCGCGAGGTGCGCCCGGTACGACTTCACCGCCGCGCTCGAGAACTCGATCTTCTTCCCCTTCGCCGGCTGCGTCCGCTCGTACGTCGCGAGCGGCTCGCCGTTCAGGAGCACGAGCGCGCTCCCGGCGTCGACCGTGGCGGCACCTCCGCCGTCGCTTGCAGGACCTCCTGCCGTCGCGGCGAGCGGCAGCAACAGCATCGCCGCGGCCACGGACACGCCGAGGAACAGCTTCCTCATCGTGGAACTCCCTTCCCTCTCCCCTGAATGTCGCCGCCGGTGGCGGCGTCTCCCCAACGAGGAGATGCTAGCGCTGTTCGTGCGGCTTCGCCATCGCGCGGAAGTCGAGCGCGGTGTCGAGCGTCGCGTCGTCGACGCCCGCCTCACGGGCGACCTCGCGCAGCGAACGGCCGGACGAGGAGGCCGCCTTCACGATCTCCGAGGCCCGGTCGTAGCCGATGTGCGGGTTGAGCGCCGTCGCAGCCGACAGCGTGAGCTCCGCGTAGCGCTCGCACTGCTCGCGGTTCGCCTCGATCCCCACGACGCACTTCTCGTCGAGTAGCCGGCAGGCGGAGGCGAGCAGCTTGATCGACTGCAGCAGGTTGCGGGCCATGAGCGGCACGAAGACGTTGAGCTCGAAGTGCCCCTGCATGCCGCCGACGGCGATCGCACCGTCGTTCCCGACCACCTGCGCCGCCACCTGCGTCACGACCTCAGGGATCACCGGGTTCACCTTTCCGGGCATGATCGAGCTGCCCTTCTGGAGCTCCGGCAGGAAGATCTCGGAAAGGCCGGCTCGCGGGCCGGAGCCCATCAGGCGCAGGTCGTTCGCGATCTTCGTCAGGCTCACCGCGAGCGTCTTCAGGGCGCCGGAGGCCTCGACGAGACCGTCGCGCGCGGCCTGGGCCTCGAAGGGGTCGGCGGGAGCAAAGATCTCGAGGCCGGTGTCCCGCTCGAGCAGCGCGCGTACGCGCTCGGCGAACTCGGGGTGGGTGTTCAGCCCGGTGCCCGTGGCGGTGCCGCCGAGCGGGATCTGACCGAGGCGCCTGCGCGAGTCGCGCACGCGCTCGGCGCCCTGGCGCACCTGCGCCGCGTAGCCGCCGAACTCCTGCCCGAGCGTGACCGGGACGGCGTCCATAAGGTGCGTCCGCCCCGACTTGACGACGTCGTCGAACTCCTGCGCCTTCGCCTCGAGCGCGGCGGCGAGCCCGTCGAGGGCAGGGAGGAGGTCGTGCTCGAGCTCGCCGAGCGCGGCGAGGTGGACCGCGGACGGGAAGACGTCGTTCGAGCTCTGGCCCATGTTGACGTCGTCGTTCGCGTGCACGCTGTCACCCGCGAGCACCGCGATCACCTCGTTGGCGTTCATGTTCGAGCTCGTCCCCGACCCCGTCTGGAAGACGTCGATCGGGAACTGGTCGTCGTGCTCGCCGGCCGCGATGGCGTCGCCGGCCGCTGCGATCCGCTCGGCCTTGTCGGCGTCCAGCAGGCCGAGCTCTGCATTCGCGCGTGCTGCGGCGGCCTTGATCCGGCCGAGCCAGCGCGCGACGGGAACCGGGATCGGCTCGCCGGAGACGGGGAAGTTGGCGACCGCCTTCCGCGTCTCGCCACCCCAGAGCTCCTCGCGCTGTGCGTTCGTCGCCACGCGGCGAGTCTACCGCGGTCGTCGCGGCGCTAGGCAGCCCGCAGGCGCAGCCGCCGCTCGACGGGGTACTCGCGGACGAGCCGGCGCGTGCGCTCCGTCAGCTCCTCGGACGAGGCCCAGCCCACGTACGCGCAGCGCGGGCACTCGCCGACGTCGGGGCTTCGCCGGCGCGCGGGCTCGCACGCCCGCTGGTGGCCGCAGCGGAGACACTCCACGACGGAATGATTGGCGTTTCCCACGAGGTACGGCTGCATACCTTCGTTGTCGGCGGGCTGGTCGCCCGCCACGTCCCTCGGGTGGGGGAAGGCGGTCAGCTGCGCGCGGCTGCGCGAAGCTCGTCCCACGTGCAGAGCTTCACGCGCGGCCGGCCGTGTGGCTTCCCTGCCGAGCGCTCGGCGGTGTCGATCGCCTCCCAGCCGGCGTACACCACCGGCTCCGCGCCGCGCGCCGACAGCAGCTCCTCGAGCGTCCCGCCGCGGTGCGGCGGCAGCGCACCGGACCGGGCGTCTGCGAGCAGCTGCTCGACGGTCTCGGCGGCGTCCTTCTTGTTCGTGCCGATCACGCCCGAAGGCCCCCGCTTGATCCAGCCGGCGACGTAGAGGCCGGGCACAACCCGACCGCGGTCGTTCGGGATCGTCCCGGTCCGCTCGTCGAAAAGGACGCCCGGCACCGCGATGCCGCGGTAGCCGACGCTCCGGAAGACGATGCCGCACGGGACGATCTCGCGGTCGCCGGTCGGCACGGCCCGCCCGTCGCGCAGCTCGTTGCGGACGAGCTCGACCGCCTCGACCCGCTCCTCGCCGAGGATCGCCACCGGCGAGCGCAGGAAGCGGAGCCGGATCGTGCGGGGCTTCCCGGCCGGCTGGCGCGCTGCGTAGGCGCGCAGGTGCTCGAGGTTCCGCTTGACGGTCGGCGGAGCTGCTTCGAGTTCGGCCGCGCTCGCTTCGTCGAGCTCCAGGTCGGCCGGATCGACGACGACGTCGGCTCCGGCCAGCTCGCCGAGCTCGCCGACCTCGACCGGCGTCCACGCCGCCTGCACGGGGCCGCGCCGGCCGACCACGAGGATCTCGCGCACGCCGGCGGCGTTGATCGCGGCCACCGCGGCATCGGTCGTGTCCGTGGGCGCCAGCTCCTCGGGGGTGAGGGCGAGCATCCGGGCGACGTCGAGCGCGACGTTGCCGTTGCCAATCACGACCGCGCGCTCCCCCAAGAGGTCGAAGCGCAAATCCTGGAAGTCCGGATGGCCGTTGTACCAGGCGACGAACGCCGTGGCGGGCCACGAGCCCGGCAGGTCCTCACCCGGGATCCCGAGCTGGCGGTCGGTCTGGGCGCCGACGGCGTAGATCACGGCGTCGTAGAACGCCACGAGCTCCTCGTGCGTGACGTGGCGGCCGACCTCGACGTCCCCGAAGAAGCGGAACCCCGGCTGCTTTGCGGTGCGCTCGAAGGCGCGCGAGACGGCCTTGATGTTCGGGTGGTCCGGTGCCACGCCGAGCCGGACGAGCCCCCACGGCGTCGGGAGGCGCTCGATCATGTCCACGGCGACGTCCAGGTCGCTCGCGAGCAGCGCGGCGGCCGCGTAGAAGCCGGCCGGGCCCGACCCCACCACGGCGACCCGCAGCCCGGCCGGTGCGTCTGCGGTAGAACCCACGTGGCGATGCTACGGAACGCGCGCCGACTCGTCCTGCTCGTCCTCGTGCTCGCGCTCGTCGCGGGCGGCTGCGGCGGAGACGACGGCGATTCCGGCGGCGACGAGGGCGTCGCGTTCGCCGTGTACGCAGACGACGCCGTCGGCGACCGGGTCGACGAGGGCTCGCTCCGCTGCGGGGCGCCGCGGGCCGTGTGCCCGCCCAATCTCCGGAACCCGACCGGCTCCTACACGTACGAGCCCACGGGCGAGCCGGCGCTCGGGCCGGAGGACACCGCCGGCGCCAAGGCCGAGGGCAGCGGCGCGACCTGGTCCGTCACGATCGAGCTGACGGGGGCCGGCGCGGAGAAGTTCACGCGCCTCACGGGGCGGCTCGCGGCGGAGGGTGCGGAGGCGGAACGGCTGCGGCACGCCGCGGTCGTCGTCGGGGACGAGGTCGTCGCCTTCGCCGAGGTCGACTACGAGCTGTATCCGCAGGGGATCCAGACGACGTCGCTCGAGCTCTTCGCCGCCGACGAGGCCGACGCGAAGCGGATCGCCGAGCGCGTCAACGCCGGGGTCGAGGCGCGGTAGCCGAAGAGCGCGCCGGGCGCGCCTAGTGCGAGCAGCCGGAGCCGCAACCGCCGTGGGCGGCGTCCTCGGGGGCGCCCTCCTCGACGGTGAACGAGTGCCCGCAGCCGCACGACGCGGCGGCGTTCGGGTTGTCGATCTTGAAGCCCGACTCCTGCAGCCCGTCGAGGAAGTCAACGGTGGCGCCGCGGAGGTAGGGCGCGCTGTACGGGTCGATGACGACCGTGACGCCGTGCTGCTCGCTGACGAGGTCGTCCTCCACCGGCGCCGTGTCGAACCCGAGCCCGTACTGGAAGCCGGAGCAGCCGCCGCCCTGGATCGCGACGCGCAGCACCATCGTCTCCGCCTCGGCGTCCTCCGCCATCAGCTGCTTGACCTTGTCGGCAGCCGTCGCGGTGAGCGAGACGAGCGTGGTGGGGGACTCGACGATCTCCATGCGGAGGATGGTAGCACCGCCTTCCGAAGGCGCCTCGGACGTCGAGTTTGTGACAGCGCCGTCCGGCACCGTTGAGCCGTTCTCCGGTTCCTTCGTGCGGCGCTGCCGCACCTTGCTACGTTTCGCCCCACGCCGATGCTCGGGGACTACTTTCCCTTCCTGGTCTACGCGCTGTTCGCGGCCGCAATCCCGGGCACGATGATCGCGTTCTCGTTCCTCTTCGCCACGCGCCCGCAGCGCCGCGTGAAGGCACGGCTGCTGCCGTTCGAGTCGGGCGTCTCGCAAGGCGCGCCGGCCCAGCAGCGCTTCACGATCAGCTTCTACCTGACCGCGATGCTCTTCATCCTCTTCGACATCGAGATCGTCTTCCTGTACCCGCTCGCGATCGTGCTCGAGTCGCTCGGGTGGTTCGGGCTGACGGAGTTCCTCGTCTTCATCGGGATCCTCGGCGTGGCCTACGTCTACATCTGGCGCAAGGGGGCGCTGGAGTGGCGCTAGACGAGTCGATCGACCCCAAGCGCGTGTCGCGCCGGCCGCTCGCCAAGGCGGGGCTCAAGTCGGAGCGCCTGCTGTGGCCGACGAAGGGACCCGGGAAGTTCGAGCAGGAGGTGGAGAACCTCGAGGACGCGATCGGGCTGACGACGGTGCAGAAGGCGATCGCCTGGGCGCAGACCAACTCGACGTGGCCGGCGACGTTCGGCCTCGCCTGCTGCGCGATCGAGATGATGTCGATCGTCTCGTCGCGCTACGACATCGCGCGGTTCGGCATGGAGCGCTTCAGCTCCTCGCCGCGGCAGGCCGACCTGATGATCGTCTCCGGGCGCGTCTCGCACAAGATGGCCGCGCCGCTGCGCCAGATCTACGACCAGATGCTCGAGCCGAAGTGGGTGATCGCGATGGGCGCGTGCGCGAGCTCCGCCGGCATGTTCAACAACTACGCGGTGCTCCAGGGCGTGGACAAGATCGTCCCGGTCGACGTCTACGTCCCGGGCTGCCCGCCGCGGCCGGAGGCCCTGATGGAGGGGATCATGCGGCTGCACGAGGCGGTCAACGCCGGCGTGCCGCCGGCCTACCAGATCCGCGGGGCAGCCTCCTGATGGCGTTCGAGGGCGTTCCCGGGCTCGTCGAGACGCGCCTCGAGCACGGCGAGACGACGCTCGTCGTCGAGGCGGCGCGGCTCGTCGACGCGTGCGTGCACCTGCGCGACGAGGAGGGCTTCAACTTCCTCGCCGACCTGACGCCGACGGACTACCTCGGCTGGGGCCGCCACGGCGTCGCCGGGTACATCGGCACGGCCGGCGGACGCGACCTGAACCAGCCGGGGTCGCAGGGGTACGCGAAGCGGCCCGACCCGAAGCCGAAGCGCTTCTCGGTCAACTACCACCTGCTCGAGCTCTCCGCCACGCCGCGGCGTGTGCGCGTGCAGGTGTGGGTCGACGACGGGGAGCCGGTGCCGAGCGTGATCACGGTCTGGCCGACCGCCGACTGGCACGAGCGCGAGGCCTGGGACATGATGGGCATCCCGATCGAGGGCCACCCGAACCTGCGCCGCATCCTGATGGACGACGACTGGGAGGGCCACCCGCTGCGCAAGGACTACCCGATCGGCGGCGAGCCCGTCCGCTTCTCGGAGGAGAGGTAGCAGTGTCGGTCGTCGAGCGCCGCGGTGCGATCTACAGCGGGACGAGGATCCCCTCGCCGATCCCGACCGTGCTCCAGGCCGACCCGAACGAGGTGCCGGTCGAGGACCTGATGCGCATCAACTTCGGGCCGAACCACCCCTCCACCCACGGCGTGTTGCGGCTGATCGTCGACCTGAACGGCGAGCAGGTGGTCGGCATCTCCGCGGTGATCGGCTACCTCCACACCGGCTTCGAGAAGTCGATGGAGTCGAAGACCTGGTGGAAGGCGATCACCTACGCCCCGCGGATCGACTACCTCTCGTTCCAGTCGAACGAGCTCGTCTTCGTGCTCGCGACCGAGAAGCTGCTCGAGCTCGAGATTCCGCGCAAGGCGACGTGGATGCGCACGTGTCTCGCCGAGCTGAACCGGATCCACTCGCACCTGGTCTGGCTCGGGACCGGCGCGCTCGAGCTCGGGGCGATCTCGCTCTTCTGGTACGCGTTCCGCGAGCGCGACCTCGTCCTCGACCTGTTCGAGATGGTCACGGGGTACCGCATGCACACGCGCTACTTCCAGGTCGGCGGCCTCGCCGAGGACATCCCCCCGGGGTTCTACGCGGAAGCGTGGAAGTTCGTCGAGCGCATGCCGAAGGCGGTGGACGAGTACGAGGCGGTCCTCACCGACAACACGATCTGGCGCGAGCGCACGGAGGGAATCGGGCTGCTGTCGGCCGATGACGCGGTCGCTCTCGGCCAGTCGGGCCCGATGCTCCGGGCGTCCGGCATCGACTGGGACCTGCGGCGGAACGAGCCGTATCTCGCCTACGACCAGATCGACTTCGAGGTGCCGGTCTATCCCGGCGGCGACGTCTTCGCCCGGTACAAGGTGCACATGGACGAGATGCGCGAGTCCACGCGCATCGTCGCCCAGTGCCTCGAGCGGCTCGAGGGGATGCAGGGGGAGCCGTGGATCGCCGACGACCGGAAGGTCGTCCTGCCGCCACGCGAGGAGCTCCACACCTCGATGGAGTCCCTGATCCACCACTTCAAGATCGTCACCGAGGGCTTCCGCGTGCCCGAGGGCGAGGTCTACCAGGCGATCGAGTCGCCGCGCGGCGAGTCCGGCTGCTACCTCGTCTCGGACGGCGGGCCGAGGCCGTGGCGCGTGAAGTTCCGCGCCCCCTCGTTCGCGGCGCTCGAGGCGACGGCGACCTGCATGCGGGGCGCAGCGGTGGCGGACATGATCGCGATCGCCGCCTCGCTCGACCCCGTGATGGGGGACGTCGACCGATGAGCGCCCGGCAGCGTTCGCTGCACGACGAGATCCAGGAGGTGCTCGCGCTCTACCCGAGCTCGCGCTCCGCGACGTTGCCGGCGCTGCGGCTCGCCCAGGAACGCTACGGCTGGCTGCCGCCCGAGGCGTTCCGGGAGGTCGCCGAGGCGATCGGGGAGACCCCGGCGTACTGCATGGCGGTCGCGTCGTTCTACGACATGTTCCACCTCGAGCCGGTGGGGCGACACCTCGTCGAGGTCTGCACGAACGTCTCCTGTGCCCTCGTCGGCGCGCAGCAGGTGCTCGAGGCGTTCGGGTCCGAGCTCGGGCTGAAGCCCGGGGAGACGAGCGAGGACGGCGAGTTCACGCTCCGGACGGTCGAGTGCGCCGGCGGGTGCGGCTGGGGCACCGTCGTGGTCGTCGACCATCGCTATCGCGAGCGGGTGACGGCCGCGGACGTCCCCTCGATCGTCGCGGAGCTGCGCGGCGGCGAGCAGGAGGAGGAGGTCTAGTGCCGCTCGAGCAGATCGTGCTCGCCGACGCGACCGAGCGCGACCTCACGCAGCTCTCGGAGTACCGCGACGTCGGCGGCTACGCGTCGCTCGAGCAGGCGCGGCAGATGGAGCCGCAGCAGCTCCTCGACGACCTGCTCGCGTCCGGCCTGCGCGGCCGCGGCGGCGCCGGCTTCCCGACGGGGCGGAAGGCGAGCTTCATCCCGAAGCCCGAGCAGACGCCGAAGCCGATCTACCTCGTCGTCAACGCGGACGAGTCGGAGCCGGGCACCTTCAAGGACCGCGAGATCATGTTCCGGGTGCCGCACCGGCTGATCGAGGGCTGCCTGATCACGGCCCACGCGATCTCGTCCACGAACGTCTTCATCTACATCCGCGGCGAGTACCTGCACGAGTTCGAGGTGCTGCGCGCCGCGCTCGTCGAGGTCCGCGAGGCCGGCCTGCTCGGCGGCGTCACGATCGTGCTCCACCGCGGCGCCGGCGCGTACATCTGCGGCGAGGAGACGGCGCTCCTCGAGTCGCTCGAGGGCAAGCGCGGGCAGCCGCGCTCGAAACCGCCGTTCCCCGCCATCTCCGGCCTCTACGCGTCCCCGAGCCTGATCAACAACGTCGAGACGATGGCGACGGTGCCGAAGATCGTCGAGCTCGGCGCCGCGGCGTACGCGAAGCACGGCGTCGAGAACTCCGCCGGCACCCGCGTCTACTCGCTCAGCGGCAACGTCGTGAACGGCGGCAACTTCGAGCTCGAGAACGGGACGACCCTGCGCGAGCTGATCTACGAGCACGGCGGCGGCATCCCGAACGGACGGCAGCTGAAGGCGATCATCCCGGGCGGGTCGTCCGTCCCGGTGCTGACCGCCGACCAGGTCGACACGCCGCTCGACTTCGACTCGATGGCGGAGGCCGGGTCGATGCTCGGCTCGGGCGCCGTGATCGTGATCGACGACCGCTGCTGCATGGTGCAGCTCGGCCTGCGGGTCGCGCAGTTCTACATGCACGAGTCGTGCGGCAAGTGCACGCCGTGCCGCGAGGGAACGCGTTGGATGGTGCAGATCCTGCACAAGATCGAGGAGGGCGAGGCGTCCCACGCCGACGTCGACCTGCTGCTCGACGTGTGCGACCGGATCCTCGGCAAGTGCCTCTGCCCGCTCGGCGACGCGGCCGCGATGCCGGTCGCGAGCTACATCGACCGCTTCCGCGAGGAGTTCCAGGCGCACGTCGAGCACGGCTGCCCGATGCGCGGTGAGTCGTCGCTCGACGGGATCTTCGCCCCGGTCGACCAGCACGCGCACTCCCCCGTCGCGGACGCGATCACGACGTGATCGTCCTCTCGGGACAGGTCAGGGCGCGGTGCCCGACCGTGGCGGACATGGCCGCGGAGGACGTGGCGTGAGTGCGCAGCCCAAGACGGAGACCGTCACGCTGACGGTCGACGGGCGGGAGGTCGAGGTCCCGAAGGGGACGGGCCTCGTCGAAACGGCCGCCTTCGCCGGGATCGAGATCCCGGTCTTCTGCTACGAGCCGCGGCTCGGGCCGCCAGTCGGCGCCTGCCGGATGTGCCTCGTGGAGGTGGAGGGGATCCCGAAGCTGCAGGCCGGCTGCACGCTGACCGCGCAGGACGGGATGGTCGTGCGCACGGCGCAGGCGTCGCAGAAGGCTGCGGAGGGGCAGAACGCGACGCTCGAGTTCATCCTCGTCAACCACCCGCTCGACTGCCCCGTCTGCGACAAGGGCGGTGAGTGCCCGCTGCAGGACCTCACGTTCCGCTGGGGCCCCGGGTCGAGCCGGATGACCTTCCCCAAGCGCACGCTCGAGAAGCCGATCCCGATCTCACCGGCGATCTCGCTCGACCGCGAGCGC
>DASQNG010000002.1:0-2598 GCA_035645095.1 Gaiellaceae bacterium | reverse complement strand
ACTCGGGAGGAGCCGGGCTGCCTCATGTGGCAGCCGCACCGCGACCCGGACGACCCGCGGGTCTTCCTGATCTACGAGCAGTACCGCGACAAGGAGGCGCTCGACGCGCACGGCTCCTCCGAGCACTTCCGGCTGCACGGGGTCGAGAACGGGATCCCGCGGCTCGAGAGCCGCGAGCGCACCTTCTACGAGACCCTCGACTTCTAGTCGTCCGTGAGCGGGGGCCGGGCGGGTGCTCTCGCTGCGATCTTCCTCGCGGCGCTCGCGCTCCGCCCGCAGATCGTCGGTGCCGGGCCGCTCTTCCCGCTCGTCCAGGACGATCTCGGCGTCTCGCACGCGGTGGTCGGGCTGCTCGGGACGATCCCCGTCCTGTGCATGGGGCTCTTCGCGCCGCCGGCGGGGTGGGTGGCCGGCCGAACGGGCACACGGCTCGCCATCACGCTCTGCCTGGGCCTGATCGCGGGCTTCGGGATCGCACGTGCCCTCGTCCCCGAGGCGGCGCTGCTCGTCGCTCTGACGTTTCCGGTCGGGGTGGGGATGGGGCTCGCCGGTGCGCTGCTCCCGGTCGCGGTGAAGGAGCACTTCCCGGACCGGCCCGGGTTCGCCACGGGGGTCTACGCGACGGGGATCCAAGTCGGTTCCGGAGCCTCCTCCATGCTCTCCGTGCCGATCGCGCACGCGGCAGGCGGGTGGCGCGCGTCGCTCCTCACCTTCTCGGTCGCGACCGTCGGCCTCCTCGCGGCCTGGGTGCTGTTCACGCGCGGCGGCCCGGGCCGGCCGGTGGAGCGCTTGCCGCTCCCGCGCCCGCCGCTCACCAGTCCCCTCGGGTGGCACCTCGTGCTCGTCTTCGCGCTGATGGGGCTCGGCTACTACGGACTCAACGCGTGGCTGCCCGCGTCCTACGTCGAGCGGGGGTGGAGCGAGGCCTCGGCAGGCGCCCTGCTCGGCGTGCTCAACGTCGCCGCGATCCCCGCGTCGCTGCTCGTGCCGTGGCTCTCCGACCGCGCCGGCTCGCGGCGGGGCTACCTCGGAGCATGCGGGCTCCTGCTCGTCGGCGGGCTGGTCGGGCTGGTGCTGGCGCCGGGAGGCGCGTACGTCTGGTCGGGCGTCGTCGGTTTCGCGAACGGCGCGATGTTCCCGCTCGTGCTGACACTGCCGCTCGACGTGGAGGACCGGCCGGCGCGCGTGGGCGCGCTCGTCGGGATGATGCTCGGCGTGGGCTACGTCCTTGCCGCGCTGAGCCCGTTCGCGCTCGGCGCGATCCGCGACGCCACCGGATCGTTCACCGGCGCGCTCTGGGTCGTCGTCGCCGTCGGTGCGCTCTGGCTCATCGCCGTCCTCCCGCTCTCGCGGCGGCGGCTGGGGCTTGGCTCAGCACCGCTCCCGCCCGGGTAGCCGCACGAAGGCGGCCCGTGATGCGATCGATGCGGTACACCTCTCGTTCGGATGAGCGGCGTGCCGTCGCCGTAGCCGCGATTCGTTCTAGCACTCAGCGTCGAGCAGCTCAGAACTTGCCGTACCGGTCGTACGCCTCGAGCGGGGTCATGCCCTCGCCGACCGCCTGCCGGATCTCGTTCTCGGTTCCGACCACCTGGCGGGCGGCGGCCAGCACCTCGTCGCGCCTGGCGGCGGGCACGATCACGACGCCGTCGGCGTCGCCGAGCACCCAGTCGCCGGTCTCGACGCGGACGCCGCCGATCTCCACCGCCTCGCCCCAGCGGAGCGCCTCCCAGCGCGGGACCGAGTCCTCCGGAGTCACGTGGCGGCAGAAGACGGGGAAGCCGGCGCCGACGATGAACTCGACGTCCCGCGTACCGCCGTCAAGGACGACGCCCGGACAACGCTTCGCCGCGAGGGCCGTGGCCGAGAGCTCACCGAACTGCGCCGACCTGGCGCCGCCGGTGGCGTAGACCGGCACCGCTCCCGGCGGGACGTCGCCGAGCATCGCGAGGATCCGCCTGATCGAGACGTCGTAGTCGATCCCTTCCCGCGGCTCACCCTCGACGGGGAACGCCGGCCCCTCCACTCGCATCCCGTGTCGCAGCGGAACGATCTCCGGCGGCAACGTCTGCCGCTGGAGGCCGAGGCCGTCGAGGACGTCTGCCACGGCCGCTGTGTAGAGGTCAGCCACGGGAGCGGAAGATCTCCATCGTCTCGCGGCTGGCGGGCGGCAGCGTCACCGGCGCCGGGTGCTAGGGCCCTCGTAGGCCGCTGCGAAGCTCGCGCGGGCGAGGCCGCGAACCGGTGTGCGGCGCCGCTTCACCGTCTCGAAGATGCTCATCGTCTCAGCGCCCCGTGGCGGGGCAGCGGCGCAGGGTCCACGCGCCGATGCAGCCCAGCGACCCGGTGGCGAGAGAGCGCTGCTCAGACATCCTGGTAGACGGTGACGAGCTCGGTGTAGAACTCGGCCGCCGACTGGCCCTGCTCGTGCGGGCCGAAACCGGAGCCCTTGATCCCTCCGAAGGGGACGTGCACCTCGGCGCCGGGAGTCTGCTGGTTGACCTTGAGGATGCCGGCCTCCAGCTCGCGGGCGAACCGCTGCACCACCGCGAGGTCTCGTGTGAACACCGACGCGGCGAGGCCGTACTCGACCGCGTT
>DASQNG010000001.1:0-11715 GCA_035645095.1 Gaiellaceae bacterium | reverse complement strand
TTCCTTGTGCATCAACCCGACCTGCTCCGGCGCGTCCCGCGGCCACAGGCGACGCGCCCGGGCGAACGCGCGAGCCGCCTCCTCCAGCTTCCCCAAGAGCTGCAGGGAGTCCGCGAGCGCCTCCCAGACAGGCGCGACGTCGCCTGCGTCCAGCTCGGGCAGCGACGTCGCCGCCTCGAGCGCCCGCTCGTAGAACTCCGCCGCCTCGACGTTGGCCCACTTTTCGCGCGCCCGGTCGCCGGCGACGACGGAGTAGCGCCAGGCCTCGGCGTGCCGCCCGCCCCGCGAGAAGTGCAGCGAGAGGAGCTCGGCGACCTCGTGCGTCCGGTCGGCGTAGCGCGCCTCGCCGACCTCGGCGATCCGCGCGTGCAACTCGGTGCGGCGGCGGAACGAGAGGCCGTCGTAGGCGGCGTCGCGGATCAGCGCGTGGCGGAAGCGGAACGCGCCGGCGACGTCGGGGTCGCGCTCGACGAACTCGGCGAGCCGATCCCAGGCCTCGGAGTCCGACGCCGCCTCGGGATCGTCCGCGAGGACGGCGGCGATCATGACGCCGGAGAACGACGTCCCGAGCACCGATGCCCAGCGGAGGAGCGCTCGGTCGTGCGGCGCGAGCTTGTCGATCCGCGTCGCGACGAGCGCCTGCACGTTGTCGGGCAGGTCTTCGCCCTCGTCACCGGACTCGTCGGCCGCGGCGAGCTCCTGCAGGAAGAGCGGGTTGCCGGCGCCACGCTCGAAGATCGCCGCCAACTCCTCGTCCGCGAGCGGCCGCTCGCCGGCCGCGGCCTGGATGAGCGTCTTCGCGTCGGCCTCCGGCAGCGGCTCGAGCCGCAGCGTCATCGCCGGGAGTGGCGGCGTGCCCTCGGCCGCGAGGAACCCGCCCTCGATCGGCCGCCGCGTCGCGCACGCGAGCCACGGCTTCGTCGGGAGCTGCGTCCCGAGGTGGCGCAGCAGCTCCGACGACGCCTCGTCCATCCAGTGCACGTCCTCGAGCAGGAGCAGCGTCGGCTCCGAGAGCAGGTTCCCGAGCGCCGACGCGACGACGCCGTGCAGGCGCGCCCGCCGGAAGGCCGGCTCGAGGTCGTCCACCTCGGGGGTCGACGCCACCTCGACGTCGAGCGGAGCCGCCAGCAGCGGCGCCCACGGCTCGAGGTCGGGGTCGAGATCCGCGAGCCGGTCGCCGAGGGTGTCGAGATTCGCCTCCGGGCTGCCCTCCAGCTCGACGCCGAGCAGCGACCGGAGCACGTTCCGGAACGGGCGGTACGGGGTGGACGACGCGTACTGGTCGCAGCTGACGGTGAGCGTCGTCATGTCCGCACAGAGCTCCTGCAGCTCCTCCGCCAGGCGCGACTTGCCGATCCCCGGCTCGCCGATCAGCTCGACGAACGTTCCGAAGCCCATTCGCACCGGGACGACGGAGGCGCCGAGGACGGCGCGCTCGCGCTCGCGGTCGACGAACGGCAGCTTCCGCACCGGAGCGGCCGAGGCCGCCGGCTCGCCCCACTCGAGCAGCGGGCCGAGCTCCGACGCACGTAGCGGTTCGGCTTTGCCCTTCACCCGGAACGGCTCGAGCTCCGTCGTCTCGAACGGCGCGGCGTTCCTCGCGAGGACGTCGGCCGCGACGAGGATCTGGTTCTCGCCGGCTTTCGCCATCAGCCGGGCCGCCGTGGCGGCGGTGCCGCCGAGCACCGTGTAGGTGCGCCGGAAGGCGGCTCCGACCTGACCGGCGAAGACGCGGCCGCGACTGACGCCGACGTGCACCGGCAACGGCGGCTGCGCGTCGAGGACAGCCCGGACGGCGCGGAGCATCCGCTCCTCGTCCTCCCCCGTCGTCTGCGGCGCACCGGCGACGAGGACGATCCGGCCCCCGTCGCGGTCGATGTCGGTCTCGAGGAACGTGACCTCGTAACGGTCGGCCGCCTCCTGCACCGTCCGCGCGAGCTCGTCGAGCGCCGCCGCGGCCGCGGCGGGTCCCCGCCCGGCGATGAGCGCGTCGGTCCCCGAGAAGCGGACGAACGCGATCGCGGCGTGCCGGTGCTCCCCCTCGAGCAAGCCGGCCGTCAGCTCCGCGCGCACCGGCCGCGGCACGGCCTCTGCGAGCGGCAGACCCGACACGTCCGGGAGGTCACGGCGACTTCGCTCGGCGGCGGGCGCGCCCTTCAGCAGGATGCCGCCGCCCTTCGGCTCGCCGAGTGCCTTCGGGTCGAGGAGCGCCGCCGTCGCCGGGCTGAGCAGGATGTCGCCGGCTTCCGACGTCGCCTCCATCTCCACCGTTCGGCTCACCTCGGGCCCCGCGATCAGCAGCTCGCGGTGCGAGTCGCCCACCAGGAAGACGTGCAGGAGCCCACTGTGGATGCCGACGTGCATCTTCAGCGTCACCGCACCCGCCGACGTCTTCGGCTTCCCCATCGCCCGCAACAGCCGCCGCATCGAATGAGCCGCTGCGGCCGCCCGCGACGCGTGGTCTTCCCCCTCGTAGAGGAGGAGGAGGGCGTCGCCGCCGAACTTCAGGAGCCCGCCCCCGTACGCGTACGCCTCCTCGAGCAGCGCGGCGAAGACAGCGTTCATCACGCCCGTGACCTCTTCGGCACCGGCCTTGCCGAAGCGCGCGAGGCGCTCCGACATCGCCGTGAATCCCGAGATGTCGACGAACGCGAGCGTCCCGTCGACCTCCCGTGCCAGGCGGTCGGGCTCGTCGCGGAGCCACTCGATCGTCAGCCGCGGGACGAACGGGACGATCGACGCCGCATCGCCGGCGGCTCCGTCGGTTGTGGGCATACCCCGCATTCTCCCGGAAAGGCGGCCCGGCTCTAGTGGCGCGCGTCGAGCGCGGCGCGAAGCGTCTCGGCACCGCCGTCTTCGAGCGCACGCAGCGCGGCGGCGCGGCCGGCCTCGACGGCTGCGTCCAGCGCCGACCACTCCCGCAGCCCCACCCGCTCCACCTCGGGGGTCACGAGTAGGAGCGCGAGCCGCCGGTTCCGCTCCGCCCGCTCCACCGACCCGAGCACGGTCGCCCGCGCCAGCGTCTCGGCGATCGAGAGCAGCGGCGGCTCGCCGTCCTCGCCTGCGTCGAGCCGCCGGATCACGTCGACCGCGACGATCGGGCCCTCGTCGGTGTCGGCCATGTGGTCGACCGGCAGGTTGTTGAGGACGCCGCCGTCGACGAGGAGTCGGCCGGCTCGCCGGACTGGCGGCGCCACGCCGGGGATCGACATGCTGGCGCCGACCGCCTCCAAGATCGGCCCGCGCCGGTGGACGACGACGCGGCTCGACAACAGGTCCGCACTGACGGTGTAGAGCGACGCAGGTGTCGCCTCGACGAGCTCGGGGCCGAACACCCGCTCCAGCATCGCGCGCGCCTTCCGGGAGCGGATGAGCGCCACGCGCGGCAGCGTGTAGTCGTTGAAGGGCGAGCGGCGGACGAACTCGTCTGCGCAGTGGGAGCGGATCTCGTCGGCGGGGCGGCCGAGCGCCGCGAGCGCGGCCACGAACGACCCCATGCTGCAGCCGCCCACCCGGTCGAGCTCGAAGCCGGCCTCGGCGAGCGCGCCGAGGACACCGACGTGGGCGAAGCCGCGGGCACCGCCGCCGGAGAGGACGAGCCCGAGCGACCGCGCCGTCAGCCGCCGCGCAACCCGCGCCGCCTGGCCCGGCGAGCCGGCTGCGACGACGTGGTGCGTCCGCGGCCGTACGGCGTCGAGCCACGCCGCGACCCGCGAGGGCTCGACGCCGACGAGTACGAGCTCGGGTGCGTCCAGCGAGTCGAGCCCGGCCGGCGGCTCGCCCGCACCCACGAGAACGAGCCGGTCGGACTGCCGCTGCACGAAGTCGCCCCAGGCCCCTGCCCCGTCGAGCAGCAGGACGTACGCGTGGCGCGACTCGGCCGCGTCGAGCACCTCGGCGTAGCGCTCCGGCTCGGCCTCCCCGCCGTCCAGCGTCTCGACGCTCCCCCACCTGCTCAGGCACGACTCGAGCTGTGCGGCAAAGGCGGCGCCGTCCCCCGCCCCGGCGGAGAGGACGCCGAAGACACGCGGCCGCGTCTCCGGGAGGGCGAGTCCTCCGCTCGCCTGCAGCTGCCGGGCGAGCTCGCGCGCCACGCTCAGCGCGAAGGCACCGTCCGCCGCCACGAGGCGCGTGAAGCTCCCCGCGTCGAGCTCGAGCAGCCGGCTGTCCCGCACTGCCCGCGCCGAGGCGGAGCGCGGCGCGCCGGTGAGAACGCCGAGCTCGCCGAGCACGGCGCCGGCGCCGACCTCCCGGAGGAGCCTGCCCTCGGCCCCGACCACGTGCAGGCGTCCGGACAGCACGACGAAGAGCCGGTCGCCGACGTCACCGTCGTGGAAGAGCCACTCGCGCGCGGCGAGACGAACCTCGCGCGCCGACTCCAGGAGCTGCGCGAGCGCCTCGGGAGAGGCGCCCCGCAGCAGCGGCGTCTCGGCGAGCCGGTCGGCCCGACCCACAGGCACGTCGCTCCGTGCGGCCACGTCCGTGAGATTCGATGTTCCGGCGGCGCCAGTCAAGGCGCCGCGCGCCGGAGTCGCCGCTCTACAACGTACCGTCGGGGATGACGCCGCGGCCGAGGCTCGCCACCTGCGCCGGGGTGAACGGCGGCCGCGCCAGGGAGTCGCTCAGGTGGAAGGCGCAGAAGAGGTGCACGATGTAGTGCATCCGCTGCCGCAGGTCGGACCAGTCGCGGGCGCCGCAGTCGTCGTGCGCCGGCGGCGCCGGCTCGAAGCGGCCGAGCAGCTCGAGCAGCTCCTCGTCCCTGGGCTCGCGGAGCGCGTCCGGGTACGGGTCGGCGAGATGGGTCCCGAGCGCGAGAATGCGGTCCGGGACCGAGAGCACCATGAACGACTCCGTGATCACCTCGCGTGCGACCCGCGCGGCGGCCCGCTGCACGCGCGCAGCCACCGCGCCGAGGACGGCGGCGGCCGGTCGCCGCACGATCGGCCAGAGTCGCGCGGCCGTGGGGAACGCCGCCACGAGTGCCCGCTGCCCGAGCTCGGTCTCCGTCGCGTACGCGGCGTCGAGCGCCTCGAGGATCTCCGGCTGCAGGCGCGTCTGCTCGTGGAAGCCGACCTCCAGGTTCGCGAGCACCGTCAGCTCCGCCCGCCGCCTCGCGTCGGGCTCGTTTCGGGCGCGGGTGTAGCGTGCAAAAGCGCGGCGCAGGTACAGCTGGCCGTCGGGCGGCTCGCCCGGCCGCAGCCCCTCCAGGAAGCGCCGGCACGCCTCCGAGTCGGCCCCGTCGCCGGGCGGGCACTCGTGCAGGTAACGCGCGAACTCGAGCCCGATCTCCTCGAAGACCTTCAGGTTGCCGCGCGCAACCGCGTCGCTCGCCCGTTCGACCGCGTCGAACGGCGTGTGGATCTCTGCGGTCAGGCGGCCGAGCCGGGTGTCGCGCTCGAACAGTCCGCGCCGCAGGAGCCGCCGCCACAGCGTCGCGAACGGCCGCAGCAGCCAGCGCTCGTGCGTGAGCCTGCGCCCGATCTCGCCGAAGAGATCCTCGCCGCGGATCGTGCTGCCGGCCTGCTTCGACGCCCACGTCGCGTACGTGCACCAGTTCGCGCCCTCCCCGCCGTGTGCCACGAAGGCTGCTGCGAGCCGCGCGTAGCAGTGCGTGATCTCGAGGTTCCGGAGCACGGGGCTCGCGATCCGCGCGATCCGGCGTACCTCCTCGACGGTCGGCGCCGCGGGCGCCGAAGGCGTCTCCCCCGACACGGCGACAGCCTCTCATGTCGGCGCGCCCCTGTCGACAATGCGCGCTCCGCCGGCGGCGGCGGCGGCTAGGCCACGATGCGGTAGACCTGAAAGACCTCGGCATACTCTCGGTTCACGTTGATGCCGTGCACGCGGGCGAGGTTCCACACGTACTCCCCGTTCGCGTAGCGGCGGTGCTGCTGGGAGGCGTAGCGCTCGAGCGCGGCGACCTTCCGCTCGACGTGCGGCCGCTCGAGCGCAACGTAGGCGCCGTACGAGAAGTCGAAGTTGTTCCACGGGATCTCGTAGCCGAGCACCGTGGTGCGCTTGAAGGCGCGGAGGCCCTCCTGCGCGATCGTCTGGTGGTCCTGGTGGACGTCGTGGTGCGACGGCTGGAAGACCGCGTCGGGCCGCAGCTCCTCCCACAACCCCACGAGCAGCTCGAGCAGGTCCTGCCGGTGCTGTGGGAACGTCCGGACGTCGAAGTCGTGCACCGTGAGCTGCGCGTCGGGGATGCCGAGCACAGCCGTCGCCTCGCGCACCTCGCGCGCGAGCGTGTCCGGCGCGAAACCCGGCGGCAGCGAGCGCGTCGCGATCGAGAACGCGACGTAGTGCACCTCCACGCCCGCCTCCACGAGGCGCGCCATCGTGCCGCCGCAGCCGAACTCGCCGTCGTCGGTGTGCGGGGCGAGCACGAGCACTCGCTTCCACGCCTCGATCACGCCGGCACCACGCCCGCGTCCTCCTCCTGGGCCCGACGCGTGAGCGCGAGCGCGCCCAATCCGAGCAGCGCCCAGCTCGCGGGATCCTCGAAGAAGGCGTTGTAGAAGAAGCTGTGCACGACGACCGCGCCCAGCGTAAGGCCCGCGACGAGGGCCGTGCGGCCCGCAGCGCCGCGATGCGACCCGAGGAGCGGCGCGCCGACACCCACGACGCCCAGCCACGCGAGCAGGACGAGGCCGAGCAGCCCGGTCTCCGCCGCCACCGTCACCGGGGTCGTGTGCGACGCCGCACGCCGCGGCTCGCGACCGGCGAGCCCCACGCGCTCCGCGTAGGCGGCTTTGAACGACCCCACGCCGACACCGACGGCCGGGTTGTCCGCGGCGATGCGGATCCCGTTCGCGACGAGGCCGGCGCGGCTGCTCGTGGCGGCGTCGATGCCTGCGCGCGACTTGTCGAGCAGCTGGCTCCGCACCTGCGGCGTTGCGAAGCCGACGGAGATCACGAGCGCGGCGAGCAGCCCCAGCGCGAGCGCCGCCCGCCAGCGCCACGTCACGGTCGCAGCGGCGAGCACGCCCGCGATGAGCGCGACGAAGCTCGACTGCGAGAACGAGAAGAGGAGGCCGACCCAGGCAACGAGGATCAACGCCACCGCCGCGGCGAGGTGGTTGCGGCGCAGCCCGACGAGCACGAGGGCGAGCGTCGCCAGGATCCCGAGCACGAGGTAACGGCCGTAGATCGACGGGTCCCAGAAGACGGAGTTGACCCGGTAGAACGGCGCGTAGGCGTTCGGGACGATCACCTTTGGGTTCCAGAAGACGTCGCGTGCGACCCACTGGTAGATGCCGACGCCGGCGTACGCGGACACGGTGCCGGCGAAGACGCCGTACAGGCCGAGCAGCCGCGCCTCGCGCCACGGCAGCCGCGCGAAGCCGAGCGCCAGCAGCGCGAACGGGAGCACGAAGGCGAGGAGGGCGATCGCGCCCTCGCGCAGGTCGTCCGTCCAGAGCAGCGAGAGACCGGTCCAGCCCACCAGGGCCGCGAGCGGCGTCGCGGCAGCCCCGAGCTCGCGGACGCCGCCGTCGCCGTCGCCGCGAGCGAGCTGCCACGCGAGCGAGACTGCGAACGCAGCGACGACTGCGTAGAGCGGCAACAGCAGGTTCGCCTCCTCGTCGCCGATCGTGACCGGCACGCGCACCGGGAGCAGGAAAACGGTGGCGAACGCGAGGGCCCACGGCCAGCGCAGGAGCGCGGCGCCCGCGGCCGCTGCGAACGCGATCCCGACGAGCGCGGCCGCGACGAGCAGCGTGCGGTGGCCGCCGGGGGCGAGGTAGGCCGCGAGCCCGAACGCACCGACGGCCCATGCACCCAGGCCGACCAGTCTGAGGTCGCGGCGTGTCGCGAGCAGGAGCACCACGAGCCCGGCGCAGCCGAGTGGCCCGGCGACTCGCGCGAGCTCGCTCACCGGCGGCGCTCGCGCACGAAGACGGCGGCGCTGGCGCTGCGGCCGTTCGCCGTCACGGTGAGCGTGTGTCGCCCCGGGCGCTGCGGCGCGCGCAGGCGCAGCGTCCCCGGCGCGGACTCGCCGCTGCGCCGCCCGAGCCTCCACCGGACGCGGACGGCGTCGGAGGAGACGCGGACCGCGAAGGTGGCGTCGGCCCGGACCTCGATGCGGTTCCGGCCGAGCGTGACGTAGCGGATCCGCACGGGGACGGGCTGCGAGCGTTCCGACACGTTCCCGGCGGGGTCGCGGGCGGCGAACGTGAAGGCGTAGGTCGCGGGGTCGAGTGCACGGCCGTCGACCTTGCCGTACCACGGGAGCACGTCCTCGGTGCGCGCGAACTTCGTCAGCCCGCGTCGCTCGCCGTCCACGAAGAGCATCCCGCGCGCCGGCTCGTCCACCCGGTAGCGGACGACAACACGGTCCGCACGCCCGTCGCCGTCCGGCGAAAAGACGCGCGGCCGGACGTCCCACGCCTCGACGACCGGCGGCGTCACGTCGATGCGGATGTCGTTCGGGAGCTCGATCGTCCGCCGCTCACGGCCGAGGTGGACGCGGGCTCGGTAGACGCCCTCGGGCAGCACCGCGCCGTCGTCGTCGCGCCCGGTGAACGCGAACTCGGCCCAGCCGGCGGAGTACGGCTCACGGCGGACGACGGTGGAGACCTCGTTCTTGCGCTCGTCCAGGACCGTCATGTCGACGACCTCGGCGCGGCGGAGTCGGATCCTGATCGAGGCGGTCTCGGTCTCGCACGCGCAGATCGGCGAGAAGACCTTCGCCACCTGCACGCCGCGGATCGGGCTCGGCTGGAGCTTCAGCCCCTCCGTGAGCGCAAAGGCGGCAGCGGTCCCGGTCAGCAGCGCGACCACGAGCACCGTCGAGACGATCCGCGCCACAGCCGCCTAGTCTATGAGCCGTGAAGCGTGTCTACATAATTAGTAGAACTGATCTACACATTTTGTGCAGCGCATACCGCGTCCTCGTAGATCGGGTCACGCGTGAAGTTGTCGAGCTCCTCCGAGAGCAGGTCGCTCGCGCTCGGCGGCCAGCCCGCCGGCGCCGTCACGGCCTCGCCGTCGACGGCGACCCGCGTCACCTCGCGCGCCGAACGGTGCCGGAGCGCGACGTCGCGGCGCAGGCGAGAGCGCAGCCAGCCCGCGAGGAGGAGTGCGTCGGCGCGCGGCCCGGTGACCGAGAGCTGCTCGACGTCCGCGATACCGGGCCAGAGCCCGGCAAGGCGGCCACGCCACTCGCGACCGCGGCCCCAGGCGATGTCGGAGACCGCGATGAGGTCGAAGAGCTGCGCGAGATCGTCATATGCACCCGGCAGCCCGCGCCACTCGGACGAGTCCACGACGAGGCGGTCGCAGACGTCGACGAGCTGCTCGAGCTCGGAGGTCCCCCACTCGGGCTCGCCGCGCCAGCGGACGAAGGTCGGGAGACCCGAGATGAGGAGCGGCTGCACGATCGACGCGGGCCCCTGCGCCCGCCGACCACCGAGCCGCAGCTCGATCACCTCGGAGCACACCTCGTGCGAGAGCCCGCGCTTCGCGAAGCACTTCATCGAGACGGTCGTCTCGATGAAGTCCCGTTTTCCGGGCTCCGGAAGCAGGAGGATCGTGCGCGACGGATGCCGCTCCTCCAGTCCCGCAAGCGTCTCGCGCGCGGCATCCGCCCACTTCGGCGACGCCCACACGACGTGTGTCATGACGCTCGTCCGCAGGTCCGGCGTCCCGTCCGCCGCCTCCTGCACCCGCAGCTCCTCGAGCTGCGCCCTCACCTCCGCGACGACGCTCACCGTCAGTGGCGCCGCCAGGAGCGGCCGTCGCGGTGCATCAGTTCGTCGGCGGCCCGCGGCCCGGACGATCCCGCCTCGTAGTTCGGGAAGACCGGCCGGTCGCGCCGCCAGGTCGCAGCGATCGTGTCCACGAGCGCCCACTGCTCGTCCACCTCGTCGGCGCGCGTGAAGAGCGTGGCGTCGCCGAGCATCGCGTCGAGGATCAGCCGCTCGTACGCCTCCGGGAGCCCCGTCCGGAAGGTCCCGCCGTAGAGGAAGTCCATGTGCACGGTGCGGATAGACATGCCCTGTCCGGGCACCTTCGCGCCGATCGCGAGCGCGACCCCCTCGTCCGGCTGCACCTGGATCAGGAGCACGTTCGGGCGCAGCCCGTCGCCGGCGATCTCCGCGAAGGGGGGGTGCGGGGCCCGCTGGAACTGGATCGCGATCGTCGTCTCCCGCCGCGGCATCCGCTTACCGGCGCGCACGTAGAACGGCGTGTCGGCCCAACGCCAGTTGTCCACGTAGAGCTTCGCGGCGACGTAGGTGTCCGTGAGCGAGTCGGGCGCGACGCCGTCCTCCTCGCGATAGGCCGGCACCTCCTCGCCCTCGACGTAGCCCGCCCCGTACTGGCCGCGGACGACCGACTTCGGGCTCGGCGTGTGCACCGAGCGCAGCACCTTCACCTTCTCGTTCCGGACGGAGTCGGCAGTGAAGTCGATCGGCGGCTCCATCGCCGTCAACGCGACGAGCTGCAGCAGGTGGTTCTGGAAGATGTCCCGGATCGCGCCCGCGCGCTCGTAGAACCCCGCCCGCCCCTCGATGCCGAGCGACTCCGCCACCGTGATCTGGACGTGGTCGATGAATTGGCGGTTCCAGATCGGCTCGAAGATCCCGTTCGCGAACCGGAGCGCGAGCATGTTCTGGACCGTCTCCTTGCCGAGGTAGTGGTCGATTCGGAAGACCTCGTCCTCCTCGAAGTGCGCCAGCAGCGTCTCGTTCAGTTCGCTCGCGGACGCACGGTCGTGGCCGAAGGGCTTCTCCACGATCAGGCGCGTCCAGCCCTCCGCACCGCGCCGCTCGCCGAGAGCCGTGACGATGGTGGTGAACGCTGCCGGCGGGACCGCGAGGTAGTAGAGCCGGTTGCCGGCGGTGCCCCGCTCGTCGTCGAGCCCGTTCAGCGCGGCAACGACCTGGTCTTGCCCCTCGGCGTCGCCGAAGTCGGTCGTGACGTAGCGCATGCCGGACGCGATCCCCTCCCACACCTCGGGGTCGAACTCGTCCCGGCCGTGCTCGCGAACCGCCTCCTCCATCGAGTCGATCCACGCCTCCGTCGTCTGCTCCGTGCGCGCGACGCCGACGACGCCGAAGCGCTCCGGAAGCAGGCGGCGCGACGCGAGCGCATAGAGCGCCGGGAAGAGCTTCCGCTGCGTCAGGTCGCCGGAGGCGCCGAAGATGACGAACGCGCAGGACTCCGGCGTCCGCCGCAGCCGCAGCCCCTCGGCGAGCGGGTTGGCCGCCTCGCTCACCGCGGGTCGGGGCCGGCCTTGGCTTCCTCGACGGCCTTCACGGCGTGGCCGCCGAACTGGTTGCGGAGCGCCGCCGCGACCTTCGCCGCGAAGTTGATGTCCTGCCGGGAGGCGAAGCGCGCGTAGAGCGCCGCGCTGATCACGGGCACCGGGACGTTCTGGTTGATCGCCTCGTTGATCGTCCAGCGACCCTCTCCGGAGTCCTCGACGTAGCCTGCGATCTCCTCCAGGTGGTCGCCGTGCTGCTCCATCGCGGCGTGCAGGAGCTCGAGCAGCCACGAGCGCACCACGGAGCCGTAGCGCCAGATCCCGGCGATCTCGCTCAGGTCGAGGTCGAACTCCGAGTGGTACATCAGGTCGAAGCCCTCGGCGTACGCCTGCATCAGGCCGTACTCGATCCCGTTGTGGACCATCTTCACGAAGTGCCCCGCGCCGGACGTCCCGACGTGCGCCCACCCGTTCTCGGGCGCCAGCGACTCGAACACCGGCATCAGCCG